>NZ_JBJQJO010000001.1:0-465879 GCF_046487395.1 Escherichia sp. WS1450
AACCATACGAATCGCCCGCTGACGGACTTCGGGGGAAAAACGAGTATTTTTAGTCATCCTGTTTACCTCTTTCTCAGGGAGTTTAGTCTCCAGGATTTCCGGGGCGGTTCAGGTATCGGGCGTTTTGCCTTCCTGATACATTCCCTTGCTCTCATTACTGCAAGCTGTCTGTGACTGTCTTTCTCAAGAGTAATCATCACATCCTGCCACCTTCTGGCAGCACGTCTCCACAGTCCCCTGCTCTCGAGTTCTTCCGCTGTCGCGTCGCTTATTGTCCGGCTCTTCAGTGTGCTGTTGTTCATGTTGCGCCCCGCTTAATTCATAAGGGTATATCATCTCCGTAAGTGGCGTCGCCTCCCGTTGGTGGCTGATTACCCTGTGTACCTGTGGTTTCGCGTCTGCTTCCTCCTGGCCGCACCGTTTGAGTACTGATTACGCTGTCTGCGATAACCTGCCGTCCCTGCCGCGTTTTCCCGTTCTGCCCTGTCCACTGGCTGACCTGCATGTTACCTGCCACGCTTACCAGTTCGCCTTTCTGGTGTCTGGCCAGTGCTTCGGCCTGTCTGCCAAACGCCAGCACAGATAACCACATTGTCGCCTGTCCGTCATCGAATATGTTTTATCGCCACTTTCCGGAATATCAATTAACTTAATTAATAACGCGTCCATTTCCTTTGCGCAGATTAATGCATTTTCAGAGTGGATTAATACTTCAAAAGGGATTTTATTCATGGCTCACCCCTCACGAATACGCTGTTTCTTATACATAAATCCCCACCCGGGGTGAAATCATACACCTCGTGATTGATTCCAACGGGCTAAAAGTCTTTGGGGAAGGCGAAAGGAAAGCCAAAAAGCACGGCAAAGAGGGGCGTCGCATCTGTCTGTTGATGGCAACACACATGAAATTGTCTGTGCAGACCTGTCGCTGAACAACGTCACGGACTCAGAAGCCTTCCCGGGGCTTCTCCAACAGACTCACAGAAAAATCATGGCTGCAGCGGTAGACGGGGCTTACGACCCCCGACTCTGTCACGATGAACTGAGGCGTAAGAAAATCAGCGCGCTTACCCCTTCCCGAAAAGGTGCGGGTTACTAGCCCGGTGAATACGAAGACCGTAACCGTGCAGTGGCTAATCAGCGGCTGACCGGAAGTAATGCCCGGTGTAAATGGACAACAGATTATAACCGTCGTTCGATAGCGGAAACAGCGATGTACCGGGTAAAACAGTTGTTCGGAGGTTCACTGACGCTGCGTGACTACGATGGTCAGGTTGCAGAGGGTATGGTCATGGCGCTAGCGCTGAATAAAATCACGAAAGTAGGTATGCCTGAGAGCGTGCGTATTGCCTGAAAGCACAACTAGCTACGGGGCTCTTACCCTAAATCAGATTTTTTCAACAAAGCCCAACTGGTATTAGAAAACCTGTTGAATATTTAATACAACCATGTTAAATAAAAGAAATAAAGAACTGTTATATCTATTTTCTTAATGGTGAATCATTCAGCAATACCGAATAAAGTAGAATAGTTTTTAGAAATGCATCACATTTTCTTGTGTATACCCATATAGGAGATGTACATCCATAAAAGATAGAATAATAAAGTTAAATTGCCATGACGATAATCACTTTCGAATAGGAGTAAATTAATGAAGAAACAAAAATTCTTTATTGTGAGTTCTATACTTGTAATGTGTTTATCTACCAGTCATATATCTTTGGCTTCCGGACTGGATAAAAATATGCAGAGCCTTGCAAGAAATATGAGCACTCTACAATCCTCTGGTGATAAAAAATCTCTATTAAATGCTCTTGATATGATGGACAAAGCTGTAAATGCTTCCATGAATACTCTTCCTGAAAAAATAAACAGCAACGATAAAGTCGCAGTGGAAAGTTATAAGAATGAGTTGAAGAAACTACAAAATGAAATCAATCTTGCAAAAGAGAAGGTTGAGTCGGGGAATATAGAGTCACTACGTGATGCTCTGGATAAAATGAATAATATAAAACTGGAAGGCCACCGAAAATTCAGATAAATAATATTCTATAGAAAAATTTAATTTTATTTCTAAATACGGCAAAGTATTTTACTGTAATTTGCCGTATTTAATAATGTGTTAAACCTTAAATTATCCAATCCTAATTTAGGAATGCACTCCACGGCCAAACAGTCATACTCACACCTACAACATATAACTATATATTAATTTTATTGATTTTCCTTCTTGCGTTTACACAAAAACTAACATTATGTGAAACTCCCCTCAGCTTATTTTACAAAATAACATCATGATTAAGTAAATCGGTGAATTTGCTCCTATATGTCCAGACATCTGTTATCACTTACCCTGTTACGGCCCTTCAACAGCAGAAGATTCAGGGGTAGTCTAAGCGCTAAGAACACGTTCCCGAAAATTGAGGTAAACACGTTATGACAGCAACGTAAAATAAAACAGAGAACGTGCAGCGTTTTTTTAGTCATAATGAACATGTAGAGTCCGTTTGTTCATACTCTGTGGTTATCTTCAAGCGTTCATCCCTGGCGCTGCCAGATAGCGTTTTCGTTCTTACAGTCAATGCGCACCCGATACTGAATATCGGCTTTATTCCCCCTGGCGGTGAGATGCGCTGTGACTAAATTATCACCTTTACTTACCAGCTCACGAAGATTCACCCAGACAACAGGACGCTGCTGACTGAGGAGCACCTAGTCATCTTTCCTGTGAAGCACCTGTTTCTGGAGATAGTTCCGTTTGACGCTGGCTGAAACAGCCGATGCTTCCTGCCCTTCACATCGTGGAAAACTGACGGTTCTTTTTTATCAGCAGCCAGTGATGATGCACAGATACCGAAGATGAGCAGAATTGAAGAGAGTGTTTTGTTCATTTACAGAATCCCATCATGGATAGCTTATTGCAAAGTTATACTTTAACAACACAAAATATCATTTTTTGAAACAATATTCACATAACTGCTTATCCCGTCACTTCCCGTTTTATATCGGCAGCACCGTCTGTCTTTCCTATTGATGCGATTCGTATAATTTATTTTACCCATGAGAAACTCACATTTAAATTTATGAGATGTAATATATGAAGAATAAGGAAATATCCGGATAGGTGGGTTGTGAAAAAGTTAGCGGCAATAACTTAACTACAATAACCGGCACGTTTTCAACGCTGGCGCAGGCAAGTGCGGACAAAACGGGATTCTTTATCACGGGTAAAACTTGTGCATCTGTGACGGTATTAATCCTGTTCATCATGATGCCTCTGTACAAGAAAGCTATGCTGTGCCTCCGGATTATTACGGCCAGTAATATTAGGTATTATGAGGCTCTCAACCGAAAAATCAGTGCACGACATTTTGAGGGCATTTCCCAGTGGCTTACTGGTATAAGATCATGATATTACTGCATTTGATCCTGCTGCTAAAACTAATCGGGACACGGTTTTTATGATTTTTGACGGAAGCAGGTATATTCCTCTGAGCGTCCTGAAATCGAAGGATTTTATTTTCCTGGAAAATAAGTAAATCATATGATAAAAACAATATATTCACAAAGGATAAAATTATTTTGATAAACAGTCGGAAATATTAAAAGTGTCTGTTGTATTCTCATTGTCCATTATTCCCTGATTACATAGTAGAATACCCGGAGCCAGACATATCCTAAACCGCCCTGTTTTTACTCGGGGTATATTTACTGTATAACTAACTGGTGATAATGCTTTATGTTGAATGCAAGACATCTTCCCGTACTGATGTACCATCATGTCAGTCGCTGTCCGGGGCTTGTGACACTTTCACCTGAAATATTTTGTGAACAGATAGAGTGGCTCGCAAAAAATAACTGGCGGACAGTAACATCCGCTGAACTTTAATATTTTTATCAGGGGGGAATGCTTCCAAGAAAGAGCTTCATGATTACATTCGATGACGGATATCTTGATAACTGGTTCCGGGCATGGCCGGTACTGAAGGAATACAATCTTCATACGCATATTTTTCTCATTACAGGGTTGATTGGTGACGGGAAGGTGCGTTACAGACAGAAACGGGAATATTCGCATCGCGACTGTGAGCAGTTGATTGCAGATAACCGTTCCGATGAAGTGATGCTTCGCTGGTCTGAAGTCCGGGAAATGCGTGATTCCGGTCTTGTTGAATTCCATTTACATACCCATTCACATAAACGCTGGGACAGACTGTCTGTACCACGTACTGAGCAGTGCCGACTCATGGAAGAAGCTATTATGACAGGCAAACAATGTCTGAAGGAAAAACTGGGATACTGTAGTCCCCATCTATGCTGGCCTGCAGGATATTATAGCAGAGATTATATTAATCTCACCAGAGAACTTGGTTTATCTTATTTATATACAACGGAAAGAAGAATGAACTGCCCTGTAAAAGGTTCATTACTTATAGGACGTATTAGTACAAAAGAACGGGAATATTGCGGTTGGCTGAAACGGTGCCTTTTTATTATATCACGCCATTTTTCTCTTCATTACTGGCTCTTCATAAGGGGCCAAGATTACCAGAGAATTAATAATGAAGATTTTATTCACTGAGTCTTCACCAGATATTGGTGGCCAGGAGTTACAGGCTCTGGCACAGATGACAGCGCTCCAGAAACAGGGGCATTCTGTTTTACTCGCCTGCAGGGAAAAAAGTAAAATAGCTCATGAAGCCAGAACAATCGGACATGATGTTACTTTTATTCCTTTCAGGAACAGTCTTCACCTTCCTTCCATCATCAGACTGCGGCAGGTAATCCGGTAATTCAGACCTGATCTGGTAATCTGCCACAGTGGTCATGACAGTAACATTGCAGGCCTGAGCCGTCTGATATGCTGGCATCGTTTCTGTATTACACAGAGAAGTCAGGCAACAGTTACCTCCGCATATTCAGGGATGGACAGAATCAGCGGGCAATATCCCGCTGATTGTCCAGGTGGGTATGTTGCGTCCCGAGAAAGGGCATGAATTTATGCTCCGGGTGTTGCACCAACTGAAGATGGAAGGGAAAGTATTTCGATGGCTCGTGGTGGGCGCTGGTCGTGAGGAATACGAAGAACGCCTTCGCCTGCAGATTGAATCACTGGGAATGAGTGGTGATGTTTTCATGGCTGGTGCTGTTTTCCCGGCGTTACCGATATACCGGGTTGCCAGTGTGCTATCATGCCTTCTGAAAAATGAGGCATTTGGCATGGTCCTGGCTGAAGCGTCAGCCTCCGGTGTTCCCGTTATTGCCAGTGAGACTGGCGGGATCCCGGATGCCATTCAGAAAAATGTGACAGGAACACTTTTACCTGTGGGAGATATGACTGCATGGACCAGTGCGCTTCGGGATTTTTTGTCCCGCCCGGAACGCTTCAGGATGATGGTTGCCAGCGCCAGAGAAGATATCGAATACCGGTTTAATATCAACAGAACGGTACAGACCATTGTGTCTCTGGCTCATCAGACCGGGGGAAACGCAACAGGTAACTGAGGAACTCATTTTCTGTCCGAATTCTGTTCATCGGTTTTCCGGTAACGGGGGATTTATTACATTTTACCGGGAGATGGTCAATACATTTAAATGCCGGAAACAGCAGACCTGCTTTCAGCCGGAGCGCACGGGGGCGATACTTTATCTTTTCCACCCTGCTGCAGGTGATTATCTTCAGCACCGGATACGGTGGAATAAATGGAATACGAGATTCACTGTTATTCAGCTCCCTGTGGCGGATACCCGTGTTTCTTTTTCCAGAACGGATAAAAATTATTGCAGCGGTTGTCGGTATTATTCTCTGGACTACGTCACTGACAGCACTCTGTTATTATTTTATTTATAGTCATGAGTTCTCGCAGAGTGTTCTTTTCGCTATGTTTGAAACGAATGCCAGCGAGGCAGGAGAGTATTTCAGCCTTAAACTGTTGTTTATCACACGGGTATATACCGCAGTTTGCATTTTCCTGTGGACACGCCTGAAGGCAAAAATCAAAAAATAACAGTTAAGCCCCCACCAACCGCTGCAGTTGGTGGGGGATGGTTTATTTCATTTGTGCGTTTTTCCCATAAGAGAATCAATGTAATCAGCGTACCACTGCATCATTTTACGGCGACCATCGAGATAATGTGCATGATTATAGGTACCCCTGATGGAGTTTTTATCCACATGAGCTAACTGCATTTCAATCCAGGCAGAATTAAAGCCCTGTTCGTGCAGAATGGTACTCATGGTGTGACGAAAACCATGACCGGTTGCCCTGCCATCGTAACCGATACGTTTGAGCACCATATTGATGCAGCCTTCACTCATAGGTTTGTTTACATCGCAACGTCCGGGTAGCATAAGGCGATACTGTCCGGTAAAACCATGTAATTCCTGCAGAACAGAAATGACCTGGCGTGACAGAGGAACAATATGAGGCCGGCGCATTTTCATTCTCTCTCTAGGGATATGCCAGAGTGCGTTGCTAGAATCAATTTCTGACCATTCGGCCAGTCGCAATTCAATCGTTCTGAGCCCGGTCAGAATCAGCAGGTTTGTAGCCATACGAGTGACAGGACTGCCGTGATAGTCAGCGAGCTTCCGGAGAAAAACAGGAAGTTCATCCGCTCTCAGATGGGGAAAATGTGCGGTTTTTGGTGCCGCCAGCGTGCTGCTCAGTTCTGAGGCTGGATTGACAGTGGCTCGTCCTGTGGCTATGGCATAACGGAAAATCTGATTGCAGTATTGCCGGACCTTGCGTAGTTTTTCCAGAGAGCCTCGTTTTTCAATTCGACGTAGTATTTCCAGCATTTCCAGTGGAAGGATATCAGTAACGCTCCGGTTGCTCAGATACGGGAAAACGTCTTTATCCAGAGCTTCCAGTACGCTTCTGGCGTAACTGTCAGACCATGATAAAGATTTATGATGATGCCATTCGATTGCGAGAGCATGGAAGGTGTTGGTGACAGAGATTTTCTGTGAGAGTTTTTCCCTTCGTTTCTTTTCACCGGGATCACCGCCCTCGGAGATAATTTTCCTTGCATCGTCGCGTTTGGTTCTGGCTTCTGCAAGGGAGACGTCAGGATAGACACCGAAGGACAGTTTTTTCTCCTTTCCTGCTATCCTGTACTTAAAGCGCCAGTAGCGTGCTCCCGTGGTTTTTACCAGCAGATATAAACCACGTTCATCAGAGAGTTTATAATCTTTGTCTTTAGGTTTGGCTGTTTCGACTTGTCTGGCTGTAAGTGCCATATGGGGGCTCCTGAAACTGACTGAACACAATGGGCCCCCAAATATGCCCCCATTTTATGCTTGATTTAGGGGGTGAACAGTAGAATTCAGTGGAGCTCATAATGTTCGGGTTGACTGTAATATGGTGATTGTGCATGAGTTTTACGGAGTTTGGGAGGCAGAGGTAGAAGTGAAGGTAGTACCCTCCTTAAGAACGTTTTTCAGGAATACGGCACAGCCCCTGAGCGGGAATGTCCATGGCAGAATTAAAACGGGCTGACAGGTTTTGCAGGCCGATCAATGCCGTCAGTTCGGTGAGCGCCTGGGCGTCAAAATGCGCAGCCAGTCGGGTACGCAGGGCATCATCGACCGTTGGCGGCGTTACGCTTGCGGCTTCGGCGTACTCCAGCGCCAGCCGTTCTTCATCGCTAAAGAGTGGGCTTTGCCGCCAGTCAGCCACTGCCAGCAGTTTATCGGTGCTGCCAGTGCGCTCGGCGACTTTCATACTGGTGATATCCACGCAAAACTCACACAGGCACATTTGCGCAATGCGCGCGCTGACAAGCGATCGTACTACCGGATCGAGCGGTGAGCGTTTGCGCTCCAGCCAGCCGACAAACATCGACACCAGATAAAAGATAAACGGGATCCGCCCCCACCAGCGAATCGGGCTTAGCACCTCGCCGTAATGGCGACGATGCAGCCACGCCTGCGGACGTAAAATGAAAGGAATTTTGCTAAGCGGCGGTAAACCCATCAGGCATTCCTCTTCTGGCGCTCAAGCCATATTTTCTTCGCCATAAAAATCACCACGGTCAGGGCAAACAGAATAAACAGTCCGGTGACAAACCAGAAGGTACCGCCTGTTAACATGCTGCCCGCCCAGGAATAAACAATAGTCGCTGGTAACTGACCAAGCCCGGTGGCGATAAAAAACGAGCGAAAACGTATTGAAGTCAAACCGGCAGCATAGCTTACGGGATCAAAAGGCACAAAAGGCAATAATCGGCATACCAGAATGGTGTGTTTACCATAGCGGGTAAAAAAGCCGTCCATACTATTGAGTACCGTTTTACCCGTTAACTTTTCCACCACTTCGCGGCCCATCACTCTGGCGATAAAAAAGCACAGCGCCGCGCCGGCCATCGAACTGGTCCACGACAGCAAGCCGCCCCAGAACGCGCCAAACAGCGACGCATTGGCAAAGGTGATCAAAAACGCAGGTAGCGGTGCAGCAATGGCCTGTAAAATCATCAACAAGAACGAGACAACTGCCGCCAGTGCGCCGTAAGACTGAATAAAGCGTTCTATACCCTGTTGGTCCACGGCGGCAAACGCCGCAACGCTGCGATTGATAAACTCATGGACGCCGGGAAGCAGCGCCCATGCCAGCAGCATAGCGAACAACAGGATGATGAGGGTTATACGGTAGTACCAGATTTTTCGCGATTGCATCTTCATCATCCTTTATCCTGGCTTTATTCGGTGATTTTAAAGGTAACCGTTGCCAGCGTGTTATCCGCCGGGAGAACCGAGGCATTGCCTTTGAATTTAACTTCCCCTCGTTTTTCAACCGCACCATAAGTGTATGTTGCATTGCTGACGATGCCGACCGGGCAGCTATCCAGACACACCAGGCAACCCGTTTTCTTCTCTTCTGCTGCCGTTAAATTACCGCCAAAGCGCATGTCCAGTTTCTTGCCATTACGGTCAACAATCACTTCATCGAAGGAATACGCTTTTGCCGCCCCTTGCCAGTTGACCGAAATATCCAGTTTGCTGCCTGTGACATGAGTCGTTTCTTTATTATCCATCGTCATGTTTTCGCCTGGCGTACCACCTGCCTCTTTCAGGGCTTCATAAAATGCTTTCGGGGTCGCATAACCCATAAACAGCGATTTATGTCCGTTGGAGCCATCTTTAAACACAATACCGTGACGAGTGTCGTCGGTGAGGAAACGACCATTAATTTGCACCAGCATGGTTACCGTATGGTTATTAGCATCGACACGCAGCGGTTGGCTGTTCGAAAGTTCGTCGTATTCCACTTTTGCCGCCGCATTCTCTTTTTGATCGCAGCCGCTAAGCCCAGCAACAGCCAGTAAGCAGAGTGCAGCCAGTCCTTTTTTCCATGACGCTGAATAATGTTGCAACATCGTTCTATCCTTCATTTTTTGGGTGAGTAAGTGGGCTGCGGCGCGAAGCAGACAGATCCACATGTTTGTGTCGGGCGTAGAGTTTGGCGAGCTGGACGAGAATAAACAGCGCCAGGCCCGCCAGACAGAGTTGTAAAATAAAGCGCAGCGTAATGCCTTCATTGGCGAGATCGCTTGCCATCACGGTATAAATAACAATACCGGGCAGGGTCGTGAGTGCCGAAATAAGGGTATAAGGCCAGAAGGTGATTGTGGTTAATCCGTAAGCGTAATTTTGAATATTGTAAGGAAACAACGGGATTAAGCGGGTCAGAATAAGAAAATCAATACCGTTACGCGCAATGCCTTTTTCAATGGCCTGAAAGGTATGGCTATGGCCAACGTATTTCAGCAGTAAATCACGTCCCAGCCAGCGCGCCAGCAGGAATGAGCACGAGGAGGCCAGCGTGGCGGCAATTAATGATAGTAGTGTCCCTAAGAGCGGGCCAAAAACTATTCCTCCAGCGATCACCAGTATGCTTCCTGGTAACAGAAAGAGGGTGGCAATGATGAATAACAGAATATAGAGGCTATAACCGAACAATCCGCTCTGGCGAATGAGTGTCAGTAAGTGAGGTAAATCGGTGAGCAGCTCGAATAAACCGAAAGCGTGGAAAGCGTAAATGACCAGCGCAAAAATAAGACAGGCAAAAAGAAATTTACGCTCAGCGTTCATTGTGGAGTTTCCTATATCAAACTTGATAATAGAGAAGTGGTCAGACAACTAAAAACGCAGTGACGGTATAACAAAGGGCGGCAGGCAACAAATCATTACTGACAGTTTGTTGATTTTTCTCAAGGTTAATTCTCCTGACCCAGTTTGAGCCAGGAGAACAGCTAAATTAGCGGCGGAAGGTCGCCCAGACGGGGGCGTGATCGGACGGTTTTTCCATGCTGCGGATTTCATAGTCGATGCCGGTTTCTACGCAACATTCTGCCAGCGGTTGGCTGGCGAGAAGCAGGTCGATACGCAGACCGCGGTTATCGTCAAAACCTTTTGAGCGGTAATCAAACCATGAGAAACGATCGGCTGTTTGCGGATTCGCCTGGCGGAAGGTATCGACCAACCCCCAGCTCATCAGTCTCTCCATCCATTCGCGTTCTTCCGGAAGGAAAGAGCATTTTCCGGTACGCAGCCAGCGCTTACGGTTCTCTTCGCCAATGCCAATATCCAGGTCGCCAGGACTGATATTCATATCGCCCATAATCAGCACCGGATTTTCACGCTTGAGTTCGGTTTCCAGGTAGTTTTGCAGATTCTGATAAAACTGCGCCTTTGCCGGGAATTTTATCGGATGGTCGCGGCTTTCACCCTGCGGGAAGTAACCGTTGATCACGGTGACATTGCCCAGCGGTGAGGGGATTTCCGCCATAATAATCCGCCGCTGCGCCTCTTCGTCGTCACCGGGAAAACCGCGACGCACGGCAATCGGCGTCTCTTTGGTCAGCAGCGCCACGCCATAATGGCCTTTCTGCCCGTGATAAAACACGTTGTAGCCGAGCTTCGCCACCTCTTCGAGTGGAAACATATCGTCATGAACTTTTGTCTCCTGCAGGCCAATTACATCCGGCTGGTGCTTTTCGACGATGGCTTCAAGCTGGTGAGGTCTGGCGCGCAGGCCGTTGATATTAAAAGAGACAAATTTCATAGTCGCTGCCATTTATTCAGATAAAGAGTGCGTGGATGGTAGCAGAATTTCGCTTTGCGTACCGCCTGTTGTTAAGTGATTTGATCGATAGTTGTTAATGATGTCAACGATGGCGCAAAAAATGCCCGCTTTTGGTGCGCGCTGCGTCAGAATGGCGCAGTAATTTCCAGTAAATTTCGTCAATGATCACAATTCCAGAATTATATTTTACTTCTGCATAACATTGCGTTTTTTATTCTTTTTATTCACCCACATCGCAAACGTATTCACTTTATATGCACTTTAAATGCATATGGTTTGGTTATAACTCCTTGATTTCCAGTTAGCCTCCGCGATTTATGCACTTTTATCACTGGCTGGCACGAACCATGCAATCTACATTTACAGCGCAAACATTACTTATTATTAACATATAAATAACGAATTATTTACTGTAGAGGTCGCTATGTCTCAGCCAATTACGCGTGAAAACTTTGATGAATGGATGATACCTGTTTACGCTCCGGCACCGTTTATACCGGTACGTGGCGAAGGTTCGCGCTTGTGGGATCAGCAGGGGAAAGAGTATATCGACTTCGCGGGTGGCATTGCGGTGAACGCGCTGGGCCATGCGCACCCGGAACTGCGTGAGGCGCTGAACGAACAGGCGAGTAAGTTCTGGCATACCGGCAACGGTTACACCAACGAGCCGGTACTGCGACTGGCGAAAAAATTGATCGACGCCACGTTTGCCGATCGCGTCTTCTTTTGTAACTCCGGTGCGGAAGCCAATGAAGCGGCGCTAAAACTGGCGCGTAAATTCGCTCACGACCGCTACGGCAGCCATAAGAGCGGTATCGTGGCGTTTAAAAATGCGTTTCATGGTCGCACGCTGTTTACCGTCAGTGCGGGCGGTCAGCCAGCCTATTCACAGGATTTTGCGCCACTGCCGCCGGATATTCGTCATGCCGCATATAACGATATTAACTCTGCCAGCGCGCTGATTGACGACTCTACCTGTGCGGTGATTGTCGAACCCATCCAGGGGGAAGGCGGTGTGGTGCCAGCCAGCAACGCGTTTTTACATGGTCTGCGTGAATTGTGTGACCGCCACAATGCATTGCTGATTTTTGATGAAGTACAAACTGGCGTCGGGCGCACCGGGGAACTGTATGCCTATATGCACTACGGTGTGACGCCTGATCTGTTAACTACCGCGAAAGCGCTGGGCGGCGGTTTCCCGGTCGGTGCGTTGTTGGCAACCGAAGAGTGCGCCAGCGTGATGACCGTTGGCACTCATGGCACCACCTATGGCGGTAATCCGCTGGCCTCGGCGGTGGCAGACAAAGTGCTGGATCTCATTAACACGCCAGAGATGCTTAACGGGGTTAAGCAGCGTCACGACTGGTTTGTTGAGCGTCTTAATACAGTTAATCACCGCTACGGTTTGTTCAGTGAAGTTCGCGGCTTAGGTTTGTTGATTGGTTGCGTGTTGAATACCGATTACGCCGGGCAAGCGAAACAGATCTCTCAGGAAGCGGCGAAAGCAGGCGTGATGGTACTGATTGCGGGTGGCAACGTGGTGCGTTTTGCGCCTGCGCTCAATGTCAGCGAAGAAGAGGTGACGACCGGACTGGATCGCTTTGCAGCTGCTTGCGACCACTTTGTTAGCCGAGGTTCATCATGATGGTCATCCGTCCCGTTGAGCGCTCAGATGTCTCGGCGCTGATGCAGCTTGCCAGCAAAACGGGCGGCGGCCTGACGTCGCTTCCCGCCAATGAAGCCACGCTTTCGGCGCGTATCGAAAGGGCAATCAAAACCTGGCAAGGCGAACTGCCCAAAAGTGAGCAGGGCTATGTGTTCGTGCTGGAAGATAGCGAGACAGGCACAGTGGCGGGGATTTGTGCCATTGAGGTGGCAGTTGGGCTGAACGATCCCTGGTACAACTATCGCGTCGGCACGTTGGTTCACGCCTCAAAAGAGCTGAATGTCTATAACGCGCTGCCGACGCTGTTTCTCAGTAACGATCACACCGGCAGCAGCGAGTTGTGCACGCTGTTTCTCGACCCGGACTGGCGCAAAGAGGGCAACGGCTATTTGCTGTCGAAATCGCGCTTTATGTTTATGGCGGCTTTTCGCGACAAGTTTAATGACAAAGTGGTTGCCGAAATGCGCGGGGTGATTGACGAACACGGCTATTCACCGTTCTGGCAAAGCCTCGGTAAACGCTTCTTTTCGATGGATTTTAGCCGCGCCGATTTTCTCTGCGGCACCGGGCAAAAGGCGTTTATTGCAGAACTGATGCCGAAACATCCGATCTATACCCACTTTTTATCCCAGGAAGCCCAGGACGTCATCGGTCAGGTACATCCGCAAACCGCGCCTGCCCGTGCGGTGCTGGAGAAAGAAGGTTTTCGCTACCGTAACTATATCGACATCTTTGACGGCGGGCCGACGCTTGAGTGTGACATCGACCGCGTGCGTGCCATCCGTAAAAGTCGGCTGGTGGAAGTGGCAGAAGGGCAGCCTGCGCAGGGCGATTTCCCGGCCTGCCTGGTCGCCAATGAAAATTATCACCATTTCCGCGTGGTGCTGGTGCGTACCGATCCAGCGACCGAGCGTTTGATTTTAACCGCCGCACAACTGGATGCCCTCAAATGCCACGCAGGGGATCGCGTTCGTCTGGTGCGCCTGTGCGCAGAGGAGAAAACAGCATGACTTTATGGATCAACGGTGACTGGGTGACGGGCCAGGGCGCATTGCGTGTGAAGCGTAATCCGGTATCGGGCGAGGTGTTATGGCAGGGCAATGATGCCGATGCCGCTCAGGTTGAGCAGGCTTGTCGGGCTGCCCGTGCGGCGTTTCCGCGCTGGGCGCGTCTCTCATTTGCTGAACGTCTGGCAGTTGTCGAACGCTTTGCCGCACTGCTGGAAAGCAATAAAGGCGAATTAACCGCGATTATTGCCAGAGAAACCGGTAAGCCGCGCTGGGAAGCGGCAACCGAAGTGATGGCGATGATCAATAAAATCGCCATCTCAATTAAGGCGTATCATGTTCGTACCGGCGAGCAGCGTAGCGAAATGCCGGACGGCGCGGCGAGCCTGCGCCATCGCCCGCACGGCGTGCTGGCGGTGTTTGGGCCGTATAATTTCCCTGGTCATTTGCCGAACGGACATATCGTTCCGGCATTGCTGGCAGGTAACACCATTATCTTTAAACCCAGCGAACTGACACCGTGGAGTGGCGAAGCGGTAATGCGTTTATGGCAGCAGGCTGGCTTGCCGCCGGGCGTGCTGAACCTGGTGCAGGGCGGGCGTGAAACGGGTCAGGCGCTGAGTGCGCTGGAGGATCTCGACGGCTTGCTGTTTACCGGTAGCGCCAATACTGGCTACCAGTTGCATCGTCAGCTTTCCGGTCAGCCGGAGAAAATTCTCGCCCTCGAAATGGGCGGCAATAACCCGCTGATTATCGATGAGGTGGCGGATATCGACGCGGCTGTCCATCTGACCATTCAGTCGGCGTTTGTCACAGCCGGGCAACGCTGCACCTGCGCCCGCCGTTTATTGTTGAAAAGTGGAGCGCAGGGCGATGCATTTCTTGCCCGCCTGGTTGCCGTCAGCCAGCGATTAACGCCGGGCAACTGGGATGACGAACCGCAGCCGTTTATTGGCGGGCTGATTTCTGAACAGGCCGCACAGCAGGTGGTTACTGCCTGGCAGCAACTGGAAGCGATGGGCGGACGAACCCTGCTTGCGCCGCGCTTATTACAAGCAGGGACATCGTTGCTGACGCCGGGGATCATTGAAATGACAGGCGTTGCTGGCGTACCAGATGAAGAGGTGTTCGGACCGTTATTGCGCGTCTGGCGTTATGATACTTTCGATGAAGCGATTCGAATGGCGAATAACACTCGCTTCGGACTCTCTTGCGGACTGGTTTCCCCCGAGCGGGAAAAATTCGATCAACTGTTGCTGGAGGCGCGGGCGGGGATTGTTAACTGGAACAAACCGCTTACCGGCGCTGCCAGTACCGCGCCATTCGGCGGCATTGGCGCTTCCGGTAACCATCGCCCCAGCGCCTGGTATGCCGCAGATTACTGCGCCTGGCCGATGGCGAGTCTGGAGTCGGACTCGTTAACATTGCCCGCCACGCTTAACCCTGGGCTGGATTTTTCCGATGAGGTGGTGCGATGAACGCCTGGGAAATCAATTTCGACGGGCTGGTAGGGCTGACGCATCATTACGCGGGCCTGTCGTTTGGTAATGAAGCCTCCACCAGTCACCGTTTTCAGGTCTCTAACCCGCGACTGGCGGCGAAGCAGGGCTTACTGAAAATGAAAGCCCTTGCCGACGCGGGATTCCCCCAGGCGGTGATCCCGCCGCACGAGCGTCCGTTTATTCCGGTGCTGCGTCAGTTGGGTTTCAGCGGCAGCGATGAGCAGGTACTGGAAAAGGTTGCCCGCCAGGCACCGCACTGGCTTTCCAGCGTCAGCTCCGCTTCGCCAATGTGGGTAGCCAATGCGGCAACGATCGCGCCATCTGCCGATACGCTGGATGGCAAAGTGCATCTCACCGTTGCCAACCTGAACAATAAATTTCACCGTTCGCTGGAAGCCCCCGTCACCGAATCGCTGTTAAAAGCGATTTTTAACGATGAAGAAAAATTCACCGTCCATTCGGCGTTGCCGCAGGTAGCCTTGCTCGGTGATGAGGGAGCGGCAAACCACAATCGTCTCGGCGGTCATTATGGCGAACCAGGTATGCAGCTTTTTGTCTACGGGCGAGAAGAAGGCAATGATACCCGGCCTTCCCGTTATCCGGCGCGGCAGACTCGCGAAGCCAGCGAGGCGGTGGCAAGGCTGAATCAGGTGAATCCCCAACAGGTGATTTTCGCCCAGCAAAACCCGGACGTTATCGACCAGGGCGTTTTTCATAATGACGTGATTGCCGTGAGTAACCGCCAGGTGCTGTTTTGTCATCAACAGGCGTTCGCTCGACAGGTGCAGTTACTGGCAAACCTGCGTGCGCGGGTGAACGGTTTTATGGCGATAGAAGTTCCGGCGACTCAGGTTTCCGTGTCAGATGCGGTGTCTACATATCTGTTTAACAGCCAACTGCTGAGCCGCGATGATGGTTCCATGATGTTGGTGCTGCCTCAGGAGTGTCGGGAACACGCCGGAGTATGGGGTTATCTCAATGAACTCCTTGCCGCTGACAACCCGATTAGCGAACTAAAAGTCTTTGATTTACGTGAAAGCATGGCGAATGGCGGCGGCCCGGCGTGCCTGCGGTTGCGGGTGGTATTGACAGAAGAAGAACGCCGGGCGGTGAATCCGGCGGTGATGATGAACGATACGCTGTTTAATGCGCTAAATGACTGGGTGGATCGTTACTACCGCGATCGTCTTACTGCTGCCGATCTTGCCGACCCGCAATTGCTGCGCGAAGGGCGGGAAGCACTGGATGTATTGAGCCAATTACTGAATCTCGGTTCGGTTTATCCGTTCCAGCGCGAGGGAGGGGGCAATGGATAATTTTCTTGCTCTGACCTTAACGGGTAAAAAACCGGTTATCACCGAGCGAGAAATCAACGGCGTTCGCTGGCGCTGGCTGGGCGATGGTGTGCTGGAACTGACGCCATTAACGCCACCGCAAGGCGCACTGGTGATTTCAGCGGGAATACACG
Source organism: Escherichia sp. WS1450 (assembly GCF_046487395.1). Lineage (NCBI taxonomy): Bacteria > Pseudomonadati > Pseudomonadota > Gammaproteobacteria > Enterobacterales > Enterobacteriaceae > Escherichia > Escherichia sp. WS1450. The sequence continues at coordinate 16,731 of NZ_JBJQJO010000001.1, forward strand.
GTAATGAGACGGCACCTGTGGAGATGCTGGACGCGTTGCTTGGCGCGATATCTCACGGCGAGATCCCGTTACGTTGGCGGTTGCTGGTGATCCTCGGGAATCCTCCTGCGCTGAAGCAAGGGAAACGTTATTGCCATAGCGATATGAACCGAATGTTTGGCGGTCGTTGGCAGCTATTTGCTGAAAGCGGGGAAACCTGTCGCGCGCGCGAACTGGAACAGTGCCTGGAAGATTTTTATGACCAGGGCAAAGAATCTGTGCGCTGGCACCTTGATCTCCATACCGCAATTCGTGGCTCCTTGCATCCGCAGTTCGGTGTATTACCGCAACGCGACATTCCCTGGGACGAGAAATTTCTGACGTGGCTGGGTGCGGCGGGTCTGGAGGCACTGGTGTTCCATCAGGAGCCTGGTGGTACGTTTACTCATTTCAGCGCCAGACATTTTGGCGCGCTGGCCTGTACGCTGGAACTCGGCAAAGCGTTGCCCTTTGGACAAAACGATCTTCGCCAGTTTGCAGTCACTGCCAGCGCAATTGCTGCGCTGCTATCTGGTGATAGTGTCGGTATTGTGAGAACGCCGCCACTCCGTTATCGGGTGGTTTCGCAAATTACTCGCCACTCGCCGTCCTTCGAAATGCATATGGCAAGTGACACGCTGAATTTTATGCCGTTTGAGAAAGGAACATTACTGGCGCAGGACGGGGAGGAACGTTTTACCGTAACCCATGATGTAGAGTATGTGTTATTCCCTAATCCGTTGGTAGCGTTGGGATTACGCGCGGGATTAATGCTCGAAAAAATAAGCTAATACTTACCCGCAGAAATCATTCTGCGGGTATTAAGTTACTTTCTTATAAATTAATACAGATTAATCCTGGTTATTTGCTTTATTTATCACCAGTCATCCGGTATAGTTCTTCATAATCTCTGCAAAATCATCGTGTTGTAATATTTTCTCATCACTCTCCATCAAATTTTCTTTTTTTCTCCATAATTGGCGCAAAAGTGTTTTTTACACTTTCATTGTTTTACCGTTGCTCTGATTAATTGACGCTAAAGTCAGTAAAGTTAATCTCGTCAACACGGCACGCTTCTTAAGAAAGCCGTAATAAATAACTGAAAGGAAGGATATAGAATATGCGTAAATTAACTGCACTGTTTGTTGCCTCTACCCTGGCTCTTGGCGCGGCTAACCTGGCCCATGCCGCAGACACCACTACCGCAGCACCGGCTGACGCGAAGCCGATGATGCACCACAAAGGCAAGTTCGGTCCGCATCAGGACATGATGTTCAAAGACCTGAACCTGACCGACGCGCAGAAACAGCAGATCCGCGAAATCATGAAAGGCCAGCGTGACCAGATGAAATGTCCGCCGCTGGAAGAACGCCGCGCAATGCATGACATCATTGCCAGCGATACCTTCGATAAAGCAAAAGCTGAAGCGCAGATCGCAAAAATGGAAGAACAGCGCAAAGCTAACATGCTGGCGCACATGGAAACCCAGAACAAGATTTACAACATCCTGACGCCGGAACAGAAAAAGCAATTTAATGCTAATTTTGAGAAGCGTCTGACAGAACGTCCAGCGGCAAAAGGTAAAATGCCTGCAATTGCTGAATAATCTTTCAGCCAAAAAACGTAAGACCGCCGGTCTTGTCCACTACCTTGCAGTAATGCGGTGGACAGGATCGGCGGTTTTCTTTTTTGTTCTCAAACAGATGCAAAAAAAGCCTGATCGCCACTAACGTAAATCACCCGAGTTGCCGATAACCATCCACGGTTACCTGAACGATAACAATGAAAAGAACGGGCCGGGAGCGAGTATGGAATACTTTGATATGCGTAAAATGTCGGTGAATCTGTGGCGAAATGCTGCCGGTGAAACGCGCGAAATTTGCACTTTCCCACCGGCAAAACGTGATTTTTACTGGCGTGCCAGCATTGCATCCATCGCGGCGAATGGGGAGTTTTCTTTGTTTCCAGGTATGGAAAGGATAGTGACGTTGCTGGAAGGCGGCGAGATGTTCCTTGAAAGCGCAGACCGCTTTAACCATACCTTAAAACCGTTACAGCCTTTTGCCTTTGCGGCGGACCAGGTGGTTAAAGCGAAACTGACGGCAGGGCAGATGTCGATGGATTTCAACATCATGACACGCCTGGATGTCTGTAAGGCGAAAGTCAGAATTGCCGAACGTACGTTTACTACCTTTGGCTCACGCGGCGGGGTAGTGTTTGTGATTAACGGGGCGTGGCAACTGGGCGATAAACTGCTCACTACCGACCAGGGCGCGTGCTGGTTCGATGGCAGGCACACCCTGCGGCTTTTACAACCGCAAGGTAAACTGTTGTTCAGTGAAATCAACTGGCTTGCTGGTCATTCGCCGGATCAAGTTCAGTAATTTCATAGTTACCGGAAAGCAGCGGCTTACAAAGAATTTTATAACCGTCGTGATCAAACCCGGCGGGTGTCCGAATTAACGTTGTCGCTTCTTCCAGCGAATTAACTGCCCCCAGCCACAGCCAGTTTTGAATAATATGATATTGAGTCATTTCCGGGTGCTGTTCTTTCAGCGCCACCGCACCATTCCACGGCCAACAAACTACTCGCAAACGTTCCAGAGACTGGCGCAAACGTAGCGCATGTTCCTCATGGCTCTCTTTACCGCAACACGCCCCAGCGCAACGTTTTAATGCAGAACGAAAACAAGCACGCCCGCGGCTTAACGGTTCCAGTCCCAGCAGGCCATAGCAAAGTTTTTGTTCATCAGCGATGGTCTGCAATGCTTGCAAAGCTGCTCGCCTATTGGCAAACAGGCCAAACAGGTTGGGGGCTCGTGAAAAATCCACCTCTTTGGCATACACCACATCGACGCGCTTTTCATTTAATTGCAGGGCACAGAGCTGGCGATTGCGGCGCAACCGTTTATTAAACAGCGGCTGTTGTTCTTTGATTAATCGCGCTTCAAGGAGCAGAGCGCCGATTTCGCCTGCGGTGCAGATCCAGCTAATTCGCCGGGATTGCCGTAGCATGGCGGCTTCATCCGGGGTACGTAAATGAGAAAGGACGCGGCTGCGGATGTTAATGCTTTTGCCGATATAGAGCGGCATGGTGTCACTTTCGCCATGAAACAGATACACCCCTGGTCGGGTGGGTAAGTCATTAAGGAATGAACGTAAATGTTCGGGATATTCATAAATTGCCGCAGCTTCAAATTCGAGCCGCGGAGAAGTTAAACGCCGTACCACTGTTGACTCCGAATGCTGGTTATCTATCCAGTGTAACAGGCGGGGAGCGATTAAAAAAGAGGCGGGTTGATGACAAAGGTTACACCGTCTGACGTGCTACGCCTGTCAGGCCTATTCGACTCATGCAATATATTGAATTTGCATAGTTTTGTGGGGCGAATAAGGCGTTCACGCCGCATCCGGCGTGAACAAAGTACTCTTTTTCGCACAAACCAATATGTGCAAATTATTACTTTTTCCAGAAATCATCGAAAACGGTAATTGGCGGACGGCGTTTATGTTCGGTTTTCAGATACCAGTTCTCTATTGTTCTGGCGACCTGTTCAGGTAGGTTTTTCCCTTCCAGATAGTCGTCGATATTGTCATAGGTCACGCCGAGTGCCACTTCATCTGGCAGAGAAGGGCGATCATCTTCCAGATCGGCCGTTGGGGCTTTCTTATAAAGGTGTTCCGGGCAACCTAATGCCGCCAGTAACTGTTTACCCTGGCGTTTGTTGAGACGATACAGCGGATTAATGTCCGTACCGCCGTCACCATATTTAGTGAAGAATCCGGTAATGGCTTCTGCTGCATGATCGGTGCCCACCACGACACCGCTGGTCATGCCCGCAATGCTATATTGTGCTTTCATCCGCTCACGCGCTTTTTCATTGCCACGAACAAAATCGCTCAGTTCAATGCCCGCTTCGCGCAGCGCCTGTTCGCTGGCCAATACCGCGCCCTTGATATTAACGGTTAATACGCGATCCGGTTGAATAAAGGCAATGGCATCCTGGCAATCTTGTTCGTCAGCCTGAACACCATAGGGCAGGCGTACGGCAATAAATTGCAGTGATTCGTTGCCGGTCTCCTGGCGCAGCTCATTAATCGCCATCTGGCACAGCTTACCGGCAAGCGTGGAGTCCTGACCGCCGCTGATCCCTAGCACCAGTGATTTAATGAACGGATAAGTTTGCAGGTAGCTTTTCAGAAAATCGACACTACGACGAATTTCCTCTTCAGCATTAATCTGCGGTTTTGCGCCCAGCGCCTTTATTATTTGTTGTTGCAATGTCATTGAACCCCTCCAGACAGAAAAGACAAAACTTCCTTAAAGCTAACCCGTTGCTACTGAAACGACAAGCGACAGCGGGCTGAATGGTGGTTAAAACGTCATACAGGAATCCTCTGAAAGCGGAGCCGTTTCGTTCACGGGCTTGAAAAAGCGCCCAATGTATTCCAGGCTTATCTAACACGCTGATAAACAAGAGGACGGAATATGAACAAGAATATGGCAGGAATTCTGAGTGCAGCGGCGGTATTAACCATGCTGGCGGGTTGTACGGCTTATGATCGTACCAAAGACCAGTTTGTACAGCCTGTGGTGAAAGACGTCAAAAAAGGCATGAGCCGGGCGCAGGTTGCACAAATTGCGGGTAAACCTTCGTCTGAAGTGAGCATGATCCATGCTCGTGGTACTTGCCAGACCTACATCCTGGGTCAACGTGATGGTAAAGCAGAAACCTACTTTGTCGCGTTAGATGATACCGGACATGTCATCAACTCCGGTTATCAGACCTGTGCTGAATACGACACTGATCCACAGGCTGCGAAGTAATCACTTCGTCTGAAAGCTTGAGTAACAACGGAAACCGGCCATTGCGCCGGTTTTTTTTGGTCTGAGTTCTTAATTATCTTCGCGAATTATTTGCCCGAAATGTGAAGAGGGTCATAACCGCAGGTCAAGGAGAGACAATTTATAAGGTCAAAGAAATACTATTGCTCAGGTCTATACCGTATACTCCTTTCAGCCACAAAAAAAGTCATGTTGGTTTCGCAAGTTACCCAGAGCATGGAAGCAGGTTAAGGCTTGCGGAGTGTCTGGCTGACAGATAATCGTCGATGAGGGCAGTTTTATGGAAAAGAAACACATTTATCTGTTTTGTTCTGCGGGCATGTCTACCTCTTTACTGGTATCAAAAATGCGCGCACAGGCAGAAAAATATGAAGTTCCGGTCATTATTGAAGCATTTCCGGAAACACTGGCTGGTGAAAAAGGTCAGAATGCCGATGTCGTGTTATTAGGGCCGCAGATTGCTTATATGTTGCCCGAAATCCAGCGTTTGTTACCCAACAAACCGGTTGAAGTAATTGACTCGCTGCTTTATGGCAAAGTCGATGGTTTAGGCGTGCTTAAGGCTGCGGTTGCAGCGATTAAAAAAGCCGCAGCAAATTAATTTATTTTAAATTTTCCCGTCAAAGAGTTATTTCATAAATCAATACCGCAATATTTAAATTGCGGTTTTTAAGGGTATTTTTCTATGAGTAATGTTATTGCATCGCTTGAAAAGGTACTCCTCCCTTTTGCAGTTAAAATAGGAAAGCAGCCACACGTTAATGCAATCAAAAATGGCTTTATTCGCTTAATGCCGTTAACCCTTGCGGGGGCCATGTTTGTATTAATTAACAACGTTTTTCTAAGCTTTGGGGAGGGGTCGTTTTTTTATTCCTTAGGTATTCGCCTGGATGCCTCAACCATTGAAACACTTAATGGTCTGAAAGGTATTGGCGGCAACGTATATAACGGAACATTAGGGATAATGTCTTTAATGGCACCGTTCTTTATTGGCATGGCGCTGGCAGAAGAGCGTAAAGTCGATGCGCTGGCGGCCGGGTTGTTATCCGTTGCAGCATTTATGACCGTCACCCCATATAGTGTCGGTGAGGCCTATGCGGTTGGCGCAAACTGGTTAGGTGGGGCGAATATCATCTCCGGGATTATTATTGGCCTGGTGGTGGCAGAAATGTTTACCTTTATTGTCCGCCGCAATTGGGTCATTAAATTGCCCGATAGCGTACCTGCTTCAGTATCGCGTTCCTTCTCGGCTTTAATTCCCGGCTTTATTATTCTTTCCGTGATGGGGATTATTGCCTGGGCGTTGAATACCTGGGGCACCAACTTCCATCAGATCATTATGGATACCATCTCAACCCCACTGGCATCGTTGGGTAGCGTGGTGGGCTGGGCCTATGTGATCTTTGTTCCACTGCTCTGGTTCTTCGGTATTCATGGTGCGCTGGCGCTGACCGCACTGGACAACGGCATTATGACGCCTTGGGCGCTGGAAAATATCGCGACCTATCAGCAATATGGTTCCGTCGAAGCGGCGCTGGCAGCCGGTAAGACCTTCCATATCTGGGCCAAGCCGATGCTGGACTCCTTTATTTTCCTCGGTGGCAGTGGTGCGACTTTAGGCCTGATCCTGGCTATCTTTATCGCCTCTCGCCGTGCTGATTATCGTCAGGTGGCAAAACTGGCGCTGCCGTCCGGCATCTTCCAGATTAACGAACCGATTCTGTTTGGTCTGCCAATTATCATGAACCCGGTGATGTTTATCCCGTTTGTACTGGTACAACCGATTCTGGCGGCAATCACCCTCGCAGCGTACTACATGGGCATTATTCCTCCGGTGACCAATATTGCACCGTGGACCATGCCAACCGGTCTGGGAGCCTTCTTTAACACCAACGGTAGCGTCGCCGCATTGCTGGTCGCACTCTTCAACCTTGGTATCGCAACGTTAATTTATCTGCCCTTTGTTGTGGTCGCTAACAAAGCACAAAACGCGATTGATAAAGAAGAGAGCGAAGAAGATATCGCTAACGCCCTGAAATTTTAATCGATGCCGGTACGGGTAATCGTGCCGGTAAGAAAAGAGAGGAACGATGTATGATGGATCTCGATAACATTCCCGATACGCAAACAGAAGCTGAAGAGCTGGAAGAAGTGGTGATGGGGCTTATCATCAACTCCGGACAAGCGCGCAGCTTGGCGTATGCGGCACTGAAACAGGCGAAGCAGGGCGATTTTGCCGCAGCAAAAGCGATGATGGATCAGTCGCGGATGGCATTGAATGAAGCGCATCTGGTACAGACGAAACTGATTGAAGGCGATGCGGGCGAAGGTAAGATGAAAGTGAGTCTGGTGCTGGTCCACGCTCAGGATCATTTAATGACGTCCATGCTTGCGCGTGAACTGATTACTGAATTAATTGAGCTTCATGAAAAACTGAAGGCATAAGGAGTCGATGATGCAGCCAGTGATTAACGCGCCGGAAATTGCCACTGCCCGAGAACAGCAGTTGTTTAATGGCAAAAACTTCCATGTGTTTATCTACAACAAAACTGAGAGTATCAGCGGACTGCATCAGCACGACTATTATGAATTTACTCTGGTATTAACCGGGCGTTATTTCCAGGAGATTAACGGTAAGCGCGTGTTACTGGAACGGGGCGATTTTGTTTTTATTCCGTTAGGTTCGCACCATCAAAGTTTTTATGAGTTTGGTGCCACGCGCATATTGAACGTTGGGATCAGTAAACGCTTTTTTGAGCAGCATTACCTGCCGTTGTTGCCTTATTGCTTTGTTGCTTCGCAGGTATACCGGACCAATAACGCTTTTCTCACCTATGTGGAAACAGTGATTTCTTCATTGAATTTCCGCGAAACAGGGCTGGAAGAGTTTGTTGAGATGGTTACTTTTTATGTCATTAACCGTTTACGTCATTACCGCGAAGAACAGGTGATTGATGATGTACCGCAGTGGCTGAAAAGTACGGTAGAAAAGATGCATGATAAAGAGCAGTTTAGTGAATCGGCGCTGGAGAATATGGTGACGTTGTCAGCCAAATCACAGGAATATTTGACGCGAGCGACTCAACGATATTATGGCAAAACGCCAATGCAGATTATTAATGAAATCCGTATTAATTTTGCCAAAAAACAACTGGAAATGACCAACTATTCAGTGACGGATATTGCGTTTGAGGCCGGTTATAGTAGCCCGAGTTTGTTTATTAAAACGTTTAAGAAATTAACGTCCTTTACGCCTAAGAGCTATCGTAAGAAATTGACTGAATTTAATCAGTAAGTCGTTATACCTGACAATTCACATATCTGTCCTGTTGCTGGATTATTTATGTCCGGGGGGCAGATATGCCAGATATCAGTATTCTGTACTGAAGGGAGAAATTATGAGCCAGAAATTAAAAGTCGTCACTATTGGTGGCGGGAGCAGCTATACCCCGGAATTACTGGAAGGATTTATTAAGCGTTATCACGAATTGCCGGTCAGCGAATTATGGCTGGTGGATGTCGAAGGTGGTAAAGCTAAACTGGATATTATTTTTGATCTCTGCCAACGGATGATTGATAACGCTGGCGTCCCGATGAAGCTTTATAAAACGCTGGATCGCCGCGAAGCATTGAAAGATGCTGATTTCGTTACTACCCAACTGCGCGTAGGCCAATTACCGGCGCGCGAACTGGATGAACGTATTCCATTAAGTCATGGTTATCTTGGTCAGGAAACTAACGGCGCGGGCGGTCTGTTTAAAGGTCTGCGTACCATTCCGGTGATTTTTGATATCGTAAAAGATGTCGAAGAACTTTGTCCGAATGCATGGGTGATTAACTTCACTAACCCGGCGGGAATGGTCACTGAAGCCGTTTATCGTCATACCGGATTTAAACGCTTTATCGGCGTGTGTAATATTCCGATCGGCATGAAGATGTTTATTCGCGATGTTCTGATGCTGAAAGACAGCGATGATTTATCTATCGATCTGTTCGGCCTCAACCATATGGTGTTCATTAAAGATGTGCTGGTAAATGGCAAATCACGCTTTGTCGAATTGCTTGATGGTGTGGCATCCGGGCAGTTAAAAGCATCTGGCGTTAAAAATATTTTCGATCTGCCATTTAGCGAAGGCTTAATTCGTTCTCTGAATCTGTTGCCGTGTTCTTATTTGCTTTATTACTTCAAGCAAAAAGAGATGCTGGCTATTGAAATGGGCGAATACTACAAAGGCGGCGCACGAGCACAGGTAGTACAGAAAGTCGAGAAACAACTTTTTGAGCTGTATAAAAACCCGGAGTTGAAAGTTAAGCCGAAAGAACTGGAACAGCGCGGTGGGGCTTATTACTCTGATGCAGCGTGCGAAGTGATCAACGCTATCTACAACGACAAGCAAGCTGAACATTACGTTAATATCCCGCATCATGGGCATATTGATAATATTCCGGCAGACTGGGCGGTAGAAATGACCTGTACGCTGGGGCGCGATGGCGCGACGCCACATCCGCGCATTACGCATTTCGATGATAAAGTGATGGGGCTGATTCACACCATTAAAGGCTTCGAGATTGCTGCCAGCAACGCTGCACTTAGCGGAGAATTTAACGATGTGTTACTGGCGCTAAACCTTAGTCCGTTGGTGCATTCCGATCGCGATGCTGAGCTGCTGGCACGCGAGATGATTCTGGCGCACGAGAAATGGCTGCCAAATTTTGCCGACTGCATCGCTGAGCTTAAAAAAGCACATTAACCGAGGCTGATTATGGAACGCTTATTGATTGTTAATGCCGATGATTTTGGCTTAAGCAAAGGTCAGAACTACGGCATTATCGAGGCCTGTCGCAATGGGATTGTCACATCGACGACGGCGCTGGTGAATGGGCAGGCTATTGACCATGCGGTGCAGTTGAGTCGTGATGAACCGAGTCTGGCCATAGGGATGCACTTTGTCCTTACTATGGGCAAGCCTCTGACAGCTATGCCGGGGTTAACCCGCGATGGTGTGCTGGGAAAATGGATCTGGCAGTTGGCAGAAGAAGATGCTTTACCGCTGGAAGAAATTACTCAGGAGCTCGCCAGTCAGTATTTGCGTTTCATTGAGCTATTTGGACGCAAACCTACGCATCTTGATAGCCATCATCATGTGCATATGTTCCCGCAGATTTTCCCGATTGTTGCCAGGTTTGCGGCTGAAGAGGGCATTGCGTTGCGGGCGGATCGTCAGATGGTGTTTGATTTGCCGGTCAACCTGCGCACTACCCAGGGATTCAGCAGTGCATTCTACGGTGAAGAGATCAGTGAGTCGCTGTTCCTGCAAGTGCTTGATGACTCCAGTCATAGCGGCGAGCGCTCTCTGGAAGTGATGTGCCACCCGGCGTTTATCGATAATACGATTCGCCAGAGTGCTTATTGCTTACCTCGGTTAACGGAACTGGATGTGCTGACTTCAGCGTCGTTGAAATATGCGATTGCTGAGCGTGGTTATCGGTTGGGTAGTTATCTTGATGTGTAAGTAAGGTGGTAAGGTCACTCCCCAGGGGGCGTGACCTTATCCATATTTACGCCGGAATTTTGTCAATCTTAGGAATGCGTGACCACATGCGGTGTGCTGCCATCAGCGTTAACAGTTCATCCATAAAACTACCATCGGCGCTGTCAGCTTCCACAATCCCTTCTTCACCCTGGTCAGCGACCTTGATTGTTGCTTTAAACTTGCGCGCGTCTCCCGCCAGCGCAATCGGTTTAAGGTGTTTGTAGGCTTCCATCAGGTAGTAGTTGGCATCGCCGTTGTCAGCGATATCCGCGATATTGCCGCAAGGGACAATAACCGCATCGACCGTCAGCGAAGGTGCACCGGCAAAGGTAGCGGCTATAGGCAACACCGTACCGTCATCCGCAGTCACTTCACCCATTCGGGAGTAGAGCAGTTTGGCATGAACGCCTTTGGCCTTCAGCGCCTTGAGAATGGCCAGAAGGTCTGCCGATCTCACTTCATCATTAAGTAAAATCGCTACCACGCGACCTTTCACATCACCGTCAGGAATGGCGTACAAACTTAAGGATGGATCCTTTTTCAGACCGTTGACGTCCGGAGGCGGGGTGATATTCAGCTGGTCGTCCGTCAGCTCGATACCGAGATTTTTCGCCACCGCCTGGGCCAGAGTGAGATCAATATGCGCCAGCTGGTCAACAACGCGCTCACGAATATACGGACGAACTACTTTGCTTAACTCAAAACTGAAACCATCGACAATATGGCGCTGCTCGAATGGCGTCTGACTTAGCCAGAACAGACGCGGATGGGAATAATATTCGCCAAACGATGGACTGCGCTCGCGAACTTTATTTCCTTCCACGCGTTCCTGGTATGATTCAAAACCGCCACGTTTCGGCCCCGGCGGTGTTTCGCGCGGCCAGTTATCGTTGATCGAGTTCGGTTCATAATTCGCCGGGTTAGTGTCGATCCCCATACGATGCATGCCGTCACGCTGGAAATTATGGTAAGGGCAGGTCGGGCGGTTAATCGGAATCTCATGGAAATTCGGCCCACCAAGACGACTGATTTGTGTATCGGTATAGGAGAACAAACGTCCCTGCAACAGGGGATCGTTGGTGAAGTCCAGACCAGGAACAATATGACCTGGATGGAATGCTGCTTGTTCGTTTTCGGCAAAGAAGTTATCCGGATTGCGATTGAGCATCATTTTGCCAACACGCTGAACGGGTACCAGTTCTTCCGGGATGAGTTTGGTTGGATCGAGAAGATCGAAGTCAAACTTGAATTCATCTTCTTCAGGAATCAACTGGAAGCCCAGTTCGTATTCCGGAAAATCGCCTGCTTCGATGGCTTCCCACAACTCGCGGCGGTGGAAGTCCGGGTCACGTCCGGTTAGTTTTTGTGCTTCATCCCAAACGAGTGAGGCTTTACCTGCCAGTGGTTTCCAGTGGAAACGTACGAACGTTGCCTTCCCTTCGGCATTAATCAGGCGGAAGGTGTGAATACCGAAGCCTTCCATGGTGCGGTAACTGCGTGGGATCCCGCGATCCGACATCGCCCACATCACGTTGTGCAGAGTTTCAGGTTGCAGAGAAACATAATCCCAGAAAGTATCGTGGGCGCTTTGCCCTTGTGGGATTGCCCAGTGCGGTTCTGGTTTTACCGCATGAACAAAATCGGGGAATTTATGCGCATCCTGGATAAAGAAGATTGGCGTGTTATTGCCAACGAGGTCAAAAATACCCTCTTCGGTATAGAACTTGGTGGCAAAGCCACGGATATCACGCACGGTATCGGCAGAGCCAGCACCACCCTGAACGGTAGAGAACCTAACAAATACTGGGGTGATTTTGTTCGGATCTGAGAGGAAATCCGCTTTGGTGATATCGCTTAAGCTTTTATATGGCTGGAAATAACCGTGAGCTGCTGATCCACGTGCATGAACAATACGTTCCGGGATGCGCTCATGGTCAAAGTGGGTGATTTTCTCGCGCAGAATAAAATCTTCCAGCAGCGTTGGACCACGGCTACCGGCACGCAGTGAGTTTTGATCGTCGGCGATGCGCACGCCCTGATTAGTGGTCAGCGCATAATTTTCACTGCCTTTGCGTACGTCTTCCAGAGAATTAAGTTTTTCGTTACGCGTATCAGGGGCTTTCAGGCTCCCTGGGGCGGTAGGTTGTGCACCTGGCGGTGTCGGTTCAGCCGCTGGACGATGAGATCCGTCCTCAGGTGCCAGTGAGTCCATCCCCGGTTTCGCTTCGCTGGAATCGTGTTGTGGTGACTGGTGCTGATGTGGGTTCTTTTCGTTATGTTGCGACATTGAACTCGTCTCCTTAATTTATTACTGAAAGGGCCGCTGTTTTGGTCAAAAAACTCTCTAACTATAGACCACCAGCCAGATCCCGCTTCGGAGGCTATTCTGGAAACGGTGTTATGAAATACACGCAAAGCGGGACGTACAGGGGCTAAATCGGCTAAACTACAGTTTTTCTGATTTTTAATATGCGTTTAGTGAAGCCAGTAATGAAGAAACCGCTCCGCCAGCAAAACCGCCAGATTATTAGCTATGTCCCACGCACGGAACCCGCGCCGCCAGAACATGCGATAAAGATGGATTCGTTTCGTGATGTCTGGATGCTGCGTGGCAAATATGTTGCGTTTGTACTGATGGGAGAGTCATTTCTGCGCTCACCGGCGTTTACTGTGCCTGAATCCGCCCAGCGTTGGGCAAATCAGATCCGCCAGGAAGGGGAAGTGACTGAGTAAAGATTACGTACCTCCCGGTTTTGCCGGGAGTTACATGGCCTGAAATTCTGTATTTCATTGCTACATTCATTCAAACCACCTGTAACAAAAAGCTGCCTTTGACGATCTATTGCTATAAATAAGTGATCTTTTTTCTTTAATTGTTTATTTATTTTATAATAGTTAAGTTTAGCTAATCAGGATGAGCTATTTTTGATAGTTCATCCTGTGGCGTTGCCATTAAACTTATATTGTAAATTGCTTAGATTCAAATGAGATAATAATTTTGTTGATAATATGAGGTGGGAGATGTTTTCTACAAACTTAATACAGAGTGATTATGGTAATTTAAATATTAAAAACCTTGCCTTCGACTCTTTTAAAGAAAGACTGCAGTCTACCATGACAGCACTCACTTTCTTTATATCAACGGGTCAATGTGCCTGCGATGAAATAGCAGAATCAAACTTCAATTATATGATTGCCTATATGTCTAACATTAACTATGATGCCTCAAAGCCAGGAGCGCCAGCACTTAGTTTTGATACATATCTGCAGGACAATGTTAAATATAGAGTGATAATTAATAATCTTTATGGTAGTGAAATTAGGATAAGAGGTATTAATGAGAATTTTGTTGGGATGGATTTTACTTGTGAATTCCGACCAGAAAAAATGACCAATTTGATCAATATAAAAAACAGGTTGGTTATTCACTATTTAAAAACGATATACTATGAACAAAATTATATACATCCTGTTGGGAGCATTTTTGCTGCGATTCAAAAAAATGAGAGTCTCCTAAAGTTTCCTTCGGTAATATCAATACTTAATGTCAATCTTCTTTTTAATCCACTGAATCTTCCGGGAATGGGAAGTGGTGTGCTTGAAGAGATTATGAGTATTTCAGATAGTTCACTTAGAAAACGTCTTGGGTATGAGGTTTTAAGCTTTTCGCTACAGGCACATTCATTGAGTCAGGAATGTATCGATAAGTTAGCCATTTTTTTCGCTGACGATCTGTTTAAATATGAGTCAGTATGCATCGCCGCGATGGAACATTTAAAAAGTAAGGCAACGGCTCCTATACAAAACGGACCGTTGCCAGCATAAGAATTAACGGTGTGCCAGTTCGGCGTCGTCTTCGCTATCCAGAATGGCTTTATCGGTTTGCTTCAGCCACTGGCTGGTCAGCGTGCCAGCGGTCATCGAGCCACTAACGTTTAGCGCCGTACGCCCCATGTCGATAAGCGGTTCAACGGAGATTAACAGCGCCACCAGGGTAACTGGCAGGCCCATCGCAGGCAGCACAATCAGTGCGGCGAAAGTTGCACCACCACCGACACCGGCAACGCCTGCGGAACTAACGGTAACAATACCGACCAGCGTCGCAATCCACATCGGGTCCATCGGGTTAATGCCAACCGTAGGCGCAACCATCACCGCCAGCATCGCCGGATACAAACCGGCACAGCCGTTCTGACCAATGGTTGCACCGAAAGAGGCGGCGAAACTGGCGATGGATTCAGGAACACCCAGACGACGCGTTTGTGCTTCCACATTCAGTGGGATAGACGCAGCACTGGAACGGCTGGTAAAGGCAAACGTCAGTACTGGCCATACCTTACGGAAGTACTTCAGCGGGCTCACGCCATTAATACCCAGCAGAAGGCCATGCACTGCAAACATAATCAGAAGACCGAGGTAGGACGCGACAACGAAACTTCCCAGTTTGATGATGTCTTGCAGGTTAGAACCTGCAACCACTTTGGTCATCAGCGCCAGAACGCCGTAAGGGGTCAACTGCATGACCAGGCGAACCAGCTTCATTACCCAGCTTTGCAGGGTATCGATAGCGGTTAAGACGCGTTCACCTTTCGGCGCATCATCCTTCAGCAGTTTCAGCGCAGCTACACCGAGGAATGCGGCAAAAATTACCACGCTGATAATTGACGTCGGATTGGCTCCGGTCAGATCGGCAAACGGGTTTTTCGGGATAAAGGACAAGACCAGCTGCGGAACGCTCAGGTCAGAGACTTTACCAACATAGTTACTTTCAATGGCGTTCAGACGTGCAGTTTCTGCACCACCCTGAACCAGACCTTCAGCCGTCAAACCAAACAGGTTGGTGACCAGCACACCGACCAGCGCCGCAATCAGCGTGGTAAACAAAAGCGTACCGATGGTCAGAAAACTGATTTTGCCTAACTGAGATGCGTTATGCAGACGGGCAACCGCGCTCAGAATAGAGGCGAAGACTAACGGCATAACGATCATTTGCAGCAGTTGAACATAGCCGTTACCAACAATGTTAAACCACTGTACAGAATCTTTAAGTACCTGGCTGTCAGAACCATAAATGGTATGCAGGGCAAGGCCAAAAACCACACCCATCACCAGACCCACCAGCACTTTTTTCGCCAGACTCCACTGTTTATGGCGGGTCTGAGCCAGCGCAAACAGCAGTACAACGAACACCACGATGTTCGCAATTAATGGAAAGTTCATCCCCGTTCTCCTGATCTTATTATTTCTATCACTGCGTAGCAGTCATAGTGTTGGCGCAAGATTAACAGAACTGTGAGCTGGCTCTTATATTCAAATGGAATTGCTTATTCCAGAAAGGTGATTTTTGCCTTTTTAGTATTCAACCTGATGCTTAATAAGCCGATGAAACTGGATCTGCAAAGTATTGATCATTTGCGATGACCAACGAACAGCGCTGTTTTCGGGTAATGAATGGGGCATCCATACCGACCAGACAAATAATGCCATGCAGATAAAACGTTCCAGTTGGTTGCCCTTTTGGGGAACCAGGATAGGCAAGCGGAAACGCCAGCGGCATGGCCAGAGCAGGGGAACACCGGCGGGTGTCAGCATATCGGCAAGTATGTGGCTCAAATAACCCAGCACCATTCCTTGTAGCGCATCAGCCGGAATGAACCAGCTTTCAGGAACCTTAAGGTAAAAGGTTGCCAGCAGCGCAAATACCGCCAGCAGACTGTGGGTAAAACCACGATGCCCAAAAGCGCGGGCGATCGGTTTTGATATCCACTTTAATCGCTGCCCAAGAAACGACTTTGGGTGATCGATGTCCGGTAACAAACACGTCAGGATTGCGGAAGGGACAATATGCCACCAGTCACCCTGTGCCAGCACGGGCGTCAGCTCGGCATTTTTGGCAAATACCGCACAAGCAATAGAAAAGAGAAGGTGACCTTCCGCCGTCATGATAAAACTCACTAAACTGTCGATACGTACAGTATAGGATTTTTATACAGTGCGCGGAAGTGGTGACGGTGTAACTCTTTCTCTTAAATTGACGATTAATCCGTCAGTTGAATGCAAATTCAGATAAAGAACCAGGGGCAGCGTGATCACTGCCCCTGGTCATTAACCGAGAAGGTCTTTTGCGGTGAGTTCTGTCAGTGATGAGAGTTTGACGTTTGCTAATACAAAACGTGGATCATTTTGCGCTTCTGGCGCAGGAACGACGATGGAACGCATGCGGGCTGCTTTAGAGGCGATCATGCCATTTACTGAATCTTCCAGCGCTACGCAGGTCAGTGGGTCAACGCCCAGTTTTGCTGCGCAGTCGAGATATACTTGCGGATGCGGCTTGCTGTAAGGCAGTTTTTCAGCCGAGGCGAGGGCATCGAAACTGTCGCGTAAGTCAAACATGGTCAACACTTTTTCCAGCATATGTAGTGGTGACGCGGAGGCCAGTCCCACCAATAAACCTTGTTCTTTGCATAACGCAACGGCTTCGCGCACGCCTGGTAATAATGGACGTGTCTCTTCAACCAGTGAAATGGCACGGGCAATAACCCGTTCTACTACTTCCTGACGGCTTGGCCCATTCCACGGTTGCCGGGCGTACCAAAGATCGACCACCATATCGATACGTAAACCTAAGGTGTCCGGCAGCTCGTTACGACGGGAGATATCCACCCCCAGGCTTGCCATCACATCCAGTTCGGCTCGATCCCATAAAGGTTCTGAGTCGATAAGTAATCCATCCATATCAAAAATTGCAGCAAGAATCTGACGCGGGGTTGACATTACAACCTCTCCTTTAGAGCATTATGTGTAAGGTATTAAGCCGTGCTTATGATTAAGCGCCTATCATATCGCCTTTAAAGAATGGGCGAAAACAGATATCTACAGGTAAACTAAGTGAAACGACGCGTCTTAATCAAGGAGAACTCATGACGTATCAACAAGCTGGACGCATTGCTGTTTTGAAAAGGATTTTGGGTTGGGTGATTTTTATACCTGCATTGATCTCTACACTGATTTCTTTGCTGAAATTTATGAATACCCGGCAGGAAAACCAGGAAGGCATTAATGCGGTCATGCTCGACTTTACTCATGTCATGATCGATATGATGCAGGCGAATACGCCTTTTTTGAATCTGTTCTGGTATAACTCCCCGACGCCCAATTTTAATGGTGGCGTGAACGTTATGTTCTGGGTGATTTTCATCCTGATTTTTGTCGGACTGGCGTTGCAGGATTCCGGTGCCCGGATGAGTCGCCAGGCGCGCTTCTTGCGGGAAGGTGTTGAAGATCAACTCATTCTGGAAAAAGCCAAAGGGGAAGAGGGGCTAACGCGTGAACAAATTGAGTCACGTATTGTTGTGCCGCACCATACTATTTTCCTGCAGTTTTTCTCGCTGTATATCCTGCCGGTTATTTGTATTGCTGCAGGTTATGTGTTCTTTTCTCTGCTGGGGTTTATTTAATCAAAAGGCCGCACGGAGCGGCCATTATCCTCAACCCGTATCATGCTGCTAATAATCTATCCAGTGACTGCTGAGCAATAACCAAATGCTGACCGCCAAATAACCTTGCACGATTTAACAGCGTGTAGAGTTGGTAAACCGGTTGACGTTCAAGGAAATCGGCAGGTAGCGGGGATACTGACTGATAGCCGTCATAGATTTGTGGCGGCTGTTCAGTATGCAGCGGTAACATCGCCAGGTCGCACTCTCGGTCACCCCAGTAGCAGGCCGGGTCGAAAATGTACGGGCCATCCGGACCCAGCGCACAGTTGCCGGACCATAAATCGCCGTGCAACAGAGAAGGCTGCGGTTGATGCGAGGCCAGACGCTGCTGAATATGCTCGACGATGGCATCGATATTGCCGAAAGCGATCCCTTTTTCTGCCGCCAGTTCCAGCTGCCAGCCAATCCGTTGTTCAGCAAAAAAAGTTGACCAGCGACGTTGCCAGGTGTTGGGCTGGGGAGTTGTGGAGAGCGCGTTATCGAAATCGAGGCCAAATTGCGGTTGGTCGCTCCATTGATGTAAACGCGCAATTTGCTGACCAAGAATAAATGCGCTATGCGCATCCAGCGGGCGAGGTGGGAGATAGTCCATCACCAGAAAACTGTAGTCACGGTCAGCGCCAACTGCCCAAACCTTAGGCACGGTGACGGTTTTACTACGCGACAGTAACTCCAGTTGGTCGGCTTCGGCGGTAAAACCGGGAAGCAGTTCCCTTTCATCACATTTGACGAAAAAGTCACGCCCTGCATAGCGCAAATGCCATGCGGCATGGACTTCTCCGCCAGGCAGTTCATTACGCAGTTCGATTTCGCCTTCACCTAACTGCTCGCTCAAAAGACGACTGATTGCCTGCCACATGATGTCTC
Organism: Escherichia sp. WS1450; assembly: GCF_046487395.1. Lineage (NCBI taxonomy): Bacteria > Pseudomonadati > Pseudomonadota > Gammaproteobacteria > Enterobacterales > Enterobacteriaceae > Escherichia > Escherichia sp. WS1450. The sequence goes on from NZ_JBJQJO010000001.1 coordinate 35,495, forward strand.
TCCCATGTTGTCTGCCAGATCATAAGGTTAGCGCAAGAATGCGGTGTAAAAACACGAGCTAACGCACACCACAGACTGATTATTGCCCAAAAACCATTTATTTTCTGTTGCTATTCCATTCCTCCCAGGTCGTGATGGTGATTTCAGGATCTTTGCCGGTTGCACTTTGGGTAAGCCCCGAAACCAGTTCTCTAATTTCTTCTTCACTTTGGGTACTGATAAGTCCAAAAGTGTTAGTCCCCAGCTCATGGATATTTCCATCATCATCCGTCATGGTGAGCAAAAAACCGTCGCGAGTCAGGTAATTATTCAACTCGTTAATTTCAGTCAATGTATCCTCGTGCAACATGACGGTTATGACATAACGGACAAGATCGCCACTGGCCATAGTTCACCCCTTTGTTATCACATGACTTTTGAGCATAGTCGGAGAAACGCGTTGCCGACAGGTTGGTGGTGATTCCCCCAATGCAGGGGGAATGTTTCAGTTAGCGGGAAAGGTAAGCGTAAATTTTTTGTGTATCGTCTTGGGAGCACAGGCGTGTTCCCTGATTGAGTGTGGCTGCACTCCCCGCAGCTACGCCAAAACGGACCATCTCTTCAAGAGAGGCATTTTCTGCCAGTTTCAGTGTCATCGCGCCGACCATGCTGTCACCAGCGCCAACGGTGCTCTGGCTTTTCACCGGTGGTGGCACAACCTGAATGCAGTTTTCACTATCAACGCCCAGCGCCCCTTGTGGACCCAGGGAAACGACAACTCGTTTGGCCTTGCCGCTATTAACGATTTCCTGCGCGGCTTTGCGGACATCGTCTGGCTGGGTGAGTTCGCGATTCACTAGCGCACTGAGTTCTTTTTGGTTAGGCTTAACCAACTCGATATTACCAATCGCCAGTGCTGCACTTAACGCTTCGCCAGAACTGTCGACGATGCAGCGAATCCCTTGTTTTTGCGCAGCGGAAATCAGTTGGGTTAATTTTTCCAGCTTCACACCTGGCGGCAGGCTTCCGCTTATGACCAGAATGGCCCCGGATTCAATTTCCAGAACTTGCTCTTCAAGCTGGCGAAACTCATCTTCATTTAATGCCGCGCCTGGCATAACAAAACGATACTGCTCACCGCTTGCTTCCACATGTACGTGTAAATTCTGCCGGGTCCAGTCTTTGGCTTCTACAGTAGCGACGGGGACATTTTCATCTGCCAACAGTGAAACCAGATGTTCGCCGGTCGCACCACCCGCCGGGAAGATCGCTGTGGCACTGCCTCCAAGATGGGCAATGGCGCGGGCGACGTTGATGCCGCCGCCTCCGGGTTCGAATACTGGTGCGGTACAGCGCAGCTTTCCTTCGGGATAAATTTGCGGGGTAATTGTTGCGCTATCGAGAGAGGGCGCAAGTGTCAACGTATAGATACGTACCATCATTTCCTCCTATAGGCTGATTTCAGTCTGGCACCGAATCAGCGGAAAGTGAAGAAATTAACAATATGATTTATTAGAGCTTTATTTAAAATTTTGCAGATAAATATATATAAATAAAAATTTGTTTTCGCCACATGCTTATTCAAAAAATGAAATAAGAATACATTGCTAAGTTATTCGCGCCTTTTTATAATTCGTTACCTTTCCAGGGACGCTAATCTTTGATCCTTAAGAAAGTTTCCGGGACCGCGAAGGTCTCTTTTTTTGTTGTACGGACTCTTGATAAATGAAGCTTTTGAAGACAGTTCCTGCCATCGTTATGTTGGCGGGGGGCATGTTTGCGTCACTGAATGCAGCTGCCGATGATTCCGTTTTTACTGTCATGGACGATCCTGCCAGCGCTAAAAAACCTTTCGAAGGTAATCTGAACGCAGGATATCTTGCACAATCAGGCAATACGAAAAGCTCCTCACTTACGGCTGACACCACCATGACCTGGTATGGACAAACCACTGCCTGGTCGCTGTGGGGGAACGCCAGTAATACTTCTTCTAATGATGAGCGTTCTTCAGAAAAATATGCGGCGGGCGGGCGTAGCCGTTTTAATTTAACTGATTATGACTATTTATTTGGGCAGGCAAGCTGGCTGACAGACCGTTATAACGGCTATCGAGAGCGCGATGTGTTGACCGCGGGTTATGGTCGCCAGTTTTTGAATGGCCCGGTACACAGTTTCCGCTTTGAATTCGGTCCAGGTGTGCGTTACGACAAATATACCGATAATGCCAGTGAAACCCAGCCGCTGGGTTATGCCTCCGGGGCTTATGCATGGCAGTTGACTGACAACGCTAAATTTACGCAGGGTGTTTCCGTCTTTGGCGCGGAAGACACAACGCTGAACTCCGAAAGCGCATTAAATGTTGCTATTAATGAACATTTTGGACTGAAGGTGGCTTACAACGTCACATGGAACTCTGAACCTCCAGAGTCTGCACCGGAACATACCGATCGTCGGACAACCTTATCGCTGGGCTACAGCATGTAAAATTATCTGCCGGACCGTGTTATGCGGTCTGGCTGTCTTCGTTTGTCACTGCTCAGCCCCAAATCATTGCTGCCCAACGTAGCAACAACATAGCGCCACAAATTGCCAGTAGCACCACCACCATCTTCCAGTGTTTTTTATCAAAGCGTTTAGTCGGCATACCAGTGTCCTGCATATCTCTTGTGCGTGATAACGAAGTGTAACAAAAGGGACAGGCATCAAGGGATTTTTTGTTATTACAGCCGTCGGGTGGCGTTGTACACCTGATCACTGTTTTTGCGGTTTATGAAAAAAATAAAATTATGTATCGATATATAAATATCTGGTTATAAATACGTCTTTAGTTCATCAGCACTAAAACTCAGGCTTTGGCTGATTACGTTTATAGCAGCATAATATGTTTCTACAGTTTTATAATGATTATGATGAATGGCTATATGAACAGCTGACATGTTGTCATGATTTTTAGCGGCCAACAATGTGAATAACTGACATTGACTAAAAGAATATTTTTTTGCAAAAGTACCCAGCGTTGATATATAAGATAACACGACGTCTTTATTACCCTTGCTCATGGCGATGTATAAAGCAGGGGTTCCATGTGCTGTTGCGCCTTTTAATAAATCCATGATGTTAATTTTGCTGAGGTTATATTTAACAGCGATTCCATAAACTTTAGAGAGGAACCGTGTGACACACAAAGGGTGATTATTTTCCATTGCGGCATATAATCCTGGCTCACCATCACGTGTTTTCATTGCTAAAATATCCATCACCATTTTTTTGCTTAAAAGCTCTTGTGTTATTGGAGTGGTTAATGCATTCAGAAAGATATCGATTATTTCATCGAATCCATACAACATGGAGATATAGAGTCCAGGTGTTTCGTTAGCACTTTTAGTTTGCAGTAATTTAACCAGATTATCTTCATGAATGATATGATTATCTACCAGTGACTGAATTTCTTGCATAAATATTTTTACGTTGTCAGTATGTCCGTTCATCATAGCCAGAAATAAAGCAGGTGTACCAACGCTATTCTGCGCAGTTATTATTTCAATGATTTCTTTTTCAGGGAGTATGGGTAACTGTTTGAATAATGTAATAAGCTGTTGAGTCTGGCCTGTGGCCATTATTAACAACATTGCCGATGGATGTATAGGGGCAAATGGCATTCGTGATGCAATACCCGCGAAAATAGCCCCTGGAACTCCCTCAGGTAATAGGGGCAGAAAAGCAATTGCACAGTTGCGAACATACATATCAGCCCAGGTCTGAGCATCGGGACCTGAACTGATGAATTTATCGAGCGAGAGAAAGCCCCGTGCTGTCCTGTGGGTGCCTCTGACGGCAACGTTGGTATCGTTCGGGTCGTAAACGGACACAACATAATTTAATTGCCCATACGCTGACTGCTTTATTCGTAGCCTTACTGACAAAGTATGATTGTCTATATATAAAATCGCGGACATATGACTGACATTGTTTGCCATCATTCGACAGAAGAAAATATCTAAAGCGAAGCCAAAATCCTTACTCGCGATAACGCGACTCCCTGCAGGAGGATGGCGAAGTAATGATCTGAACTCCGCGTCCCGGACTAAGGGGACATGCTGCTGTATGGATTCAACGGAGGAGTAATGTTTAATCAGATTGACTTTGCCTTTTCCATTTCTCAGTGAATCAAGGGCGTATTGCAATGACAGATGGCGACAAAAAATAGCGTCAGAAGGAGATTGCAAAAAAAATGCACTACCATTGAGATTTACTGTTGGTTGTATAGTTTTTTCTCTATGGATTTTTTTAGACAGTTTCATACAATGGTTACGATTTTCGGTAGTTAACTGTTCCTGTTCAATATAATCCAGTATGCTTCGCAAATGGTTAGCTTTAATAGGCGTGGTTTCCAGTAATAAGGAAATGATTTCTTTTTTATAGTGTAATGTAATGAGTATATTTTCTGCATGGATGGGTGAAGTGGCAAAGTTAATGGTAAAAAGGGCAGTGGAATAACAATTTTATGATATTTTTCGACAGTTTGCGGTAAATTCCTGAGTAACACAGTATGACAGCATCGAACTTAAGTCAGAGGTATCAAGTAGGGTGATGAGTTGGCGCGCAAATTGATTAATAGGCTCTGATGAAGGCGTTGGTATGTCGCTATCGATGTGCATTCTATGAGGAGACTTATAATGAGTTCTGATAATAATGTCGTTTTGACTCATAATCTATTCGCCTTATATATGTCTGGAAGTTTTGAGGATGATGATTAATTATTATCGCCAGAACGAAATGTGCACGAAAAATTGCTATAAGAATTGTGTCACTTTTATCATTGTGATATGACCAGTTCGTCATTAATCTCATGATCGTTTAAATACTACCGCCAAATCACGCAACGAACTTTGCTGGATTCAGTTTATGCTGCTGCAAATCCGCTCGCAGTAAACCTTTCAGACGCTCCGTGATGTTATCAGTGGTTCTTTAAGCGTTTTGCTGGTGTACTCACTACAAACGAATTGCGAATCGAATCAATGTGAAACGGAAAGGTACAATCTCCCTTTTTTTAGTGTTAACATCGTTCAACCGGGTGGAAGGTGAGAGGTTAATGTCTTTCATTTGTGTACCTGATTGCGAACCAATTTAGCATTTGTTGGCTAGATGGTTTCGCAATGAACTGTTAATAAACAAATTTTTCTTTGTATGTGATCTTTCGTGTGGGTCACCACTGCAAATAAGGATATAAAATGCCTGTTATAACTCTTCCTGATGGCAGCCAACGCCATTACGACCACGCTGTAAGCCCCATGGATGTTGCGCTGGACATTGGTCCAGGTCTGGCGAAAGCCTGTATCGCAGGGCGCGTTAATGGCGAACTGGTTGATGCTTGCGATCTGATTGAAAACGACGCACAACTGTCGATCATTACCGCCAAAGACGAAGAAGGTCTGGAGATCATTCGTCACTCCTGTGCGCACCTGTTAGGGCACGCGATTAAACAACTTTGGCCGCATACCAAAATGGCAATCGGCCCGGTTATTGACAACGGTTTTTATTACGACGTTGATCTTGACCGCACGTTAACCCAGGAAGATGTCGAAGCACTCGAGAAGCGGATGCATGAGCTTGCTGAGAAAAACTACGACGTCATTAAGAAGAAAGTCAGCTGGCACGAAGCGCGTGAAACTTTCGCCAACCGTGGGGAGAGCTACAAAGTCTCCATTCTTGACGAAAACATCGCCCATGATGACAAGCCAGGTCTGTACTTCCATGAAGAATATGTCGATATGTGCCGCGGTCCGCACGTACCGAACATGCGTTTCTGCCATCATTTCAAACTAATGAAAACGGCAGGGGCTTACTGGCGTGGCGACAGCAACAACAAAATGTTGCAACGTATTTACGGTACGGCGTGGGCAGACAAAAAAGCGCTTAACGCTTACCTGCAGCGCCTGGAAGAAGCCGCGAAACGCGACCACCGTAAAATCGGTAAACAGCTCGACCTGTACCATATGCAGGAAGAAGCACCGGGTATGGTCTTCTGGCACAACGATGGCTGGACCATCTTCCGTGAACTGGAAGTGTTTGTTCGTTCTAAACTGAAAGAGTACCAGTATCAGGAAGTTAAAGGTCCGTTCATGATGGACCGTGTTCTGTGGGAAAAAACCGGTCACTGGGACAACTACAAAGATGCAATGTTCACCACGTCTTCTGAGAACCGTGAATACTGCATTAAGCCGATGAACTGCCCGGGTCACGTACAAATTTTCAACCAGGGGCTGAAGTCTTATCGCGATCTGCCGCTGCGTATGGCCGAGTTTGGTAGCTGCCACCGTAACGAGCCGTCAGGTTCGCTGCATGGCCTGATGCGTGTACGTGGTTTTACCCAGGATGACGCGCATATCTTCTGTACTGAAGAACAAATTCGCGATGAAGTTAACGGATGTATCCGTTTAGTCTATGATATGTACAGCACTTTTGGCTTCGAGAAGATCGTCGTCAAACTCTCCACTCGTCCTGAAAAACGTATTGGCAGCGACGAAATGTGGGATCGTGCTGAGGCGGACCTGGCGGTTGCGCTGGAAGAAAACAACATCCCGTTTGAATATCAACTGGGTGAAGGCGCTTTCTACGGTCCGAAAATTGAATTTACCCTGTATGACTGCCTCGATCGTGCATGGCAGTGCGGTACAGTACAGCTGGACTTCTCCTTGCCGTCTCGTCTGAGCGCCTCCTATGTGGGCGAAGACAACGAGCGTAAGGTACCGGTTATGATTCACCGCGCAATTCTGGGGTCGATGGAACGTTTCATCGGTATCCTGACCGAAGAATTCGCTGGTTTCTTCCCGACCTGGCTTGCGCCGGTTCAGGTTGTTATCATGAATATTACCGATTCACAGTCTGAATACGTTAACGAATTGACGCAAAAACTATCAAATGCGGGCATTCGTGTTAAAGCAGACTTGAGAAATGAGAAGATTGGCTTTAAAATCCGCGAGCACACTTTGCGTCGCGTCCCGTATATGCTGGTCTGTGGTGATAAAGAGGTGGAATCAGGCAAAGTTGCCGTTCGCACCCGCCGTGGTAAAGACCTGGGAAGCATGGACGTAAATGAAGTGATCGAGAAGCTGCAACAAGAGATTCGCAGCCGCAGTCTTAAACAATTGGAGGAATAAGGTATTAAAGGCGGAAAACGAGTTCAAACGGCGCGCCCTAACCGTATCAATGGCGAAATTCGCGCCCAGGAAGTTCGCTTAACAGGTCTGGAAGGCGAGCAGCTTGGTATTGTGAGTCTGAGAGAAGCTCTGGAGAAAGCAGAAGAAGCCGGAGTAGACTTAGTCGAGATCAGCCCTAACGCCGAGCCGCCGGTTTGTCGTATAATGGATTACGGCAAATTCCTCTATGAAAAGAGCAAGTCTTCTAAGGAACAGAAGAAAAAGCAAAAAGTTATCCAGGTTAAGGAAATTAAATTCCGTCCTGGTACAGATGAAGGCGACTATCAGGTAAAACTCCGCAGCCTGATTCGCTTTCTCGAAGAGGGTGATAAAGCCAAAATCACGCTGCGTTTCCGTGGTCGTGAGATGGCGCACCAGCAAATCGGTATGGAAGTGCTTAATCGCGTGAAAGACGATTTGCAAGAACTGGCAGTGGTCGAATCCTTCCCAACGAAGATCGAAGGCCGCCAGATGATCATGGTGCTCGCTCCTAAGAAGAAACAGTAAGGCCTTCAAGTAGCACTGTCTGTGGAGCCTTTGGGCTTCACAGGCATTGTTCGCCTTTGTTTCGTTTATTAACAATGCGAAGTGGAAGTTATTAAAATGCCAAAAATTAAGACCGTACGCGGTGCTGCTAAGCGCTTCAAAAAAACCGGTAAAGGTGGTTTTAAGCACAAGCACGCTAACCTGCGTCACATTCTGACCAAAAAAGCGACCAAACGTAAACGTCACCTGCGTCCGAAAGCCATGGTTTCCAAAGGCGATCTGGGCCTGGTAATCGCGTGCCTGCCGTACGCATAAGCCGTTAACGTTTTTTAACTTTTTAATTAGAATATAGATACAGGAGAGCACATATGGCTCGCGTAAAACGTGGTGTTATTGCACGCGCACGTCACAAGAAAATTTTGAAACAAGCTAAAGGCTACTACGGTGCGCGTTCTCGCGTATACCGCGTTGCCTTCCAGGCTGTTATCAAAGCTGGTCAGTATGCTTACCGTGACCGTCGTCAACGTAAGCGTCAGTTCCGTCAACTGTGGATTGCGCGTATCAACGCAGCAGCACGTCAGAACGGTATTTCTTACAGCAAATTCATCAATGGCCTGAAAAAAGCCTCTGTTGAAATCGACCGTAAGATCCTGGCTGATATCGCAGTATTCGACAAAGTAGCGTTCACCGCTCTGGTTGAAAAAGCGAAAGCAGCTCTGGCATAAGCCAGTTGAAAGAGGGAGCTAGTCTCCCTCTTTTCGTTTCAACGCCATCAAAACATTGACTTTTATCGCCGTAGCCTTTTCAATAAAGGTCTTTTGAAAAGTACCAAAAGGTAACGCAAGCAATGAATGCTGCTATTTTCCGCTTCTTTTTTTACTTTAGCACCTGACTCCAGGAGGCTAGCGCGTGAGAAGAGAAACGGAAAACAGCGCCTGAAAGCCTCCCAGTGGAGGCTTTTTTTGTATGCGCGTTTTGAAAAAATTAAGTCCAACGAACCAGTGTCACCACTGACACAATGAGGAAAACCATGTCACATCTCGCAGAACTGGTTGCCAGTGCGAAGGCGGCCATTAGCCAGGCGTCAGATGTTGCCGCGTTAGACAATGTGCGCGTCGAATATTTGGGTAAAAAAGGGCACTTAACCCTTCAGATGACGACCCTGCGTGAGCTGCCGCCAGAAGAACGCCCGGCAGCCGGTGCGGTTATCAACGAAGCGAAAGAGCAGGTTCAGCAGGTGCTGAATGCACGTAAAGCGGAACTGGAAAGCGCAGCGCTGAATGCGCGTCTGGCGGCGGAAACGATTGATGTCTCCCTGCCTGGTCGTCGTATTGAAAACGGCGGTCTGCATCCGGTGACCCGTACCATCGACCGTATCGAAAGTTTCTTCGGTGAGCTTGGCTTTACCGTGGCAACCGGGCCGGAAATCGAAGACGATTATCATAACTTCGATGCTCTGAACATTCCTGGTCACCACCCGGCGCGCGCTGACCACGACACTTTCTGGTTTGACGCTACCCGCCTGCTGCGTACCCAGACCTCTGGCGTGCAGATCCGCACCATGAAAGCTCAGCAGCCACCGATTCGTATCATCGCGCCTGGCCGCGTTTATCGTAACGACTACGACCAGACTCACACGCCGATGTTCCATCAGATGGAAGGTCTGATTGTTGATACCAACATCAGCTTTACCAACCTGAAAGGCACGCTGCACGACTTCCTGCGTAACTTCTTTGAGGAAGATTTGCAGATCCGCTTCCGTCCTTCCTACTTCCCGTTTACCGAACCTTCTGCAGAAGTGGACGTCATGGGTAAAAACGGTAAATGGCTGGAAGTACTGGGCTGCGGAATGGTACATCCGAACGTACTGCGTAACGTTGGCATCGACCCGGAAGTTTACTCTGGTTTCGCCTTCGGGATGGGGATGGAGCGTCTGACCATGTTGCGTTACGGCGTCACCGACCTGCGTTCATTCTTCGAAAACGATCTGCGTTTCCTCAAACAGTTTAAATAAGGCAGGAATAGATTATGAAATTCAGTGAACTGTGGTTACGCGAATGGGTGAACCCGGCGATTGATAGCGATGCGCTGGCAAATCAAATCACTATGGCGGGCCTGGAAGTTGACGGTGTAGAACCGGTTGCCGGTAGCTTCCACGGCGTGGTCGTTGGTGAAGTGGTTGAGTGTGCGCAGCATCCGAACGCTGACAAACTGCGTGTGACAAAAGTGAATGTCGGCGGCGATCGCCTGCTGGACATCGTCTGCGGTGCACCAAACTGCCGTCAGGGCCTGCGTGTGGCGGTAGCGACCATTGGTGCTGTTCTGCCGGGCGATTTCAAAATTAAAGCGGCGAAACTGCGTGGCGAACCGTCTGAAGGGATGCTGTGCTCCTTTTCTGAGCTGGGAATTTCTGACGATCACAGCGGCATTATCGAACTGCCTGCAGATGCGCCGATTGGCACCGACATCCGCGAATACCTGAAACTCGATGACAACACCATCGAAATCAGCGTAACGCCAAACCGTGCCGATTGCTTAGGCATTATCGGCGTGGCGCGTGACGTTGCCGTGCTGAACCAGCTGCCGCTGGTTGAACCGGAAATCGTTCCGGTTGGTGCGACCATCGACGACACGCTGCCGATTACAGTCGAAGCGCCGGAAGCCTGCCCGCGCTATCTTGGCCGTGTGGTAAAAGGCATTAACGTTAAAGCGCCAACTCCGCTGTGGATGAAAGAAAAACTGCGTCGTTGCGGGATCCGATCTATCGATGCAGTCGTTGACGTCACCAACTATGTACTGCTTGAACTGGGCCAGCCGATGCACGCTTTCGATAAAGATCGCATTGAAGGCGGCATTGTGGTGCGGATGGCGAAAGAGGGCGAAACGCTGGTGCTGCTTGATGGCACTGAAGCGAAGCTGAATGCTGACACCCTTGTCATCGCCGACCACAACAAGGCGCTGGCGATGGGCGGCATCTTTGGTGGCGAACACTCTGGCGTGAATGACGAAACGCAAAACGTTCTGCTGGAATGTGCTTTCTTCAGCCCACTATCTATCACCGGTCGTGCTCGTCGTCATGGCCTGCATACTGATGCTTCTCACCGTTATGAGCGTGGCGTTGATCCGGCACTGCAGCACAAAGCGATGGAACGTGCGACCCGTCTGCTGATCGACATCTGCGGTGGTGAGGCTGGTCCGGTAATTGATATCAGCAACGAAGCAACGCTGCCGAAGCGTGCAACCATCACTTTGCGTCGCAGCAAACTGGATCGCCTGATTGGCCATCATATTGCCGATGAGCAGGTCACTGACATTCTGCGTCGTCTCGGCTGCGAAGTGACCGAAGGCAAAGACGAGTGGCAGGCCGTTGCGCCGAGCTGGCGTTTCGACATGGAGATTGAAGAAGATCTGGTCGAAGAAGTCGCGCGTGTTTACGGCTACAACAACATTCCGGATGAGCCGGTACAGGCAAGCCTGATTATGGGTACTCACCGCGAAGCCGATCTGTCGCTCAAGCGCGTGAAAACGCTGCTCAACGACAAAGGCTATCAGGAAGTGATCACCTACAGCTTCGTTGATCCGAAAGTGCAGCAGATGATCCATCCAGGCGTTGAAGCCTTACTGCTGCCAAGCCCTATTTCCGTTGAAATGTCAGCAATGCGTCTTTCCCTGTGGACCGGCCTGCTGGCAACCGTGGTGTACAACCAGAACCGTCAGCAGAACCGTGTGCTCATTTTCGAAAGCGGTCTGCGTTTCGTGCCAGATACTCAGGCACCGTTGGGCATTCGTCAGGATCTGATGTTAGCCGGTGTGATTTGCGGTAACCGTTACGAAGAGCACTGGAACCTGGCAAAAGAGACCGTTGATTTCTATGATTTGAAAGGCGATCTTGAATCCGTTCTCGACCTGACCGGTAAACTGAATGAGGTTGAGTTCCGTGCAGAAGCGAATGCGGCACTGCATCCGGGGCAATCCGCAGCGATTTATCTGAAAGGTGAACGTATTGGTTTTGTTGGGGTTGTTCATCCTGAACTGGAACGTAAACTGGATCTTAACGGTCGCACTCTGGTGTTCGAACTGGAGTGGAACAAGCTCGCAGACCGCGTGGTGCCTCAGGCGCGCGAGATTTCTCGCTTCCCGGCGAACCGTCGTGACATCGCGGTGGTGGTCGCAGAAAACGTTCCCGCAGCGGATATTTTATCCGAATGTAAGAAAGTTGGCGTAAATCAGGTAGTTGGCGTAAACTTATTTGACGTGTACCGCGGTAAGGGTGTTGCGGAGGGGTATAAGAGCCTCGCCATAAGCCTGATCCTGCAAGATACCAGCCGTACACTCGAAGAAGAGGAGATTGCCGCTACCGTCGCCAAATGTGTAGAGGCATTAAAAGAGCGATTCCAGGCATCATTGAGGGATTGAACCTATGGCGCTTACAAAAGCTGAAATGTCAGAATATCTGTTTGATAAGCTTGGGCTTAGCAAGCGGGATGCCAAAGAACTGGTTGAACTGTTTTTCGAAGAGATCCGTCGCGCTCTGGAAAACGGCGAACAGGTGAAACTCTCTGGTTTTGGTAACTTCGATCTGCGTGATAAGAATCAACGCCCGGGACGTAACCCGAAAACGGGCGAGGATATTCCCATTACAGCACGGCGCGTGGTGACCTTCAGACCCGGGCAGAAGTTAAAAAGCCGGGTCGAAAACGCTTCGCCCAAAGACGAGTAATCTGATCTAACTAAAAAGGCCGCTCTGCGGCCTTTTTTCTTTTCACTGTCGAAGAGTCACCGTAAAATCAACGCCATGACACTTCAGCAGAACGGATACCATGCTGACACTTGCCCGCCAACAACAGCGACAAAATATTCGCTGGTTATTATGCCTGTCAGTTTTGATGCTGCTGGCGCTTCTCTTAAGCCTTTGCGCCGGTGAACAATGGATCTCGCCAGGTGACTGGTTTTCTCCTCGAGGCGAACTGTTCGTCTGGCAGATTCGCCTGCCACGTACGCTGGCTGTATTGCTGGTTGGTGCGGCGTTGGCTATATCCGGCGCTGTAATGCAGGCGTTATTTGAAAATCCTCTGGCAGAACCTGGACTACTTGGCGTCTCTAATGGCGCAGGCGTGGGGCTTATCGCCGCTGTATTGCTTGGGCAAGGGCAACTCCCCAACTGGGCGCTGGGGCTGTGTGCGATTGCTGGCGCGCTTATCATCACTTTAATACTCTTACGTTTCGCCCGTCGTCATCTTTCGACCAGTCGGTTATTGCTGGCTGGCGTTGCATTAGGGATTATCTGTAGCGCACTAATGACGTGGGCTATCTACTTTTCCACCTCTGTTGATTTACGTCAGCTGATGTACTGGATGATGGGCGGTTTTGGCGGCGTAGACTGGCGGCAAAGCTGGCTGATGCTGGCATTGATCCCCGTGTTGTTGTGGATCTGTTGTCAGTCCAGGCCGATGAATATGTTAGCACTTGGCGAGATCTCGGCGCGGCAACTGGGTTTACCCCTGTGGTTCTGGCGCAATGTGCTGGTGGCAGCGACCGGCTGGATGGTTGGCGTCAGTGTGGCGTTGGCGGGTGCTATCGGCTTTATTGGTCTGGTGATCCCACATATTCTCCGGTTATGTGGTTTGACCGATCATCGCGTATTACTTCCCGGCTGCGCGCTGGCAGGGGCGAGCGCATTGCTGCTGGCCGATGTTGTAGCGCGCCTGGCATTAGCTGCCGCAGAGCTGCCTATTGGCGTGGTCACCGCAACGTTGGGTGCGCCGGTGTTTATCTGGTTATTGTTAAAAGCAGGACGTTAGCCGCAAAAAGACGGTCTATGATTAAAAGCTAAGATTTTTACTGACCACACCCAGGAGAAACGATGCAAGATTCCATTCTGACGACCGTAGTGAAAGATATCGACGGTGAAGTGACCACGCTGGAGAAGTACGCCGGTAATGTGCTGTTGATTGTCAATGTCGCCTCAAAGTGTGGCTTAACGCCGCAATATGAGCAGTTGGAGAATATTCAGAAAGCCTGGGCCGATCGTGGTTTTGTGGTGCTGGGATTCCCGTGCAACCAGTTTCTGGAGCAAGAACCGGGCAGCGATGAAGAGATTAAAACTTACTGCACCACTACATGGGGGGTGACGTTCCCGATGTTCAGTAAGATTGAAGTTAATGGCGAAGGACGCCATCCGCTGTATCAAAAATTGATTGCCGCAGCGCCGACCGCAGTCGCGCCGGAAGAGAGCGGATTCTATGCCCGTATGGTCAGCAAAGGTCGTGCACCGCTGTACCTTGATGATATTTTATGGAATTTTGAGAAATTTTTAGTTGGCAGGGACGGATTGGTCATCCAGCGTTTTTCCCCGGATATGACGCCGGAAGATCCCATTGTGATGGAAAGCATTAAACTGGCGTTGGCGAAATAATGTCTATTGTGATGCAGTTACAGGATGTTGCGGAATCTACCCGCCTGGGGCCGCTTTCTGGCGAGGTTCGGGCTGGGGAGATCCTGCATCTGGTGGGGCCGAACGGCGCGGGTAAGAGTACCTTACTGGCGCGAATGGCCGGAATGACCAGCGGTAAGGGAAGCATTCAGTTCGCGGGGCAACCACTGGAAGCATGGTCCGCAACAAAACTCGCGCTGCATCGAGCCTATCTTTCACAACAACAGACGCCACCGTTTGCAATGCCGGTCTGGCACTACCTGACACTGCATCAGCACGATAAAACGCGTACCGAACTACTGAATGATGTCGCAGGGGCGCTGGCTCTTGATGACAAACTCGGACGTAGCACCAATCAACTTTCCGGCGGCGAATGGCAACGCGTACGTCTTGCTGCGGTGGTGCTGCAAATCACACCACAAGCCAATCCCGCAGGCCAATTGCTGCTTCTTGATGAGCCGATGAACAGTCTTGATGTTGCGCAACAAAGTGCGTTAGACAAAATTCTGAGCGCGCTGTGTCAGCAAGGACTGGCGATTGTGATGAGCAGTCACGATCTCAACCACACATTGCGTCATGCGCATCGGGCGTGGTTGCTAAAAGGTGGAAAAATGCTGGCCAGTGGACGCAGAGAAGAGGTGCTCACGCCGCCAAATCTGGCGCAGGCCTATGGGATGAATTTTCGCCGTCTGGATATCGAAGGTCACCGAATGCTGATTTCGACCATCTGATTTCATTAGTATCTTGAAAATCGGGTAATTACGACGCTAAATTAATGCAAGAATAAAAAACAGAGGAACCGTACGGAATGCGTTTCTGCCTTATTTTGATCACAGCACTGTTTCTGGCCGGGTGTAGCCACCATAAAGCACCGCCGCCAAATGCCAGACTTTCTGATTCGATTACCGTTATTGCCGGTTTGAACGACCAGCTACAAAGCTGGCATGGCACGCCGTATCGTTATGGTGGCATGACGCGGCGCGGTGTGGACTGTTCGGGATTTGTAGTTGTGACGATGCGCGATCGTTTCGATTTGCAGCTGCCCCGAGAAACCAAAGAACAAGCCTCTATCGGCACGCAAATTGATAAAGACGAGTTGCTGCCTGGTGACCTGGTCTTTTTCAAAACGGGTTCCGGACAAAATGGTTTGCATGTAGGTATTTACGATACCAACAACCAATTTATCCACGCCTCTACCAGCAAGGGAGTGATGCGTTCCTCACTCGATAATGTCTATTGGCAGAAAAATTTCTGGCAGGCGAGACGAATCTAGTATGTCGAAAAATGGACGGCGATGATACATCTCCGTCCATTTACTCCTGAATACAGTAGTATTTTACAGACAAAAATTCCGTAAATGGATTATTCGTTTATAATCAGGATAATCTAATAAAAGGACCCCTGAAAAAGTGGTTAACATGGAACAAATGAAAGTTACTCCTTCTGTAATTGTTATGTCTTATGGCCTCATCCCTTTTAGCCGGATACTGAAAAACATCCTTCGAGAGGGACGGTTACCATGAAGATTTTTTTGGAGAATCTTTATCATTCTGATTGCTATTTCCTGCCGATAAGAGATAACCAGCAAGACCTTGTCGGCGTTGAGTTAATTACCCATTTCTCCAGTGAAGATGGTACGGTTCGTATCCCGACGAGTCGGGTTATAGCGCAACTTACCGCGGAGCAACATTGGCAATTATTTTCAGAGCAGTTGGAATTACTAAAATCATGCCAACACTTTTTTATTCAACATAAACTCTTTGCCTGGCTTAATTTAACCCCACAAGTGGCTACTTTATTATTAGACAGGGATAATTACGCAGGCGAACTATTAAAATATCCGTTTATTGAACTGTTGATTAATGAGAATTACCCGCATCTCGATGAAGGAAAAGATAATCGCGATCTTTTTTCCTTATCGCAAATGTATCCCCTTGTGTTAGGTAATTTGGGCACAGGCAATAGCACAATGAAAGCGGTTTTTGATGGTCTTTTCACCCGCGTAATGCTGGATAAAAGTTTTATTCAGCAACAAATCACGCATCGCTCCTTCGAACCGTTTATTCGTGCGATTCAGGCGCAAATTTCCCCTTGTTGCAATTGCATCATCGCGGGGGGCATTGATACGCCAGAAATATTAGCACAGATTACCCCCTTCGATTTCCATGCTCTCCAGGGATGTCTGTGGCCTGCCGTTCCCATAAATCAGATAACGACGTTGGTTCAGCGATAACCCTCCTGTTTGCTGGTGTTTAAGACGAGAGTAACCGTCTACACTATCAAACAGGAGGATCTATGACCCTGTCTTTTGTTACACGCTGGCGCGATGAATTGCCAGAAACCTATACAGCACTTTCCCCTACGCCTTTAAATAATGCCCGGCTGATTTGGCATAATACCGAACTCGCTAACACGCTGAGTATTCCATCGTCGCTGTTTAAAAATGGCGCAGGTGTCTGGGGCGGCGAAACCCTACTGCCTGGTATGTCACCACTGGCGCAGGTTTACAGTGGTCATCAGTTCGGCGTCTGGGCGGGCCAACTGGGTGATGGGCGCGGCATTTTACTCGGCGAACAACAGCTGGCCGATGGCACTACAATGGACTGGCATCTGAAAGGTGCTGGCCTGACGCCTTATTCGCGAATGGGTGATGGACGGGCGGTTTTACGTTCGACGATACGAGAAAGTCTCGCCAGTGAGGCGATGCATTATCTGGGCATTCCGACGACCCGCGCGTTAAGTATCGTCACCAGCGAATCGCCAGTGTATCGGGAAACGGTGGAGCCAGGCGCGATGCTGATGCGTGTGGCACCAAGTCATCTGCGCTTTGGTCATTTCGAACATTTTTACTATCGCCGCGAGCCGGAAAAGGTTCGTCAGTTGGCTGACTTTGCCATTCGTCATTACTGGTCACATCTTGCAGATGATGAGGACAAATACCGTCTCTGGTTTATCGATGTTGTCGCACGTACCGCATCGTTAATTGCCCAATGGCAGACGGTCGGCTTTGCTCATGGGGTGATGAATACCGACAACATGTCGCTGCTGGGACTGACGCTTGATTACGGGCCGTTTGGTTTTCTTGATGATTACGAACCCGGTTTTATTTGTAATCACTCGGATCACCAAGGGCGTTATAGCTTTGATAATCAACCTGCCGTCGCGTTGTGGAATTTACAGCGTCTGGCGCAGACATTGTCACCATTTGTTGCCGTAGATGCCCTGAATGAGGCCCTGGACAGCTATCAGCAGGTTTTGTTGACGCATTATGGACAACGGATGCGGCAGAAACTGGGCTTCATGACGGAGCAAAAAGAGGATAACGCGCTACTGAATGAATTATTCAGTCTGTTGGCGCGAGAGCGCAGCGATTATACCCGCACATTCCGCATGCTGAGTCTGACCGAGCAGCACAGCGCGGCGTCACCGCTACGTGATGAGTTTATTGATCGTGCGGCATTTGATGACTGGTTTGCCCGTTATCGGAGGCGTTTGCAACAAGACGAGGTTAGCGATATTGAGCGTCAGCAACTGATGCAAAGCGTTAACCCAGCTCTGGTGTTGCGCAACTGGTTGGCGCAACGGGCGATTGAAGCGGCAGAAAAGGGTGATATGACGGAATTGCACCGCCTGCATGAGGCGTTGCGAAATCCTTTCAGCGACAGAGATGATGACTATGTCAGTCGTCCACCTGACTGGGGTAAACGGCTGGAAGTCAGCTGCTCGAGTTAAAGGCTACTTGGTCAACAGCAGCTTGCCAGCCTGAGTTTTACGGAGCAGATATTCTTGCCCGTCATGATCGATAATCAGTTTGCCATCCGGGCCTAACAGTGTCTGGCTGGTAATTCGCCGAATGGGCTGCGGGGAAGCGGTCTTGTGATTGGCATCCGTTTCAGGCGTGAGTTTTCTGCTATCCGTATAACGCATAAAGATTAATAATAATTGATATAACAATGATTCTTATTATCAATATTATGGCGGGCCAGAGCAAGCAGTAATTTGTTGAGAAGACAACAAGTTGCGCAGAAATGCCCATCCCATCAGGAATGGGCACGCATTCAGAAGCGGGTATCTACCGCAGAGGCGAGTTTTTCGACCAGGCGTTCGGTATCTTCCCAGCCCAGACACGGGTCGGTAATCGATTGACCGTAAGTGAGCGGCTGACCGCCGACGATTTTTTGCGTTCCTTCGCGCAGGAAACTTTCCGCCATAATTCCAGCAATCGCCGTAGAGCCATTGCGGATTTGCTGACAAATATCCTCACAAACTTCTAACTGGCGACGGTGCTGCTTCTGGCAGTTACCGTGGCTGAAATCCACCACCAGATGTTCAGGCAAATCAAATTCGTGCAGCGTATCGCAGGCTGCGGCGATATCATCGGCATGATAATTCGGTTTTTTGCCGCCACGCATAATAATGTGGCCATACGGGTTGCCGCTGGTCTGATAGATGGTCATCTGACCATTTTTGTCTGGCGAGAGGAACATATGGCTGGCGCGGGCTGCGCGGATAGCATCCACAGCAATCCGCGTGTTGCCATCGGTACCATTTTTAAAACCTACCGGACAGGAGAGTGCCGAAGCCATTTCACGGTGGATCTGACTTTCGGTAGTACGTGCGCCAATCGCGCCCCAACTGATTAAATCAGCAATAAACTGACCGGTCACCATATCGAGGAACTCAGTCGCGGTGGGGACGCCCAGCTCATTTACCTGTAAAAGTAATTTGCGCGCCAGCTCCAGACCGTGATTTACCCGATAGCTGCCGTTTAAATCCGGATCGGAGATTAGCCCTTTCCAGCCGACAACAGTTCGTGGTTTTTCAAAATAGGTGCGCATTACGATTTCCAGCCGTGACTGGTACTGGTTGCGCAGCGACTGCAGACGGGTGGCGTACTCCATTGCAGCGGTGAGATCGTGGATCGAGCAGGGGCCAATAATGACCAACAGTCGCTTATCTTCACCATTCAGTATTTTTTCAATTCTGCGGCGGGAGTCGGTGACATGGGTGGCGACGCCAGGCGTTACGGGATACCGTAGCGCGAGTTCGGCGGGCGTTACCAGGCTCTCAATACGCGCAGTACGGAGTTCGTCAGTTCTGTTCATTACAAGTCTCAGAAATTTGTTGCTTCTACGGCAGGACTACCGGGAAGTGATGCGCATCACGATAAACCAATCGCAGCTGATTTCAAGTGCGAGGTGTGTCACACCTCGCCGGGTGGTTAGCATGATAACAAAAAAACAAGTTAATGCACTAGTTCTCTAGTACATTCGACGGCTAAGGCCCATGATATCGAGGATCTTGGTGGCAATCTCTTCTACCGAATAATTGGTACTGTTAATCCACGGGATCTGATTTTTACGGTACAAGGCTTCTACTTCCGCGACTTCCATCCTGCACTGACGAAGCGAGGCATAGCGACTGTTCTCCCGACGTTCCTCGCGAATCGCCGCCAGACGTTCCGGGTCGATAGTCAGGCC
The DNA here is from genome assembly GCF_046487395.1 of Escherichia sp. WS1450. Lineage (NCBI taxonomy): Bacteria > Pseudomonadati > Pseudomonadota > Gammaproteobacteria > Enterobacterales > Enterobacteriaceae > Escherichia > Escherichia sp. WS1450. The sequence continues at coordinate 55,072 of NZ_JBJQJO010000001.1, forward strand.
GAACAATTTATGCTGAAGCGGTTTGAGCGACGCGGGTAGCACCAGATTATCCATATCGTCGGCAATAAAGGGGTAGTTTGCCGCGCGGATACCAAACTGCATTGCCAGATACAGACTGGTGGGGGTTTTACCACAGCGAGAAACGCCGAGCAGGATCACCTGAGCCTGGTCCAGATTGCGTAACGAAATGCCATCATCGTGGGCGAGGGTGTAATCAATCGCAGCAATGCGCGCATCATATTTATTGAGATTATTAGGGTTAAGGCCATGGGTACGATGAGCAATCGGCGTGGGATCCAGTTTCATCTCTTGTTGTAGCGGGGCAACCAGCGCCTGAACGATATCCTGGCAAAAGCCCTCACTTTGCAAGATGATGGCGCGAATCTCCGGCAACACGATGGAGTAGAAGACCAGCGGGCGCACACCTGTCTGGTGATAAATTGCGTCAATCTGATCCTTCACTGCCCGTGCACGGCTCTCATTTTCGACAAACGGCAGCGTAATGCTGCTGATAGTGACGGGAAATTGTGACATTACTGCGTGTCCTAATACCTCCGCAGTTATTGCCGTACCATCAGAAATATAAAAAACGTGGCGATCAACAGCATTATCCATTTTGTTCTTCCCGTGATGCAGACATAATTCTATGAAAGCATAAATTAAAAACGCACAGAAGCGTAGAACGTTATGTCTGGTTTATAAAATGAACCTTCAATTTTATTTTTTATGAAAACAGCATTTCATTTTTACGGTTTCGTTTATACCGATGGTTTATGTGGAAATTGTCGAAGAGAGCAGATTTGCGCAACGCTGGGATCAGTCTTAAAAAGTAAAAAAATATATTTGCTTGAACGATTCACCGTTTTTTTCATCCGGTTAAATATGCAAAGATAAATGCGCAGAAATGTGTTTCTCAAACCGTTCATTTATCACAAAAGGATTGTTCGATGTCCAACAATGGCTCGTCACCGCTGGTGCTTTGGTATAACCAACTCGGCATGAATGATGTAGACAGGGTTGGGGGCAAAAATGCCTCCCTGGGTGAAATGATTACTAACCTTTCCGGAATGGGTGTTTCCGTTCCGAATGGTTTCGCCACAACCGCCGACGCGTTTAACCAGTTTCTGGACCAAAGCGGCGTAAACCAGCGCATTTATGAACTGCTGGATAAAACGGATATTGACGATGTTACCCAGCTTGCGAAAGCGGGCGCGCAAATCCGCCAGTGGATTATCGACACTCCCTTCCAGCCTGAGCTGGAAAACGCCATCCGCGAAGCCTATGCACAGCTTTCCGCCGATGACGAAAACGCCTCGTTTGCGGTGCGTTCCTCCGCTACCGCAGAAGATATGCCGGACGCTTCTTTTGCCGGTCAGCAGGAAACTTTCCTCAACGTTCAGGGTTTTGACGCCGTTCTCGTGGCAGTGAAACATGTATTTGCTTCTCTGTTTAACGATCGCGCCATCTCTTATCGTGTGCACCAGGGTTACGATCACCGTGGCGTGGCGCTCTCCGCCGGTGTTCAGCGGATGGTGCGCTCCGACCTCGCATCTTCTGGCGTGATGTTCTCCATTGATACCGAATCCGGCTTTGACCAGGTGGTGTTTATCACTTCCGCATGGGGCCTTGGTGAAATGGTCGTGCAGGGTGCGGTTAACCCGGATGAGTTTTACGTGCATAAACCGACACTGGCGGCGAATCGCCCGGCTATCGTGCGCCGCACCATGGGGTCGAAAAAAATCCGCATGGTCTACGCGCCGACCCAGGAGCACGGCAAGCAGGTTAAAATCGAAGACGTACCGCAGGAACAGCGTGACATCTTCTCGCTGAGCAACGAAGAAGTGCAGGAACTGGCAAAACAGGCCGTACAAATTGAGAAACACTACGGTCGCCCGATGGATATTGAGTGGGCGAAAGATGGCCACACCGGCAAACTGTTCATTGTGCAGGCGCGTCCGGAAACCGTGCGCTCACGCGGTCAGGTCATGGAGCGTTATACGCTGCATTCACAGGGTAAGATTATCGCCGAAGGCCGTGCTATCGGTCATCGCATCGGCGCGGGTCCGGTGAAAGTCATCCATGACATCAGCGAAATGAACCGCATCGAACCTGGCGACGTGCTGGTTACTGACATGACCGACCCGGACTGGGAACCGATCATGAAGAAAGCATCTGCCATCGTCACCAACCGTGGGGGGCGTACCTGTCACGCGGCGATCATCGCTCGTGAACTCGGCATTCCGGCGGTAGTGGGCTGTGGTGATGCAACAGAACGGATGAAAGACGGTGAGAACGTCACTGTTTCTTGTGCCGAAGGTGATACCGGTTATGTCTATGCGGAGTTGCTGGAATTTAGCGTGAAAAGCTCCAGCGTAGAAACGATGCCGGATCTGCCGTTGAAAGTAATGATGAACGTCGGTAACCCGGACCGTGCTTTCGACTTCGCCTGCCTGCCGAACGAAGGCGTGGGCCTTGCGCGTCTGGAATTTATCATCAACCGTATGATTGGCGTCCACCCACGCGCACTGCTTGAGTTTGACGATCAGGAACCGCAGTTGCAAAACGAAATCCGCGAGATGATGAAATGTTTTGATTCTCCGCGTGAATTTTACGTTGGGCGTCTGACTGAAGGGATCGCGACGCTGGGTGCCGCGTTTTATCCGAAGCGCGTCATTGTCCGTCTCTCTGATTTTAAATCGAACGAATATGCCAACCTGGTCGGTGGTGAGCGTTACGAGCCAGATGAAGAGAACCCGATGCTCGGCTTCCGTGGCGCGGGCCGCTATGTTTCCGACAGCTTCCGCGACTGCTTTGCGCTGGAGTGTGAAGCAGTGAAACGTGTGCGCAACGACATGGGACTGACCAACGTTGAGATCATGATCCCGTTCGTGCGTACCGTAGATCAGGCGAAAGCGGTGGTTGACGAATTGGCGCGTCAGGGGCTGAAACGTGGTGAGAACGGGCTGAAAATCATCATGATGTGTGAAATTCCGTCCAACGCCTTGCTGGCAGAGCAGTTCCTCGAATATTTCGACGGCTTCTCAATTGGCTCAAACGACATGACACAGCTGGCGCTCGGTCTGGACCGTGACTCCGGAGTGGTGTCTGAACTGTTCGATGAGCGCAACGATGCGGTGAAAGCACTGCTGTCGATGGCGATTCGTGCCGCGAAGAAACAGGGCAAATATGTCGGGATTTGCGGTCAGGGCCCGTCCGACCACGAAGACTTTGCCGCATGGTTGATGGAAGAAGGGATCGATAGCCTGTCTCTGAACCCGGATACCGTGGTGCAAACCTGGTTAAGCCTGGCTGAACTGAAGAAATAAAATAAATCCCCGGCGGCGTTCAGTCGCCGGGTTTATGTGATCCCCGAAGATGAAACTTATTCAATCTCTTCACAGACATCCTGAGTTAATCTCCGCATAATATCTTTCCTTAACAAAAACTTTTGTATTTTACCTGAGGCAGTGCGCGGTAGTTTTTCGATTACCACGATATGTTCAGGATATTTATATTTCGCGACCCGTTTACGGCTAAAAAAAGCCACCACCTCTTCCAGCGATAATGAATGATGCGGTGCTTTCAGCACGACATAAGCGCATGAGCGTTCACCTAAACGTTCATCGGGCATCGCAACCACACAGGCATCGTGAATTTTAGGATGCTGCAATAAAATATCTTCTACTTCACGGCTGCTAATATTTTCGCCGCCGCGGACAATAATATCTTTCTTGCGCCCGGTTATTTTTATATAGCCGGCCTCATCCATGCAGCAGAGATCGCCGCTGTAATACCAGCCTTCTTCATCCAGGGCACGGGCGGTTAATTCAGGTTCATCAAAATACCCCATAAACACATTGGGGCCACGCGAGGCTTCTTCACCTTCGCAACCTGGCGGTAAGGTCTTGCGTGCGTCATCGACCACTTTAATCTCAACACCTGCGGCAGCGTAACCATCGGTGTGCATAAAGCGCGACAAAGGATCGTCGAGATTCACCACTGCGTGCGGCGAACTTTCTGTGGAACCATAAACACTTAATAATTTAATGCCGCGCTGCTGGCATTCACGCGCCACTTTTTTGGGGATTGTGGTCCCGCCGCAAAGAAAGAAGCGCAGCGCTGAAAGGTCAGCGGGTTGTTTCTCCAGTAAATTCAAAAGATCATAGACAAACGGCGTTGCGCCGAGCATACAGGTGCAACGCTGCTGCTCAAGCAGCGCGAGACACGCATCAGGAGTGAAAATATCTAACAACACGCTGCGAGCGCCAATTAAGAATGGTGCCGTTACGCCATGCAGAAAGCCCGTTGCATGACCAAGTGGCGCAGGCATCATAAAGACATCCTGCCAGGTCAGATTCAACCGCGCGCAATAAGCCCGCTCACTGGCGAGAATATTGTTATGCGTTAGCATCACGCCCTTTGGCAGACCCTCGGTTCCGGAGGTAAACAGCACCGCGGCTAATTCATCGCCGTGGACCGTTATCGCCGTGGTTAGAGGAGTATTGTCGGCGATAATCTGACTTAATGAGAGAGCAGAGGTGGCGGGAGCCAGTTTGTCCACGCCGACAAGTTGTTGTAGTTGTGGAAGCTGATTTTGCAGCGGCAGGATTAAATCTACCGGACGCGTTTGTTTAAACAACGTCGGAGCAAAGAACATTTTTGCCTGACACTTATTGAGCACCCATACTAGTTCTGCTTCCCGCCAGGAAGGCAACAGCGGTACGGAAACCGCACCGATTTTCAGGCAGGCAAGATAGATAACGGTAAATTCACACCAGCCAGGCAGTTGAAATGCGATGCGATCGCCTGATTCAATACCCTTCGCTAACATCCAGTTTGCCAGACAGCTCGCGGCGTGATCGAGCGCGCTATAGGTGTACGATGCTCCATGATTATCGACCACGGCAATTTTGTCTGGCATCGCACGAGCGGTCTGCTGCCAGTAATCGGCCAGCGAAGCATCGCCCCATAGCCCTTGCTGACGATACGCCGCACGACGTTGTTCGTTAAACGTTAATGTCACTTTCATTTTGGACTCTCGAGACAGAACATCAGGCCCGAGATGCGGGCCTGTGGGATGCATGATTAGCCGTAGCGAAAATCAATACCGAAGGTGCCTGCGGGATATTGCCACTGTTCGAGAATAGTGTTGCCGCACAGCACCCGACAGGTGCCGCACTCCAGACAACCGGCAGAATCAAAATGAATGTTGCCGGCGTCATCCTGCTTATAAAGTCCGGCAGGGCAGGCTTTCATTAATTTACGGAATTCATTGATATCGGGATTTGCCGCCAAAATGATATGCGGGTGGCCCTCATCAACATGGAATTTATTGACGCCTAATTTGATGTCGACGTTAACCGTAGCGTTCTGGCTCATAGCGCGGTTGCTCCCTTAATGCCATCTTTCAGCAAGTTGATCAGCCCAATTTTTTTCGCGTGTCCCATGATCATTTTGCGTACCGGCTGGTTTGGTTTGCCGTCAATGGTGAACATATCGTTCATGATGTCGGCGACCATGCGCGGATACTGACTAAACAGGCGCGGATTTTCCATCAGCGCCGGGATCTTGCGGAAATGCTGCATATCGCGCATAACACAACTTTGTTCCAGCTCACGTTTGTATTGCGCCAGACTGCTGGCGGAGAAATCCGCGCGTTCTTTGGCGGCAATCACTGTTGTGGCGGTAGCCTGAGCTGATGCAATGGCTAAATCCATGCCGCGAACTGTAAAACCCAAATTCAGGCAGAAGCCTGCGGCGTCACCAACGATCATCACGCCATCGTTAACCAGCTGCGGCACCATTGCCAGACCGCCTTCCGGCACCATATGCGCGGAATATTCAAGCAGTTTGCCGCCGCTAATCAGCGGGCGAATGGCGGGGTGTTGTTTAAAATCTTCCAGCATTTGCGGCACGCTTTTTTGCGCATGGGCGATATCACCCAATCCACAAACCAGCCCCAACGATATGGAATCCTTATTGGTATAGAGGAATCCGCCACCCATCAGGCCGTCAGAAGGGGAACCGGCAAACAGCCAGGCGGCACCTTCCTCGCCCGTAATATTAAAGCGATCGTTGATCTGTTCTGGTGTGAGGCCAATAACCTCTTTAACACCAACAGCGTAATGATGCGGATCGGAAGCGGAAACCATTCCCAGCGAGCGGCCAAGCATCGAGTTAACGCCATCAGCCAGAATCACCACATTCGCTTCAAGAACATCATCCCCGGCCTGCACGCCAGTGACCTTGTTTCCTTCACGAACCAGCGCATCGACGCGTACGCCCGGGATAAACTGCGCGCCCGCCTGCTCGGCTTGTTCCATCAACCACGGGTCCAGACGATTACGCAATACGGTATAAGACGCGTGTTGCGGAACATCTGGTTGCTCGCGGTGAAAGTCGAGGGTAACGGCGCTTTCTTCGGTTAAGAAGGAGATTTTCTCGCGTGTGACCTTGCGTTCTACCGGCGCTGATGCTGCAAAGCCTGGAATAATCGCTTCAAGTGTGTGGGCATAAAGACGCCCGCCGGTCATGTTTTTACATCCGGCACTGTCGCCGCGTTCTATCACCAGGACATCCAGCCCGGCTCGCGCCATGACCAGTGCGGCAACGCTACCGGCAACGCCCGCACCGACCACAATGGCATCAAATTTGTCATCCGACATGCGTTATGCTCCCTTCCCGCTGCGTTTACAGCGGGAGATGTGGTTGAAAGGGGAATTAGCGGCTCAACTGGCTAATCAGGGCAGGGACGACTTTGTAGATATCGCCCACCAGACCGTAGTCGGCATAGTTGAAGATTGGCGCATTTTTATCTTTATTGATGGCGACAATCACTTTTGCGCCGTTGCCGCCAACCATATGCTGGATCTGCCCGGAGATCCCCAGCGTCAGGTAGAGATCGGATTTCAGCAACACGCCGGAGACACCGATATAACGTTCACGCTCCATCCAGTTCTCGCCTTCGGCAATTGGACGTGAACAGCCGACTTCAGCATTCAGCACCGCCGCCAGTTCGTGGACCATTTTCAGGTCATCCTGCGCTGCCAGACCACGACCGACGCCAACCACACGTTTTGCTTTGCTCAGGTCCACGCTGCTTGCCGCTTTCGCACGGCGTTCGCGACAGAGAATTTCATGACGCGGGGCAACATAAGGTACCGTTTCTGTCGGGCACTGATGAGCGGTATCACTGGTGCACGGTTCCTGAACACCGGGTGCAAGGGTAATGATCGCCAGCGGGCTGTTGATCTTTTCCTGTGCGAACGCTAACCCGCCATACATCCGGTGTTCGGCGCAAATGTGACCATCGACAATATCCACCGCAGTGGCATCGTTCACCAGCGCCGCATTCAGTTGCACACTTAACCGTGCTGCCAGAGCTTTACCGCGTTTCGTCGCGGCCAGCAGCAACATAGAAGGATGTTTATCTTTCAGCAGGGCAGCAATGCTTTCGGCGTAATTTTCAGTACGTTGCAGCGCATCATTTTGCTCAAGAACATAAATACATTTTGGACCATAAGGCATAACTGCCTGCGCCTGGTCGGTATTTTGTACAATGGCATACACCTGTTGGCCCCATTGCTGCGCGCCGCCAAACAGTTCAGCATAACGTTCAGGATTATCGCTAAAGACCCAGACGCTGTTTAATTGACTCATCGTTTCTTCTCCGTAGGCTTCAGTTCAGGGCTTTCTTCAGATATTCCGCCAGCTCGGCAATGGCCTCCGGCGAATCGTTATCGAGAATGATGTGCTTACGTTCTGTTTGCGGCGGTACGCGAATGCCGGTCAGCTCAGCAAGTGGCGCGCTCTGGCTCCAGCCAATGTCACTTGCCTGCCACTGATTTATCGGTTTTTTACCCGCGCCGAGAATGGCTTTCATCGAAGGAATGCGTGGCATATTAATATCGGAGGTGACGCAGAGCACGGCTGGAACAGAGAGCTCAATAACTTCAACATCATCTTCAAGCGTGCGTTCAATCACCAGTGTATTGCCCTGACGCTGAATAGCACTCACTGCATTAATCACCGGAAGTTGCAGAATTTCTCCGACCAGCAAGCCAACCTGCTGGGCATAAAGGTCGCCGGAACCTTCACCAAAGATCAGTAAATCGAAGCCGATCTTTTCAACTGCTGCCGCCAGCGCCTTTGCGGTATCGAGAGGCAGTGCATGTTCAAGTTGCGCATCCTGCACCAAATACAGGCTATGCGGCCCGCGGGATAGCACGTCTTTACGCACTTTCGAGTTCTGCAACAATGAGCCGCCAATGGTCAGCGCGGCTATCTCATCGTCATCTGTTGCAATCTGGCTTGCAGTTTCAATGGCATTGAGATCGAACTGGCTGATTTTGGCGTCGGCATTGTCGAAATTCAGGGTATATTCTGGAGTGACAACAATGTCCTGTTCTTCAGGCACCAGCTTAAAGCAGGTTATTATTTTCATGATTTCTCCTGTGAGTCGCATACGGAACCATCTCCGATGGAAGGTAAAAATGGTCTGAAAATAGTGTGCGATAGCGGTGCGGGGTTTTCGACGGAGCAAGCTGTTTTCCTTGCCAACAATCTTGCAAAAAAAATGCGATCGCTAAAACAAAAGTGCAATTTGCGGCAATATAGTTATTCCATGACCGTACAATCTTGCATTCAGTGTAAATAATCTTGTTTAGCTCTCGCTAAACGCGGTTGTATAACCGCAATACACGCCGTATTTTATCCGGCATATATTGTTTTTGCTTGCTCATGGAATAGGGAGGTTGTCATGTATCAACGCTGTTTTGATAACGCCAGCGAAACGCTGTTTGTCGCCGGTAAAACGCCACGGCTTTCACGTTTTGCATTTAGCGATGATCCAAAATGGGAGTCCGGACATCACGTTCATGACAATGAAACTGAGTTGATTTACGTCAAGAAAGGGGTAGCAAGGTTTACCATCGATTCTTCGTTATATGTCGCGCACGCCGATGACATTGTGGTGATAGAACGTGGCAGGCTGCATGCGGTGGCCTCTGACGTTAACGATCCGGCAACGACGTGTACTTGTGCGCTGTACGGCTTTCAGTTTCAGGGGGCTGAGGAAAATCAGCTACTGCAACCGCATTCTTGCCCGGTAATTGCCGCAGGGCAGGGAAAAGAAGTCATTAAAACCTTATTTAATGAGCTAAGTGTGATTTTGCCGCAAAGTAAAAATAGCCAAACATCTTCGTTATGGGACGCCTTTGCCTATACGTTAGCAATTCTTTACTACGAAAACTTTAAAAATGCTTATCGTTCGGAGCAGGGATATATTAAAAAAGATGTTCTGATAAAAGATATTCTTTTCTATCTGAATAATAACTATCGCGAAAAAATCACTTTAGAGCAGTTATCGAAAAAGTTTCGTGCCAGCGTCAGTTATATTTGCCATGAATTTACCAAAGAGTATCGCATTTCCCCTATTAACTATGTTATTCAACGGCGTATGACGGAAGCGAAATGGTCACTCACTAATACTGAATTATCACAGGCAGAGATCTCCTGGCGTGTGGGTTATGAAAATGTCGATCACTTTGCCAAACTGTTTTTGCGCCATGTCGGCTGTTCGCCCAGCGATTACCGCAGGCAATTTAAAAACTGTTTTGCGGAACAAGAAATCTTATCTGAATTTCCTCAACCGGTAAGTCTTGTTGGATAAATCTGGCGGCGCAGTTTGTTAAGAAGCTGCGCCGCCTGCAGATTATTTGTTCTGATAATCTTTCAGGATCTGCCGACCCGCTACGTAAATCATAATTTCGTCTGTACCGCCGCCGATACGTTCACAACGGACATCACGCCAGAAGCGAGAGACGCGCGCCTCATCGGTATAGCCCAGACCGCCCATGATTTGAATCGCATCATCAATAACTTCCATTGCGGTACGTGCGCAGTACAGTTTTGCCAGCGCCGCGCTGGTGCGCAGTGACTGATGCTGATCGGCTTGCCATGCCACTTTCAACACCATGTTGCGCATGTTGTCGATCTTAATCGCCATCAGCGCCAGTTTTTCCTGGATCATCTGGTTATGACCAATGGGTTTACCAAAAGCGATACGCTGGTTGGCATAGCGGGCGGCATCTTCAAAGGCACACTCGGCAAAGCCGGTGCTGCGCGCGGCGTTGATCAGGCGCTCCATCTCAAAGTTATACATCACATTGAGGAAACCCATTCCTTCTTCGCCCACCATGTCGCTCTCTTCAACTTCCACGTTGTCGAGATAGACTTCGCAGGTGCTGAGCATATGCCAGCCGATTTTATGCAGCGGGTTAATCTTAATGCCGGGCTTACTGGAGTCGACCCACCACAGGGTGAAGGCTTTTTTGGGATCTTTCGGTTGCGGATCGCGCGCCAGCACCAGCATATACGGGTACTCTTTCGCACCGGTAATAAAGGTTTTCTGGCCGTTGATGTAAACCTTGCCGTTTTTACGCGTGTAAGTGGTGGTGGCGCTGTTGTTATCTGAGCCTGCGCCTGGTTCCGTCAATGCCAGGGCATAGGCGGGATCACCCGTTTCCAGGGTGCTTTCCGCCGTTTTACGTAGCTGCTCTGCAGAACCGAAACGGCGCATACTGTGAATACATTGACCGTTGGTGATCAAAAATGCCGGGGCACCGCATTTTGACACTTCCATCAGCGCCAGCATTTGGGTGACGTAATCCGCAGGGATACCACCAAATTCTTCCGGCACGCCAAGCATGGAAATACCGTTATCCGCCAGTGCCCGCATAAATTCACGCGGGTATGTCCCGTTTTGATCGCAGGTGCGGAAATACTCTTCCGGAAAGTTAGTCGTAATCAGTTCGCGAATACTGGCCAGCAGCAGTTCTTGTTCTTCAGTTAAAGAAAAATCCATCGTGATACTCCTGTTAATGAGCCGCTTCAGGCAGGACAAAACCCATCGCCGCATCGATAAATAATCTTTCGTCCATCAGTTTGAGTTCTGGCGAAATCACTGGGGTGAAATCCATTTTGTCGAGAATATCTTTTTGTAAATCGACGCCAGGGGCGATTTCGATTAAATGCAGGCCGTCTTCTTTCAGCGTGAATACTGCGCGCTCAGTGATATAACGAACATCCAGCCCTCGCTCGAGAGCGATTTTTCCGCTGAAAGTAATTTCCGGTAGTTCCCGAATAAATTTCTTCACCCGTCCTTCCTGGACGATATTTAATTTGCCGTCGGTAATTTCTGTTTTTAAACTGCCCGCAGTTAATGTGCCGCAGAAAACGATTTTCTTCGAAGTGGCACTGATATCAATAAATCCACCGGTGCCCATGATTTTGCCATTGAATTTATGCACGCCGACGTTACCGTGCTGGTCGACTTCAGCAAAACTCAAATAACAAACATCCAGACCACCACCGTGATAAAAATCAAACTGGGACGTCATATCCAGAATGGCGCGGGTATTCACGTTCGCGCCAAAGGCGATACCCTGTGAAGTAATTCCGCCAATCGGACCTGTTTCTACCGTCAGAATAAAGTCATCAGCACAACCTTCTTCCCGGGCGACCAGGCCAATGCCGTCAGCAATACCGACGCCGACATTCCCCACCGCGCCTTTACGCATTTCGAATAATGCGCGCCGTGCAACTAATTTACGTTGGTTTAGGGGCAGGCTAAGTTTGGTGCTGTCATCAAGGGGGAAGTCACCAGAAATAAAGCGGTTAACCGGCGCACCGCCATACAGTTGGGTTTGATCCGGATCGACCACCACAATATCCACCAGATAACCCGGAATACGGACAGATTTAGGATGCAGCGTGGCTTTCTTAACCATTTTCTGCACCTGCATCATCACAATACCGCCGTTATTGTGCACCGCCTGGGCAATAACCAATGCGTCGAGATACATCACCTCATCTTCAAAAGTGGCGTAGCCTTCGCTGTCGCAGGTGGTAGCGCGAATGAAGGCAATATCTGGCGCTATCGCTTTGTAATAGAGATATTCTTTGTTTTCAAACTCGACCAGTTTAATCAGGTCTTCTTTAGTGACTTCATTCAGTTTGCCGCCTTGCTGGCGTGGATCGACAAATGTTCCGATGCCAATATCACTAATAATACCAGGCTGGTGGGCTGCGGCGGCGCGTAAGGTTTGTGTAAGTACACCTTGTGGATAGTTATAAGCAATAATTTTATTTTGTTCTGCGAGATCAGAAATACGCGGCGATTGTCCCCAGTGACCGCATAATGCCCATTTCACCAGACCTTCTTGCGCCAGCGGACTAATACCACGGTCGGCGCGATCGCCAAGCCCTGTCGGACTAATAATCGATAAATTACGTGGCGTTTGAGTCTGTTTATATTTATCAGCAAGAGCTGTAATTAACGTGGTGGCTTCCAGAATACCGCCGCCAGCGCCTAACACACAAAGTGTTGCTTCGTCGGGAATATAATTCACCGCTTCCTGTGCCGACAGGACCGGCACTCGTCCATTAATACGAGGTGGTTTTACAGGTTTCATTGTTAATTCCTGATTCAGGTGTGATTTTCCCTACGCCAGATGGAGAATTAGCGCACAGAGACTCACGAAATATTTTTATTAAATACGGTTAAATATATTTTTTTAGTTCGGCGGGGGAGGATGTTCCCGCCGAAATATTATTGCTTATGCCTGGTGTAAAATAGTTAATACCGTGCGCAAATCATTTACCGAGATTTGCCCTGGTGCAGAGGCCTTTTTTACCGCACCAAAAGTTGCCGCCGAGCCAAATACTTCACCAGCCAGACGAGAAATTACGCCAGTTTTTGCCATTGACATCGTGATGATTGGACGATCGGCATACTGCTCCTGCATCTCCAGGGTCGCGGCAAGCAACGTCAGCACATCGCTGGTACTTTGCGGCATCAGCGCAATCTTAGGAATATCGGCGTCGAAGGACTGCATTTTGCGCAGACGGGCAATGATTTCTTCGGCTTCCGGCGTTTTATGGAAGTCATGGTTGGACATGACAACTTTCACATCATGCGCGTGGGCGTAGGCGACGGTTTCTTTAACCTGATCATCGCCGGTAAATAACTCCAGATCGATCATATCAACCAGGCCGCTGTCGATGGCTGCACGATTGAGTGCAATATAAGCCTCGGTGGAAATCGCCTGCTCGCCGCCTTCTTTGGCACTGCGGAAGGTAAACAGCAGCGGTTTTTCTGGCATGGTTTTACGGAGAATTTTTGCCGCCGCCATGACAGAATCCACATTGGAGAGGTCGGCATAGTGGTCAACACGCCATTCCAGAATATCAAAGTCCGCTTCACGATAGGCGAGAGCTTCAGATTTCACGCTGGCGATATCTTTCGCCATCAGCGAGACGATGATTTTAGGTGCGCCCGTACCAATGACGAGATCTTTTACAGTTACGGTTTTCATTTTTTACCCTTTCTGCACGCGGTCAGCCTGTCAGGCACCGAACCCCATGACCTGTTTAACATATTCCAGAGGGAAATCTTTGCCAGTCCATAACGTGAACTGTTCAGCCCCTTGCCACAACAACATGCCGTATCCATCAATCGTTTTGCAACCAGCTTGTTGCGCCTGCTGCAATAACTTCGTCATATGCGGGTTATACACGCATTCAGTGACCAGAAGTCCCGGATGTAACAGACTGATATCATTAACCAATGATTCATTCTCAAGGGGTTTCATACCCACTTTTGTGCCATTGGTTAAAATGTCGGCGGAAGCCAGGGCTTCAGCAAAGGCTTGCTGATCGGCGAGATCGGTAACCGTGACGACACAATCGGTGTTTTCGTTAACCCGCTGCGCGAAGGCGAGGGCTTTATCGAAGAACTCATCCCGACGGTTAAAGAGTTTAATTTCTTTTAAACCTTCAATTGCCCCCTGCGCGCCAATCGCCGTTGAGGCACCTCCGGCCCCTAACAGCACCATCGTTTTGCCTTTGATATCAAAACCGCTCTCTTTAATGGCGCGAATATGGCCCGTGCCGTCGGTGTTATAGCCACGCAGATAGCCATCATCATTAACGATGGTGTTGATGGCACCCACCAGTTTGGCCGCTGGCGTTAATTCATCAACATATTCACACGCCAGTTGTTTGTTCGGCATTGATACACCAGTTCCGCGCATTTTGAGGGCTTTTAATCCTTCAATTGCTCCGGGAAAACTATCGTTATCCACTTCAAAGGCCATATAGGTAAATGACAATCCCGCTTTTTCTAAGGCTTTATTCTGCATTTCAGGCGATAAACTGTGGCGGATGGGATAGGCCATCAGCCCAATCAATTCGTATTTTGCGGTAACATCCATAATTAACTCCTTTAACCTCTATGCTTAATTGTGTTTAACCGGGTGCTAAATTTACGCTCGCCAAACCGCACATCATTTTCAGGAATAATGAAAACGCGGTAATAGCGGATAAAGACAATAATTGCGGTAATCAGGGCCAGCAGCGCGAAAGTAAAATCGAGAGCAATGATATATTGCAGGCCGATGTTCGACAGATAACCGGTAATCAGCGGAATAACAAAATTAGCCAGTCCACCCATCATCATATATATACTGGTGACTTTGGCTTTGCTTTTTGGGAAAAACTCTGACATGACCGAAACGCCGAGCTGTAAAATGCCGCCAGCTGCTGAGAAACCGATAACAAAGGCTCCGGCATTACACACCAATGGAGAAGGGTACAGGTAGATAATGGCAGCTGTTATTGTTGCCAGTGCAGAGTTAAATACATTAGCCCAGATGGGCCGGACCATTTTTTTCAGCAGTGCGGCAAAAATAAAGACACAGACCAACGAGCCCATACTGTAATAAGAGATGGTTTTTAATGCCTCAGCTTCTGACATACCAGCAAAAGCCATCGCATATTTGGGCATCCACACCACAATCACATAAAAGGTCGAGAATGCGGCTACACCGAACAGTACTGATGAAACACCTTCCAGCCAGACTAACGGTTTGCTGTTCATTTGCGGTAATTCATTAGCTACGCTGGCGTCCACCAACTGGCTGGGGAATTTGCTTTTCAACAGCATCAGTGTGATCAGTACAAACAGAATACCCGGAATAATCAGCCCATAGCCGTACCAGATGTTATTGAGCAACATATAGCTCACCAGCATTGGGTAGAACATTTGCCCGAATGACACCATCGCTTTAACCAGTATGACCGCCGAACCAGAGGCTTTCGGAAAGCATTCCATGAGCGCGGGGTAGCCACCCGTATCCAGCGCTGAATTAGCGATACCTACGCACACTGCCAGACCGTAGGCGAGAGTTAAATTCGGGCAAGCGGGAATACCAAAGAAGAATAGCAGATACATTATTACTGCCATTAATATCACCGCCCGACGACCAAACTTATCGGAGATCACACCGAAGAATAAAATACTGATCAATCGCCCCAAACCGATACCGGAAATTAAATAGGCAATGCCCGCGTTGTCAGTGGAAAACTTTTCTGCCAGAGATGACATATTTTGGGCAAGCGTAATAACACTAATGCCGTGCAGGAAATAGCTGAAGTAAATACAAAGAACAGCCAGGATAAATGGCGTGCTGAAAGCCTTATTTTGAGACATTTTCACAGCTCCTTGCTGAAAGATAATTTCGTTACCGTACGTATTGTTCTCCGACGGTTTACATAATTACTATACTGAAGATGATTTTCCCTGGGTACATGGCATAAAGTTTATGTTTCCAGGAATATTGCATGTCATAGTTTGTTTTTGATCGCGATTTTCCTTAGTTAGCGCAGAAATAGTTATTTATCCGTAAGATCTTGCATGACCTGAAAAGAATATTGCATTACCCACCCGGAGCGACATTTTCCTTTAGCGAGTGATGCCGCGTTTCTTTGCGGCTGCGTAAGCCGATAAACAGTGCCAGTAAAAAGCCGATGGCAGCGATGGCGGTATCGAACCACATAATATCGGCAATACTTCTTTGGGACAGATGAGCCGTAATCAACGGAATAGTAAAGGTCGCAATACTGCCCGCACTGTAATAGATCCCTGTAGCTTTACCTTTAGCGTAGGGGAAACGTTCAGCCATTAATGTCAGGCCAATTTGCACAACACCTCCAGCAGAGGTAAAACCAATGACAAAAGCAAATATTATCACCACATAAAATGTGGGATGCAGGCAGACGGTAAACAGAGCAGTAAATGAGATAAAGGTGTACAGCATGAGTAATGTTGTTGCTCGAACGGTATTACGAATGAGTGGAGCGGTAATAAATACACAAAGCAGCGAACCCACGGTGTAGATACTGAGTAGTTTGATCGACATAGTGTATGACATGCCTGCAACAAATTGTCCGTACTGTGCCAGCCACTGGCTAACCAGATAAAACGTTGCCATTGAGATATAGCCATATAAGGTATAACTGGCTAAATCGATTATTGAGCAGCGATGTTCCGTAGAGCTGGTGGTTTTCTTTATGACAGGTAAGCGACGACCCGGATGGGGTGGGAACGTACAACGGTATAAAAACAGAGCGTTAATAAACATAATGCCTGCGGCAATCATAAAGGACCAACCGAACCACAGTTCAGCCCACACTAACAGGCTAATGATTAGCGGTAATAAAAATTGCCCGCTGGAAACAAATGCTTTAATTAAAATATTGGCTGTACCCGGTGAGCGTGGAAAAGCTTCCATCAAACTGGGATAGGTGCCTGCATCGAGAAAACTGTTTGCCATTCCCGCCAGAAAGCCAAAAACATAAGCGATAATGATGTTATTGGTGTGCAGGATGCCAAAAAAGAAGGCCATATAGTAGCACATCCCGAGCATGATAAAAGGGCGGCGACCAAAGCGATCGGATAATAATCCTGCAAAAAGCAAGACACTTAATCGACCAATACCCAGCGATGAGATAACTATTGAGACGCCTGCGGCATTAGTCTGCCAAAGCGTCTCCAGCGAGGCCATATTCAGGCTCATCAAAATGACGCCCATACCATGCACCAGGTAATTAAAATACAACCCAAGTGCGGTAGGGAAATAGGGATTTTTCATAGGTTCTACTTAGCAAAGGTGCTTTAAAAAGTGAAGCGATGTTGTGTCAGCATCCGTTCATTATTGTTGTAACAACGACAATTCCTTTCTTTGGAAAATTAACAAAGGCGCTCCAGATCGTGTGCATATAATTCAGCGGCTACCGATTGATAGATCTTCCAGTCAATAAAATTGCCATCAGGGTAGACTTGTTGAAACGCGGTTAAGTCGGGGAAAAAACGCATGGTGTTGTTGCCGATGCGGTTATTTATTTTCTCTATGATGGCATGAAGATGTTTTTTTCTTTGCTGACGCATAGCCAACAGTTGCTCGACTACACGATCAGGAATGGCGTATTTGCCATTTTCCCATTGACGCCAGCTTTCACTGTCACCGGTCTGGGCAATCCAGGTCGCGCATTCATCAATAGTCATGGCAAAAATATGGCGGAGTGCCTGGAGTTCATAAGCGTTCATCGTGTAATGGCTGCATGAAATAAACAATAAAATATAAATAACATTATCAGCCTGCTGACGGCTTGAAGAGAGTCACAGTATCTTGTGCAACATTATTGGAAAGCGTGAGGGGCGAGGTAGCGAAGCGGAAAAATGTTAAAAAAAAGCCCATCGTGGGAGATGGGCAAAGACTACACACAGCAATTCGTTGTTTCACTCAGGGGATTTCCATGCTTATAAATCAATATGTTGATTTATAACCGTGAGCTAATAGTAGGCATACGGACTTTTTGCGTCGATCAGATTCGTCTCATTAGTTTAAAAACTGTAAAGAATTTGCGACAGGTACTACCAGCTGAATGGCGGTAAGCAGGAAAATATGGGGAAGAGCAAGCAAATATCAATTAGCAGGGGTTAACAATCAGGCGGCAGAGCCGCCTGATGAGAAATTACTTATTCGATTTCTCGATTTCGCCAAGTTCTTCGAGAATTTCTTCCGGTTGGTCCGTCGGCGGTGGGACTTCTTCCACCCACGCGGCAAAAAGACGCCAGGAAACGGCTAACAGAACCGGACCAATAAACAGGCCGATCATCCCGAAAGCAATCAAACCACCAATAACGCCAGAGAGAATCAGGATCAGCGGTAAATCGGCACCCATGCGAATTAACATTGGGCGGATGACGTTATCCAGCGTGCCAACCACACCGCTCCAAACTAACAGTACCGTTCCCCAGGTGGTATCGCCAGTCCAGTAGAGCCAGATAATCGCCGGAATCAGTACCGGCAACGGTCCAAGCTGGACAAGGCAGGAGAGGATCATTAACACCGTGAGCAAAGTTGCATAAGGTACGCCGGATACGGCGAGCCCGATACCGCCAAGCACTGCCTGTACTAACGCTGTCACCACAACACCCAGCGCCACCGCGCGGATAGCTTGTGCCGCCAGCAGCACGGCGGCATCTCCACGAACGCCTGCCAGACGGGTTGCAAAATGGCGAATGCCTTGTGCCACCTGTTCACCGCGCCAGTACAGCAGGGCACTGAAGAGAAGCATCAGCGCACAATGCACCATAAAGCGCCCGATATGCGCCGCTTGCCCAACGAACCAGGTGGTGGTGGTGCCAATATAAGGGCGGACTTTCGCCATGATCGCCGTCCCCCCCATATCCAGCAAGTTGTGCCAGCCTGCATATAGCTTCGCGCCAATCACCGGAATGGTATTAAGCCACGCCAGATCGGGTAACGTCATGTCACCGCTGGAAATGGCTTTAATTAGCGGGCCGCTGCCGTCGACGATACTGTTAACCAGCAAGGCAATAGGGATGATAAACACCATCACTAATAACAGCGTCATCACCAGAACGGCGAGAGAGCGGCGACCAAACATGATCTTTTGCAAACGTAACAATACCGGCCAGGTGGCGATAACCACCGTACCAGCCCATGCAAAGCCGAGAATAAAGGGTTGTACAATCCACAGACATGCCACAATCATGATGGCTAAAAAGAGCACCGAAAGCAGAATTTGTGCGACATCCCTGGGCTGACGAACATTTACCATAACAACTTTTCACCTTTTTTGTGCGTCAAATCGTCGACGCGACGTGAACACGCGAAACTCACCTGCATAATGATGAGCAATTTCAGCGGTTTTTAACAGGCCGATTCTGCCCTTAATTCTGATGGGCGTGTTAGAAAAAAATGTGGTACAACAACTCAGGCAACACGCAAACGATTTACTCGTCGTATTTCAAGTTGCATGTGCTGCGGCTACGTTCGTTCACCCCAGTCACTTACTATTGTAAGCTCCTGGAGTTCACTCGCTTGCCGCCTTCCTGCAACTCGAAATCCATAGAGTAAATAAACATCACCTTTCAGTGCGCTATTGCAGCCGCCTGAAAGAATAGTGTATCGACCTACATCACAGACCGCAGGAAAGGGTCAATATAATGATTCCACAGATTTCCCAGGCACCCGGCGTCGTTCAACTGGTGCTTAATTTTTTGCAAGAGCTGGAGCAACAGGGGTTTACCGGCGATACGGCGACAAGTTATGCCGATCGTCTGACAATGTCGACCGACAATAGTATTTACCAACTTCTCCCCGATGCAGTGGTATTTCCGCGTTCAACCGCAGATGTGGCGCTGATCGCCCGTCTTGCCGCGCAGGAACGCTATTCATCGCTGATCTTTACCCCCCGCGGCGGCGGCACCGGCACTAACGGTCAGGCGCTCAACCAGGGGATTATTGTTGATATGTCCCGCCATATGAACCGCATCATCGAAATTAACCCTGAAGAGGGCTGGGTGCGCGTTGAGGCCGGGGTGATAAAAGACCAACTCAATCAGTACCTGAAACCGTTCGGCTACTTTTTTGCGCCGGAGCTTTCGACCAGCAACCGGGCAACGCTCGGCGGGATGATCAATACCGATGCATCCGGTCAGGGATCGCTGGTCTATGGCAAAACGTCAGATCACGTACTTGGCGTACGCGCGGTGTTGTTGGGGGGCGATATTCTCGATACGCAATCTTTACCCGTCGAACTGGCAGAAACGCTGGGTAAAACCAATACCGCAATCGGGCGAATTTATAACACGGTTTATCAACGTTGCCGTCAGCAACGCCAGTTAATCATCGACAACTTCCCCAAACTTAACCGCTTTCTTACCGGTTACGATCTGCGTCATGTCTTTAACGATGAGATGACCGAGTTCGACCTGACGCGCATTCTGACGGGTTCAGAAGGGACGCTGGCCTTTATTACCGAAGCGCGGCTGGATATTACGCCCTTGCCTAAAGTGCGCCGTCTGGTGAACGTCAAATATGACTCTTTTGACTCCGCGCTGCGTAACGCGCCGTTTATGGTTGAGGCGCGGGCGCTTTCGGTAGAGACGGTGGACTCAAAAGTGCTGAATCTGGCGCGGGAAGATATTGTCTGGCATTCCGTCAGCGAGTTGATTACCGATGTGCCTGACAAAGAAATGCTCGGGCTGAACATTGTGGAATTTGCTGGTGATGATGAGACGCTGATTGATGAGCGAGTAAATGCACTCTGTGCGCGGCTGGATGAACTTATCGCCAGTCAGCAAGCAGGTGTGATCGGCTGGCAGGTATGCAGTGAGCTGGCAGGTGTTGAGCGTATTTATGCGATGCGCAAAAAAGCTGTCGGCCTGCTCGGTAATGCCAAAGGAGCAGCCAAGCCAATTCCGTTTGCTGAGGATACCTGCGTACCGCCGGAACATCTGGCAGATTATATTGCTGAATTTCGCGCGCTGCTCGACAGCCACGGCTTAAGCTACGGTATGTTCGGTCACGTCGACGCAGGTGTCTTGCACGTCCGTCCGGCACTGGATATGTGCGATCCACAACAAGAGATTTTGATGAAGCAAATCTCTGATGACGTGGTGGCGCTGACTGCGAAATACGGTGGCTTGTTGTGGGGCGAGCACGGCAAAGGTTTTCGCGCTGAATACAGCCCGGCGTTTTTCGGTGAGGAACTTTTTGCAGAACTGCGCAAAGTGAAAGCGGCATTTGACCCGCATAACCGACTCAACCCTGGGAAGATTTGCCCGCCAGAAGGTCTCGATGCGCCGATGATGAAAGTGGACGCGGTGAAGCGCGGTACATTCGATCGGCAGATCCCCATTGCGGTACGCCAGCAGTGGCGCGGTGCGATGGAGTGTAACGGCAACGGTTTATGCTTCAACTTTGATGTCCGTAGTCCGATGTGTCCGTCGATGAAGATCACCCAGAACCGGATTCATTCACCGAAAGGGCGCGCAACGCTGGTGCGTGAATGGCTGCGCTTGTTGGCGGATCGCGGCGTTGACCCACTCAAACTGGAACAAGAACTGCCTGAATCCGGCGTCAGTTTGCGGACGTTAATTGCCCGCACGCGCAATAGCTGGCATGCGAATAAAGGCGAATATGACTTCTCCCACGAAGTCAAAGAGGCGATGTCGGGCTGTCTGGCCTGTAAAGCTTGTTCGACCCAGTGCCCCATCAAAATTGATGTGCCGGAGTTTCGCTCTCGTTTTCTGCAGCTCTATCACACCCGTTATTTACGCCCTCTGCGCGACCACCTTGTCGCTACGGTCGAGAGCTACGCACCGCTGATGGCACGCGCGCCGAAAACCTTTAACTTCTTCATTAACCAGCCGCTGGTGCGCAAACTCTCGGAAAAACATATTGGCATGGTTGATTTGCCGCTGCTGTCGGTCCCCTCGCTGCAACAACAAATGGTGGGGCATCGCTCGGCGAATATGACGCTGGAACAGCTTGAAGCTCTCAATGCAGAGCAGAAAGCGCGCACGGTGTTGGTGGTGCAGGACCCCTTTACCAGCTATTACGATGCGCAAGTGGTGGCGGATTTTGTCCGTCTGGTCGAAAAATTAGGTTTCCAGCCTGTGTTACTGCCATTTTCGCCAAATGGCAAAGCCCAGCATATCAAAGGCTTTCTTAATCGTTTTGCGAAGACGGCGAAAAAGACGGCGGATTTCCTCAACCGTATGGCGAAGCTGGGGATGCCAATGGTGGGCGTCGATCCGGCGCTGGTACTTTGTTATCGCGATGAATATAAACTGGCGCTGGGCGAGGAACGTGGCGAGTTTAACGTCTTACTGGCGAATGAATGGCTGGCAAGCGCACTTGACTCACAGCCAGTGGCTACAGTCAGCGGTGAATCATGGTATTTCTTTGGTCACTGTACCGAAGTTACCGCTTTGCCGGGCGCGCCAGCACAATGGGCCGCGATATTTGCCCGTTTTGGCGCGAAACTGGAAAATGTCAGCGTGGGTTGCTGCGGCATGGCAGGGACTTACGGACATGAAGCGAAAAACCATAAAAATTCGCTCGGGATCTATGAGTTATCCTGGCATCAGGCGATGCAGCGACTGCCGCGTAATCGCTGTCTGGCGACCGGATATTCCTGCCGTAGCCAGGTAAAACGGGTCGAAGGCACGGGGGTACGCCATCCTGTGCAGGCTTTACTGGAGATTATTAAATGATATGGAAACGAAAAATCACCCTGGAAGCACTGAATGCCATGGGTGAAGGAAACATGGTGGGGTTGCTGGATATTCGCTTTGAACATATTGGTGATGACACCCTTGAAGCGACAATGCCAGTAGACTCGCGGACAAAGCAGCCTTTCGGGTTGCTGCATGGAGGGGCATCCGTGGTACTGGCCGAAAGTATCGGTTCCGTTGCCGGTTATTTATGTACCGAAGGTGAGCAAAAGGTGGTTGGTCTGGAAATCAATGCTAACCACGTCCGCTCGGCACGAGAAGGGCGGGTGCGCGGCGTATGCAAACCGTTGCATCTCGGTTCGCGTCACCAGGTCTGGCAGATTGAAATCTTCGATGAGAAAGGGCGTTTGTGCTGTTCGTCACGATTAACGACCGCCATTTTGTGACGTTGTCACCAGAAAAGTGTGACGCATATTGCTTTTGGTCATTATCTGCACAGTAAACGGTGGTATACTGTGCAGGTCTTGTCTAAAAGCGAGGATGCTATGTCTACTCAACTTGATCCCACCCAGCTGGCCATTGAATTTTTACGCCGTGACCAGAGCAATCTTTCACCTGCCCAATATCTCAAACGTCTGAAACAACTAGAACTTGAATTTGCTGACCTGCTTACTCTCTCTTCTGCTGAATTAAAAGAAGAAATCTACTTTGCCTGGCGTCTGGGCGTGCATTGATCCTGACTTAATGCTGCAATTTCGCCAAATCGACCTGGATTAACCTCCGTCCAGGTTCGATAACCTTCTTAATACTGCTTATCTAACCGCCTGATATTGTTCAAAAATAATACTAATCGCAGTTTGTGTTAAAACGACGGCTTAGCTTTATGAGATTATTCTTATCGCCCCTTCAAGAGCTAAGCCACTGAGAGTGCCGGAGATAAGCGCCGGATGGGGTAGAAACCCTTAAGCCTGTGTCGCACAGACTTAAGGGTTTTCTTATTTCTGAACGCTGCACTTTTTTACCTATCTCTTAAATAGTCATTTTCAATACAACTTTTTCTTTTTCATCACAGCCTTAATGCTGCTTAGATAATAATCATTATCTAACAATGAGATACCTAATTCTTAGCGTGCCTGTTAACCCACACATCAGGGTCTATGCTTATTAAAAGCAAGAAAAAAGCATGTTTTACGGTAAAGCCCCTGCGTTTGCTGGGTTGAACTGATAATCATTATCACTAACATGCTGTTATACGCTGAAAGCGATGAAGTGAGGTAAATCGATGGACATGCATTCAGGAACCTTTAATCCACAGGATTTCGCCTGGCAGGGCTTAACGCTGACACCCGCAGCCGCTGTCCACATACGCGAGCTGGTGGCAAAGCAGCCGGGTATGGTCGGCGTGCGCTTAGGCGTGAAGCAAACGGGCTGCGCGGGCTTTGGCTATGTGCTCGACAGTGTTAGCGAGCCGGACAAAGACGATCTGCTGTTTGAACACGACGGTGCGAAGCTGTTTGTCCCGCTGCAAGCGATGCCGTTTATTGATGGCACGGAAGTCGATTTCGTTCGTGAAGGACTTAATCAGATATTCAAATTTCACAACCCTAAAGCCCAGAATGAATGTGGCTGTGGCGAAAGCTTTGGGGTATAGGCGGTACTATGTCTCGTAATACTGAAGCAACTGACGATGTCAAAACCTGGACCGGCGGCCCGCTGAATTATAAAGAAGGATTCTTCACCCAGTTAGCCACCGATGAGCTGGCAAAGGGGATAAACGAAGAGGTGGTGCGCGCAATTTCGGCGAAGCGTAATGAGCCGGAGTGGATGCTGGAGTTTCGTCTCAACGCCTATCGCGCATGGCTGGAGATGGAAGAACCGCACTGGTTGAAAGCGCACTACGACAAGCTGAATTATCAGGATTACAGCTACTACTCAGCACCATCGTGCGGTAATTGTGACGACAACTGCGCGTCTGAACCCGGCGCGGTGCAGCAAACTGGCGCGAACGCCTTTTTAAGTAAAGAGGTGGAGGCGGCGTTTGAGCAGTTGGGCGTTCCCGTGCGGGAAGGCAAAGAGGTGGCGGTGGACGCCATTTTCGACTCTGTTTCGGTTGCCACCACTTATCGCGAAAAACTGGCGGAGCAGGGAATTATTTTCTGTTCCTTTGGCGAGGCGATCCACGATCACCCGGAACTGGTGCGTAAATATCTCGGCACCGTGGTGCCGGGGAATGACAACTTCTTTGCCGCACTTAATGCGGCGGTAGCCTCTGACGGTACGTTTATTTATGTGCCTAAAGGCGTGCGCTGCCCGATGGAACTTTCCACCTATTTTCGCATTAACGCGGAAAAAACCGGGCAGTTTGAGCGCACCATTCTGGTGGCCGACGAAGACAGCTACGTCAGCTACATTGAAGGCTGTTCCGCTCCGGTGCGTGACAGCTATCAGTTACACGCGGCGGTGGTGGAAGTCATCATCCATAAAAACGCCGAGGTGAAATATTCCACGGTACAAAACTGGTTCCCTGGCGATAACAACACCGGCGGTATTCTCAACTTCGTCACCAAGCGTGCTTTGTGCGAAGGCGAAAACAGCAAAATGTCATGGACGCAATCAGAAACCGGGTCAGCGATTACGTGGAAATATCCCAGCTGTATTTTGCGCGGCGATAACTCCATTGGTGAGTTTTACTCAGTGGCGCTGACCAGCGGTCATCAGCAAGCGGATACCGGCACCAAGATGATCCACATCGGTAAAAACACTAAATCGACCATTATCTCGAAAGGGATCTCTGCCGGACATAGTCAGAACAGTTATCGCGGCTTAGTGAAAATCATGCCGACGGCAACCAATGCGCGCAATTTCACTCAGTGCGACTCAATGCTGATTGGCGCTAATTGTGGGGCGCATACCTTCCCGTATGTCGAATGTCGCAATAACAGCGCACAACTGGAGCACGAGGCAACAACATCACGTATTGGTGAAGATCAACTGTTTTACTGCCTGCAACGCGGGATCAGCGAAGAAGATGCCATCTCGATGATTGTTAACGGTTTCTGCAAAGACGTGTTCTCAGAACTGCCGCTGGAATTTGCCGTTGAAGCACAAAAACTCCTCGCCATCAGTCTTGAACACAGCGTCGGATAAGGAATAAACATGTTAAGTATTAAAGATTTACACGTCAGCGTGGAAGATAAAGCTATCCTGCGTGGATTAAGCCTCGACGTTCGTCCCGGCGAAGTTCACGCCATTATGGGGCCAAACGGTTCGGGCAAAAGTACCTTATCGGCAACGCTTGCCGGGCGAGAAGATTATGAAGTGACGGGCGGCGCGGTTGAGTTCAAAGGCAAAGATTTGCTTGCGCTGTCGCCGGAAGATCGTGCAGGTGAAGGCATCTTTATGGCCTTCCAGTATCCGGTGGAAATTCCCGGCGTCAGTAACCAGTTTTTCCTGCAAACGGCACTTAATGCGGTGCGCAGCTATCGCGGCCAGGAAACGCTCGACCGCTTTGATTTTCAGGATTTGATGGAAGAGAAAATCGCTCTCCTGAAGATGCCGGAAGATTTATTAACCCGTTCGGTAAACGTTGGTTTTTCCGGCGGCGAGAAAAAGCGCAACGATATTTTGCAAATGGCGGTGCTGGAACCGGAGTTATGTATTCTTGATGAGTCGGACTCCGGGCTGGATATTGACGCATTAAAAGTGGTTGCCGATGGCGTGAACTCGCTGCGTGACGGCAAGCGTTCATTCATCATTGTTACGCACTACCAACGCATTCTCGACTACATCAAGCCTGATTACGTCCATGTGCTGTATCAGGGACGAATTGTGAAATCCGGCGATTTCACGTTGGTCAAACAACTGGAGGAGCAGGGTTATGGCTGGCTTACCGAACAGCAGTAACGCGCTGCAACAGTGGCATCACTTGTTTGAAGCCGAGGGTGCAAAACGCTCCCCGCAAGCACAGCAGCATTTACAACAATTGCTGCGTACCGGACTGCCGACACGGAAACATGAAAACTGGAAATATACGCCGCTGGAAGGGCTGACCAATAGCCAGTTTGTCTGCATTGCGGGAGAGATATCCCCACAGCAGCGAGATGCCTTAGCGTTAACGTTAGACGCTGTGCGGCTGGTATTTGTCGATGGACGTTACGTGTCAGCACTGAGCGATGCAACTGAAGGCAGCGGATATGAAGTGAGCATTAACGATGACCGCCAGGGGTTACCCGACGCTATTCAGGCGGAAGTGTTTCTGCATTTGACGGAAAGCCTGGCGCATAGCGTGACGCATATCGCCGTGAAGCGCGGTCAACGGCCGGTAAAGCCATTGCTGTTAATGCATATCACCCAGGGCGTGGCAGGTGAAGAGGTCAACACTGCCCATTACCGACATCATCTGGATCTGGCGGAAGGTGCCGAAGCAACGGTGATCGAACATTTTGTCAGCCTTAATGATGCTCGTCACTTCACCGGCGCACGGTTCACTATCAACGTCGCAGCGAACGCCCACTTGCAGCATATCAAGCTGGCGTTTGAAAACCCGGTCAGTCACCACTTTGCCCATAACGATTTGTTGCTGGCTGACGATGCCACCGCATTTAGCCACAGTTTCCTGCTGGGTGGCGCAGTGTTACGACACAACACCAGTACGCAACTCAATGGCGAAAACAGCACGCTGCGGATCAATAGCCTGGCGATGCCGGTGAAAAACGAGGTGTGTGATACCCGTACCTGGCTGGAACACAATAAAGGTTTTTGTAACAGTCGACAGTTGCATAAAACTATCGTCAGCGACAAAGGCCGCGCGGTATTTAACGGTTTGATCAACGTCGCGCAGCACGCCATCAAAACGGATGGTCAGATGACCAACAATAATCTGCTGATGGGCAAACTGGCGGAAGTGGATACGAAACCGCAGCTGGAAATCTATGCAGATGATGTGAAATGCAGCCACGGCGCGACGGTGGGGCGTATTGATGACGAACAGATGTTTTATCTGCGCTCGCGCGGGATCAATCAGCAGGATGCCCAGCAGATGATCATCTACGCCTTTGCTGCTGAACTGACGGAAGCACTGCGTGATGAGGGGCTTAAACAGCAGGTGCTGGCCCGAATCGGTCAACGACTGCCAGGAGGTGCAAGATGACTTTTTCCGTCGACAAAGTGCGGGCCGACTTTCCGGTGCTTTCTCGTGAGGTAAACGGTTTGCCGCTGGCTTATCTCGACAGTGCCGCCAGTGCGCAGAAACCAAGCCAGGTGATTGACGCCGAGGCTGAGTTTTATCGTCACGGCTACGCGGCGGTGCATCGCGGTATTCATACCTTAAGCGCCCAGGCGACCGAGAAAATGGAGAACGTGCGCAAGCGGGCATCGCTGTTTATTAATGCCCGTTCGGCGGAAGAGCTGGTGTTCGTCCGCGGCACGACGGAAGGGATCAATCTGGTCACCAATAGCTGGGGCAACAGCAATGTGCGGGCGGGCGATAACATCATCATCAGTCAGATGGAGCACCACGCTAACATTGTCCCCTGGCAGATGCTTTGTGCACGCGTTGGCGCAGAGCTGCGTGTGATCCCGCTCAACCCCGACGGTACGCTGCAACTGGAGACGCTGCCTACGCTGTTTGATGAGAAAACTCGTCTGCTGGCAATTACCCATGTCTCCAACGTGCTTGGGACAGAAAATCCGCTGGTGGAGATGATCACGCTTGCGCACCAGCATGGCGCAAAAGTACTGGTGGATGGCGCTCAGGCGGTGATGCATCATCCGGTGGACGTTCAGGCGCTGGATTGCGATTTTTACGTGTTCTCCGGGCATAAACTGTATGGCCCTACTGGGATTGGCATTCTTTATGTCAAAGAAGCCTTGCTACAGGAGATGCCGCCGTGGGAAGGGGGCGGTTCTATGATCGCCACCGTCAGCCTGAGTGAAGGCACTACCTGGACCAAAGCACCGTGGCGGTTTGAAGCCGGTACACCCAATACCGGGGGCATCATTGGTCTTGGCGCGGCGCTGGAGTATGTTTCGGCGCTGGGGCTTAATAACATAGCCGAGTATGAACAGAATCTGATGCACTACGCGCTATCACAGCTGGAATCTGTACCGGATCTCACTCTCTATGGCCCGCAGAACAGGCTTGGCGTTATTGCTTTTAATCTCGGTAAACACCACGCCTATGATGTTGGCAGTTTTCTCGATAACTACGGCATTGCTGTGCGTACCGGACATCACTGCGCAATGCCATTGATGGCCTATTACAACGTTCCTGCTATGTGTCGGGCGTCGCTGGCCATGTATAACACCCATGAAGAAGTGGATCGTCTGGTGACCGGCCTGCAACGTATTCACCGTTTGCTGGGATAACAGGGAGGCACTATGGCTTTATTGCCGGATAAAGAAAAATTGCTGCGTAATTTTTTACGCTGCGCCAACTGGGAAGAGAAATATCTCTACATTATTGAGCTGGGCCAGCGTCTGCCAGAATTACGCGACGAAGACCGAAGCCCACAAAATAGCATTCAGGGCTGCCAGAGTCAGGTGTGGATTGTCATGCGCCAGAATGCGCAGGGAATTATTGAATTGCAGGGTGACAGCGATGCGGCGATTGTGAAAGGGCTTATTGCGGTCGTCTTTATTCTCTACGATCAGATGACGCCGCAGGATATTGTCAATTTCGATGTGCGTCCGTGGTTTGAAAAAATGGCGCTGACCCAACATCTCACCCCATCTCGTTCACAAGGTCTGGAAGCGATGATTCGCGCAATTCGCGCCAAAGCCGCTGCACTTAGCTAAACTAAAGGGACAGCTTTCATCCGGTTGGCTCACATTGCCGGATGGTCAATGTTTACACTGACCTGCACAGGAGTGTTTTGGTTTCAGCTGAACATAAGTACCATCCGACGTTTCAGCGTGAGTCTCCGGCAAATACAGGAGGTTTACAATGAAACGCGCGTCTTTGCTTACACTCACGCTTATCGGCGCTTTTAGCGCCATCCAGGCTGCCTGGGCGGTTGATTATCCGCTACCTCCAACCGGAAGCCGACTGGTTGGGCAAAATCAAACGTATACGGTGCAAGAAGGGGATAAAAACCTTCAGGCTATTGCCCGTCGTTTTGATACTGCGGCAATGTTGATCCTTGAAGCCAATAACACTATCGCCCCGGTGCCAAAACCTGGTACGACGATAACTATTCCTTCGCAACTGTTATTACCTGATGCGCCGCGTCAGGGGATTATCGTTAACCTGGCAGAGCTGCGCCTTTATTATTATCCGCCGGGAGAAAATATCGTGCAGGTCTATCCGATAGGTATTGGTTTGCAGGGGCTGGAAACGCCAGTGATGGAAACGCGTGTGGGGCAGAAAATCCCTAACCCAACCTGGACGCCTACGGCGGGCATTCGTCAGCGTTCGCTGGAGCGTGGCATTAAATTACCGCCAGTCGTTCCTGCCGGGCCAAATAACCCACTAGGACGTTACGCACTGCGCCTCGCGCATGGTAATGGCGAATACCTCATTCATGGCACCAGTGCGCCGGACAGCGTCGGTTTGCGCGTCAGTTCGGGCTGTATTCGCATGAATGCGCCGGATATTAAAGCCTTATTCTCCAGCGTGCGGACGGGAACGCCGGTGAAAGTGATCAACGAACCGGTGAAATATTCCGTGGAACCGAACGGGACGCGTTATGTTGAAGTACATCGACCACTATCGGCAGAAGAACAGCAGAACGTTCAGACAATGCCATACACACTGCCAGCAGGCTTTACGCAATTTAAAGACAATAAGGGTGTAGATCAGAAATTAGTCGATAAAGCGTTGTATCGTCGGGCAGGGTATCCGGTTGCGGTGAGCAGTGGAGCAACTCCCGCAGCCAGCAATGCGCCTTCAGTAGAGTCAGCGCAGAATGGTGAACCAGAGCAAGGGAATATGTTACGCGCGACGCAGTAGCGGTAAATGGCAGGCAAAAAAAATGGCGCACAATGTGCGCCATTTTTCACTTCACAGGTACTATTACTTGCGGTATTTAGTAGCCATGTTGTCCAGACGCTGGTTAGCACGAGCTGCGTCATCTTTAGCAGCCTGAACGTCGGAACGCATTGCGTTCACGTCGTTGCTCAGCTGGTCAACTTTAGCGTTCAGAGTCTGAACGTCAGAAGACAGCTGATCGATTTTAGCGTTGCTGGAGCAACCTGCCAGCAGAGTAGAACCCAGGATTACCGCGCCCAGTACCAGTTTAGTAGCTTTCATTATTAATACCCTCTAGATTGAGTTAATCTCCATGTAGCGTTACAAGTATTACACAAAGTTTTTTATGTTGAGAATATTTTTTTGATGGGAAGGCACTTATTTTTGATCGTTCGCTCAAAGAAGCATCGAACGCTGGGTTTTAGATAAAAAAATTGAGAGAAAACAGGATGCTTCCATCGGATTCATCTTAGATAAAGTGAGATTATATAGTGAAATCCGATTTGATTTTTTATTGCTTCTGGTTATCGATTAAATAAAAAAAGCGCCCATAAGGGCGCTTCGATATACAAATTAATTCACAAAAGCAATATTACAGGACGTGAACAGATGCGGTGTTAGTAGTGCCGCTCGGTACCAGTGCACCAGAAACCATAACTACGACGTCACCTTTGTGTGCCAGACCGCTCTGCAGAGCCAGTTCTTTACCCAGACGGTAGAAATCATCAGTAGAAGTGATCTCTTTAACCAGCTGCGGCACAACGCCTTTGCTCAGTACCAACTGATGAGCCGTTTTTTCGTTGGTGGTCAGTGCCAGGATGGTGGCATCCGGGAAGTATTTACGTACTGCGCGAGCAGATTTACCGCCCTGGGTAGCAACCACGATCAGCGGAGCATCCAGTTTTTCAGCAGTTTCAACGGCACCACGGCATACCGCTTCGGTAATGCGCAGTTTACGGTTGTCATTGTTGAACTCGAGACGGCTGTTCATCACGCGGTCGGTACGTTCGCAGATGGTCGCCATGATAGAAACCGCTTCCAGCGGGTATTTACCTTTTGCGGATTCACCAGACAGCATCACTGCGTCAGTACCGTCGAGGATGGCGTTTGCAACGTCACCGGCTTCTGCGCGAGTCGGGCGTGGGTTTTTGATCATGGAATCCAGCATCTGGGTCGCAGTGATAACGACTTTACGTGCACGGATACATTTTTCGATCATCATCTTCTGGGCGAAGATAACTTCTTCTACCGGGATTTCTACACCCAGGTCGCCACGCGCAACCATGATGCCGTCAGAGGCTTCGAGGATTTCGTCGAAGTTGTTGAGGCCTTCCTGGTTTTCGATTTTCGAGATGATGTGGATGTTTTCGCCGCCGTGCGCTTTCAGGTGCTCACGGATTTCGATAACGTCAGAACGCTTACGAATAAAGGAAGCAGCGACAAAGTCTACGCCTTGTTCGCAACCAAAGATCAGGTCCTGTTTGTCTTTTTCAGCCAGTGCTGGCAGGGCAATGGAAACGCCAGGCAGGTTCACACCTTTGTTTTCACCCAGGTCGCCGTTGTTCAGCACTTTACAGATAACTTTGTTACCTTCAATGGCAGTAACTTCCATACCGATCAGACCATCGTCAACCAGTACGGTGTTGCCAACAGACAGGTCAGTTGTGAAACCTTCATACGT
Source organism: Escherichia sp. WS1450 (assembly GCF_046487395.1). Classification (NCBI taxonomy): domain Bacteria; kingdom Pseudomonadati; phylum Pseudomonadota; class Gammaproteobacteria; order Enterobacterales; family Enterobacteriaceae; genus Escherichia; species Escherichia sp. WS1450. The sequence goes on from NZ_JBJQJO010000001.1 coordinate 87,112, forward strand.
TACCGCAACCATTTCGCTGTTGCCGATAACAGATTTATCAGTAGTGAAAGTAAAGGTCTGACCCGCTTTCAGAGAAACGTCGTTACCGCCTTCCAGTTTCATGGTGCGGATTTCCGGACCTTTGGTATCAAGCAGGATAGCGGCGGTTTTTCCAGTTTTGCTCATCACGTTGCGCAGATTCTGAATGCGCTGACCGTGTTCTGCATAGTCACCATGAGAGAAGTTCAGACGCATAACGTTCATGCCAGCGTCCAGCATTTTAGCTAACATCTCTTCAGATTCGGTTTTCGGTCCGATGGTGCAAACAATTTTGGTCTTTTTCATGACAGTCTTAGTCTTTAAGTTGAGAAGGATGGGAGAAACTTGCTTTCTGGGCGCACTGCCGGAAAGCGAATCCGGTATTACGAAAGTGGTGGTGCCTCGCTCTAAGGATAGGTGACATCGAAAAAGCGTGCAGAGGAATGTGTGCTTGTGTCTCAGCCCAACGTGAGTGCCTGTTTTTGAGTCGTTGAGTTCTACAGTCCAAAGTGCTGAAACCATTCAAGAGTCAATTGGCGCGCATTATACGCTGAAATTAATCCAAAAGGAAAACAAAAACAGCGTTTCAAAAAATATACAACTTGTTAGACAATAAATTGTTATCAAAGATTTAACGTTCCAGGGAAAAGGTTACGCAAAAACTTCGCTGTTTGCGCAACGTCTGGTGCCGGGGTTGTCACTGTGAAGATAAGTGAAAGTTCATCCGGTGTATAAATACATCATCGCTCAATTGCTACAGTTAAAATAATTTATCGCGTTATTTGTCTGATTTTGTTTGATTTTTGTCTAATTGGTTAGATTGATATATGCTGATAGTTGGCATGATAAATAGGTATAAAGAATGGGAAATCGGACAAAAGAGGATGAACTGTACCGAGAAATGTGCAGAGTTGTCGGTAAAGTTGTGTTGGAAATGCGCGATCTGGGGCAGGAACCAAAGCATATTGTTATCGCAGGCGTGTTACGTACAGCATTAGCCAATAAACGCATTCAGCGCAGTGAGCTGGAAAAGCAGGCGATGGAAACCGTCATTAACGCACTGGTAAAATGACCATTCAGGATGAGGCGGTAAGCTTCATCCTGATATTGTTAGTTTAGTTGTGGTCCAGTTAATCATTCTAAATAACAACTGCTGAAATTATACGAATTTCGGTATGTATTTTAATTTATAACGATAATGTTATTTTTATTTTCTGCAATGAACGTCACAAATAATTGTCGTTTAAGTTAAATTTATTTCAAATGATAATAAATATCAGTTCACTTATAATTTCTTGCTTTGTGATTTTAATTGATAACGATCAATGTTAAGAGCACAGAATAATCACATTATTTTTTTCTCCTAACCATAAAGGATTAGTTTATCAGCGTTAAATCTTTTCTCATACACTATCGGGTTAGGGAAAATATCTGGTGTTGGGGACAGAGTCAGCAGCGTATTAGTTGAATGCTTAATATCAGTCTGCTGAATTGTCAGCACTGTGTTTGCGAAGAGGATGCGAAATAAATGAACCCGGTTGATCGTCCACTATTAGATATTGGCTTAACGCGATTAGAATTCTTGCGTATATCAGGAAAAGGCCTCGCTGGTTTAACAATTGCCCCTGCGTTACTGTCACTTTTGGGTTGCAAACAGGAAGATATTGATAGCGGCACAGTAGGGTTGATAAATACACCCAAAGGGGTGCTGGTGACCCAACGTGCTCGATGCACGGGTTGCCACCGCTGTGAAATCTCTTGTACCAACTTCAACGATGGTTCAGTAGGGACATTCTTCTCCCGTATCAAAATCCATCGCAATTATTTCTTTGGCGACAACGGGGTTGGCTCTGGCGGCGGCCTGTATGGCGATCTCAACTATACCGCGGACACCTGCCGTCAATGCAAAGAGCCGCAATGCATGAACGTCTGCCCGATTGGTGCGATTACCTGGCAGCAGAAAGAAGGCTGTATTACCGTCGATCATAAACGTTGTATTGGCTGTAGCGCCTGTACTACGGCATGCCCGTGGATGATGGCCACCGTAAATACCGAAAGTAAAAAATCCTCGAAATGTGTGTTATGCGGTGAATGCGCAAACGCCTGCCCAACAGGGGCGTTAAAAATTATCGAGTGGAAAGATATTACTGTGTGAATCTTGCAAAGGAAAAAATCATGGCTAACGGTTGGACAGGTAATATATTAAGAGTCAATCTTACGACAGGAAATATTACCCTCGAAGATTCCAGTAAGTTTAAAAGTTTTGTCGGTGGTATGGGCTTCGGCTACAAAATTATGTATGACGAAGTACCGCCAGGCACGAAACCTTTCGATGAAGCGAATAAATTAGTCTTTGCTACCGGCCCATTAACTGGATCTGGTGCCCCCTGCAGTTCTCGCGTAAATATCACCTCACTTTCTACTTTTACCAAAGGAAATTTAGTCGTCGATGCCCATATGGGGGGCTTTTTTGCAGCGCAAATGAAATTCGCCGGATACGACGTCATTATTATCGAAGGGAAAGCGAAATCACCGGTATGGCTGAATATTAAAGATGACAAAGTTAGCCTGGAAAAAGCCGATTTCTTATGGGGAAAAGGTACGCGCGCAACGACGGAAGAGATTTGTCGATTGACCAGCCCTGAAACCTGTGTGGCGGCTATTGGTCAGGCTGGGGAAAACCTTGTTCCTCTCTCTGGCATGTTGAATAGCCGTAACCACAGCGGTGGTGCGGGAACTGGCGCAATAATGGGTTCGAAAAACCTGAAAGCGATTGCGGTTGAAGGGACGAAAGGGGTCAACATTGCCGATCGTCAGGAGATGAAGCGTCTCAACGATTACATGATGACTGAACTTATCGGTGCGAATAACAACCATGTCGTGCCAAGTACGCCGCAATCGTGGGCAGAGTATTCAGATCCCAAGTCACGTTGGACAGCACGTAAAGGGCTGTTTTGGGGCGCGGCTGAAGGTGGTCCGATTGAAACGGGGGAAATTCCGCCAGGCAATCAGAACACTGTCGGCTTTCGTACCTATAAATCCGTTTTTGACTTAGGTCCGGCGGCAGAGAAATACACAGTAAAAATGAGCGGCTGCCACTCTTGCCCGATCCGTTGTATGACCCAAATGAATATTCCTCGGGTGAAAGAGTTTGGCGTGCCCAGCACAGGTGGTAACACTTGTGTAGCCAACTTTGTCCATACCACCATCTTCCCGAACGGTCCGAAAGATTTTGAAGATAAAGACGATGGTCGTTTGATTGGTAACCTGGTTGGTCTGAATCTGTTCGATGACTACGGGCTATGGTGTAACTACGGTCAGCTACATCGCGACTTTACCTATTGTTACAGCAAAGGGGTGTTCAAGCGTGTTCTGCCTGCTGAAGAGTATGCGGAAATTCGCTGGGATCAACTGGAAGCGGGTGACGTTAACTTCATTAAAGATTTTTACTACCGTCTGGCGCATCGCGTGGGTGAGCTGAGTCACCTGGCTGATGGTTCATATGCCATCGCAGAACGCTGGAATTTGGGTGAAGAGTATTGGGGCTACGCGAAAAATAAACTCTGGTCGCCGTTTGGCTATCCAGTTCACCACGCCAATGAAGCGTCAGCGCAGGTCGGCTCCATTGTTAACTGTATGTTCAACCGTGACTGCATGACGCATACCCATATCAACTTTATTGGTTCCGGCTTGCCATTGAAACTGCAACGTGAAGTGGCGAAAGAACTTTTTGGTTCTGAAGATGCTTACGATGAAACCAAAAACTACACGCCAATCAATGACGCAAAAATTAAATATGCTAAGTGGTCGCTGTTGCGGGTCTGTTTGCATAACGCCGTCACCCTGTGCAACTGGGTCTGGCCAATGACCGTTTCGCCGCTGAAAAGCCGTAATTACCGGGGCGATCTGGCGCTTGAAGCCAAATTCTTCAAAGCGATCACTGGCGAAGAGATGACTCAGGAAAAATTAGATTTAGCTGCAGAGCGTATCTTTACGTTGCATCGTGCCTACACGGTAAAACTGATGCAAACCAAAGATATGCGTAATGAACACGATCTTATCTGTTCCTGGGTATTCGACAAGGATCCTCAGATCCCGGTCTTTACTGAAGGTACGGACAAAATGGACCGTGACGATATGCATGCTTCGCTCACGATGTTCTACAAAGAAATGGGCTGGGACCCACAGCTTGGTTGTCCGACCCGTGAAACATTGCAGCGTCTGGGGCTGGAAGATATTGCCGCCGATCTGGCAGCACACAATCTACTGCCTGCGTAAGGAATGGGTGAGATGAACCATCAGGATGAATTGCCGTTAGCGGAAGTCAGCGAAATTGACGAGGCGAAGCGGCAATGGTTGCAGGGGATGCGTCACCCCGTTGATACGGTAACCGAACCAGAACCTGCTGAAATCCTGGCAGAGTTCATTCGTCAGCATTCTGCGGCTGGGCAGCTGGTGGCGCGCGCCGTGTTTCTCTCGCCATCCTATTCGGTTGCAGAAGAGGAACTGTCAGTTTTGCTGGAAAGCATTAAGCAGAACGGAGACCACGCGGATATCGCTTGTTTGACGGGAAGCCAGGATGATTACTATTACTCAACTCAGGCCATGAGTGAAAACTACGCGGCGATGTCTTTGCAAGTTGTGGAGCAGGACATTTGTCGCGCCATTGCACACGCCGTTCGTTTTGAGTGCCAGACGTATCCTCGTCCTTACAAAGTCGCCATGCTGATGCAAGCGCCATATTACTTCCAGGAAGCGCAGATCGAAGCCGCGATCGCCGCGATGGATATTGCACCTGAATATGCTGATATACGGCAGGTGGAGTCATCGACGGCGGTGTTGTACTTGTTTAGCGAGCGATTTATGACCTATGGCAAGGCGTATGGCTTATGCGAATGGTTCGAGGTAGAGCAGTTTCAGAACCCCTGAAATATCAGGGAGATGTCATGGATAGGGTGGACAGTAGCAGCCACTGCATTAGGGGATAATCAGATGTCCTTCACTCGACGCAAATTTGTTCTGGGGATGGGAACAGTAATCTTTTTTACTGGTTCTGCGTCTTCTCTGTTAGCGAACACGAGGCAAGAAAAGGAAGTTCGGTATGCCATGATTCATGACGAGTCACGGTGCAATGGCTGTAATATTTGTGCCCGCGCATGCCGTAAAACTAACCACGTCCCCGCTCAGGGAAGCCGTTTATCGATAGCACACATTCCAGTCACCGATAACGACAACGAAACGCAGTATCACTATTTTCGCCAGTCATGCCAGCACTGTGAAGATGCTCCTTGCATCGACGTATGCCCGACAGGGGCGTCGTGGCGTGATGAGCAGGGGATCGTGCGGGTAGAAAAATCGCAGTGCATCGGCTGCAGTTATTGCATTGGCGCTTGTCCTTACCAGGTTCGCTACCTTAACCCTGTCACTAAAGTGGCAGATAAATGTGATTTCTGCGCTGAGTCCCGACTGGCAAAAGGCTTTCCGCCCATTTGCGTCAGCGCCTGTCCGGAACACGCATTGATCTTTGGTCGCGAAGATAGCCCAGAAATTCAAGCGTGGTTGCAAGAAAATAAATATTATCAATATCAGCTACCTGGTGCCGGGAAACCGCATCTGTATCGCCGATTCGGTCAACATTTGATTAAAAAGGAAAATGTATGAACCCGTCGCAACATGCTGAACAGTTTCAGAGCCAGTTGGCGAACTATGTGCCACAATTCACTCCCGAATTTTGGCCGGTGTGGTTGATCATTGCCGGACTATTGCTGGTTGGGATGTGGTTGGTGCTGGGGCTGCATGCCTTGCTTCGTGCTCGTGGCGTGAAGAAATCAGCCACCGATCATGGTGAGAAGATTTATCTTTACAGCAAAGCGGTCAGATTATGGCACTGGTCGAATGCGTTACTCTTTGTATTGTTGCTGGCAAGTGGGCTGATAAATCACTTTGCGCTGGTGGGCGCAACTGCGGTTAAAAGTCTGGTTGCGTTGCATGAAGTTTGCGGATTTTTGTTACTGGCATGCTGGCTCGGCTTTGTTCTGATCAATGCCGTTGGGGGTAATGGTCACCACTATCGCATTCGTCGTCAGGGTTGGCTGGAGCGAGCGGCAAAACAAACGCGATTTTATTTGTTTGGCATTATGCAGGGGGAAGAACATCCTTTCCCGGCAACAACCCAGTCTAAATTTAATCCCTTACAGCAGGTTGCCTATATTGGTGTCATGTATGGATTGCTGCCGTTGTTACTATTGACGGGGCTGCTGTGTCTCTATCCGCAAGCCGTGGGAGATGTGTTTCCTGGCGTAAGATACTGGTTATTGCAGGCGCATTTTGCTCTGGCATTTATAAGCCTCTTTTTTATCTTCGGTCATCTTTATCTTTGCACCACGGGGCGTACGCCACACGAAACCTTTAAAAGCATGGTCGATGGCTATCACCGGCACTAACGAATGATCATTACACGAGCAGACCTGCGAGAATGGCGTATCGGAGCGGTGATGTATCGCTGGTTCCTGCGCCATTTCCCACGCGGCGGTAGTTATGCCGATATTCATCATGCACTGATTGAGGAAGGATATACGGACTGGGCGGAGAGTCTGGTTGAGTATGCGTGGAAAAAATGGCTGGCGGATGAAAACTTCGCGCATCAGGAAGTTTCTTCTATGCAAAAACTGGCCACAGATCCCGGAGAGAGAGCATTTTGCAGTCAGTTTGCCCGCAGCGACGATCATGCTCGCATCGGCTGTTGTGAGGATAATGCCAGAATCGCAACCGCTGGGTATGCCGCGCAAATTGCCAGTATGGGTTATAGCGTGCGGATTGGAAGTGTCGGCTTTAACAGTCACATTGGCAGCTCCGGTGAACGCGCACGGGTTGCTGTAACCGGTAATTCTTCGCGGATAAGCAGCGCTGGAGATAGTAGTCGGATTGCGAATACCGGAATGCGAGTACGCGTTTGTACATTGGGTGAACGGTGTCATGTCGCCAGTAATGGTGACCTGGTGCAAATCGCCAGCTTTGGCGCAAACGCCAGAATTGCCAACAGCGGCGACAATGTACACATCATTGCCAGCGGTGAAAATTCAACGGTAGTGAGCACGGGCGTGGTCGACTCAATTATTCTCGGGCCAGGAGGAAGCGCCGCACTGGCATATCATGACGGCGAAAGAGTTCGCTTCGCCGTCGCCATTGAAGGTGAAAACAATATTCGAGCCGGAGTCCGCTATCGTCTTAATGAACAGCATCAGTTTGTTGAGTGCTGATAGCTTTACCTTTAATCAAACGAAAGACGCCTACGTGCACGGGAGGCAGGTTTTACGACAGCCCGAGCCATCGCCTCACCAATTTCTGCACATGCCGTAAGTCCCTGTACGAATGGCTGGTCGTGCATTAACCAGGGCAACGCGCCGAACGCTACGCGCCCACGAATATCTTCGGGTTGCTGTAACGTATAATCTTCGCCAACATCAGGGATTTCATCCCCTGTTTTCTGTAATTGTTCGCGTAGTCTAGGGAAAGGAATATCTTTCACTTTAAGCGGACGCTGCCCACGGGCATCAATAAAAACGTCAAACGAGTAGCTATTGTCTTCCGTTTTCAGGACGGTGCGCGACTCATTAATTTCCATTTCGTAGTCTTCACCGAGGGCGAGTATATGAATGATTCCCGCTTCACGTAAGGCCAGCAGCCGAAGAATAGACTCTGAAGGGATTGCCGCATAATTATCTATGAAAACTCGGGCAAGGCCTTTACTGAACCGTTTATGGTCGTGTTCATTCAGATGTGGAACAATTTCCTGTACTGCTTCATGCAGGCGCAGAATGACATAACGCCAGGGAACAGTATGTTTTTCTCGTTTATTGCGTTCGACTTCCTGGAGATTTTTTTCTGCCCAGTCAAATGGGTCGCGTTGTTTGCGCTCGGCAAACCAGGCTTGAGCAAAGGAATCGACATTCAGGCTCTCTAAGGCTATGCGTTGGCTCCAGCCTGGATCAGCAAACTTGACTTCCTCTACTATCAATCTAAATACCCGATCCAAAAGGCCATATTCGCCTTTTTGAATCTCAGCATTTAATGCCTGATCAGTGACGATGTGTAAGGGCTCGTAGGGAATAGGGCAATAGAAATCGGCTTCGGGTAAAATACCCGTGCGCGACATTAACGTAATATTTAGCTTTTCACTTGCGTTATCGCGGTGAAAAATGACGTGTTGTTTATCATCTTCAATGAACGAACCATGCTGAATAGCCACTGCCATTGCCGCATCCAGTCCGCTCAAGGATGTTCCCATAATACCCACGTTACACGCATCGACCTTTGCTTCCATCAGGCCTGACCACGGGCTGGGAAAGTACGTTCTGGTTGCTTCTTCTTCATCAGGCCAGACGTGACCCGTGGCAATCACCGCTAAATCAAACGTCTCGCTGGGTAAATCCTGATTTGTAGCGAGCATGACGCCAGCATTTGTAATTTGCAGATCGGTAACCTGGCATGATTCATAAACAGCCACTGCAAATTTTTGCTGTCGTGCCTGATCTACTAATCGTAAAAATTGATCGCGGAAATATTCGCCCAGCAGAATTCGCGGTAAAAACTGACGATCGTGCAAGGTTTCTTTTTTAACGCCATAACGCTGGAGATGGCTGGCTTCTTGCTTTTGTAGCCATTCGAGATACGAACAATAAATCGGCGGTATTTCAATACTGGCAATATTTGCCAGCATCAGTTTTGAGTTTTCCTCATCACTGTATGGCATCCCGACACCGGCTTCATCAGCCTGCTCGAAGATAGAAATAGAAAGTGGAGTTTGTTGCTGTAGAAGCGAGAATAAGGTGTAGATCCCCGTAGGCCCGGCACCCACAATAGCAATTTTTTTCATTGTTACTTACCTGTACGCATTCTTTCGAATTTAGTGTTATCAGATAAGTTTGGTTGAGATTTTTAGAATTTGAGAAATTTCAGACAGGGATGAAAAGGGCGCTAACCGCCCTTGATTAAATTCTGTCAGGCGAGTTTTGCCTGATTGATTTGACTAAGTGGCTCATTGACATCGAAAACTTTGGCGACAACTTCCTCAACGCCGAGATTTTTCAGTCGGGCAGTATGTTTTTCCAGATAGGCAAGGGCGCTTTTTTCATCAGTAAAAAGGTAGATCCCACCGGCTTCGTGGTTCTTTTCACTTTCTGTCCATACCTTCCACAGAAAACCAGGTTCCTGATTAATCGACTCAGCAAGCGGTTTAAGCTGCTCAGCCATTGCGTCGCCAAATGGGCCATTGAAAGAAAAATGAAGTTGTAACAAAGTTGCCATAGCGATTCTCCTTCTGATAACGCATACGAAGACAGTGTAAATCTTTTAACGTATTGGATACAGAGAAGAAACAGAGGGAAAAAAGGAGAAGACCAGATTAAGAAAATCTGGTGCGTCCGAGTGGACTCGAACCACCGACCCCCACCATGTCAAGGTGGTGCTCTAACCAACTGAGCTACGGACGCAGGATGGTGCGTTCAATTGGACTCGAACCAACGACCCCCACCATGTCAAGGTGGTGCTCTAACCAACTGAGCTATGAACGCAACGTTGTAGGTGACAACGGGGACGAATATTAGCGGCAGAGTGGGAAGGTGGCAAGAGGCAAAACGTAATTTTCTGCGCTATTTCGACCGTTTGCAGAGCTTTTAAGCAAATTGGCTATATTTTGTTGATTTGCAAGGGCGATTTTTATTCAGGATCGCATTTACATCTGACACAACCCAATAATCTGTGTATCAGAGTTTAAACAGAGTTGTTTGCCACCATCTCAAAATCTGTCGTGGATAAATCCTCCGTAGCCTTTACACTTAGGTAGCAATAAAGGCACACAGATGCAGCAAAGGAATAAATCATGGGATCTGATGCGAAAAACTTGATGAGCGACGGGAACGTGCAAATTGTTAAGACCGGCGAGGTCATTGGCGTGACGCAACTTACTGAAGGTGAGTTAATTGTTGAAGCTGGCGGAAGAGCCGAAAATACCGTGGTCACGGGGGCTGGCTGGTTGAAAGTGGCAACCGGTGGGATCGCCAAATGCACACAGTACGGCAACAATGGCACGCTATCGGTCAGCGACGGTGCCATTGCCACAGATATTGTTCAGTCCGAGGGAGGCGCAATTAGTCTCTCTACGCTCGCTACGGTTAATGGCCGCCATCCCGAAGGTGAATTCAGCGTTGATAAAGGTTATGCCTGCGGTTTGTTGCTGGAAAATGGCGGTAACCTGCGTGTACTGGAAGGCCATCGCGCGGAAAAAATCATTCTCGATCAAGAGGGAGGCCTGTTGGTCAATGGGACAACCTCAGCGGTCTTGGTAGATGAAGGTGGTGAATTGTTGGTGTATCCAGGTGGGGAAGCCAGCAATTGTGAGATTAATCAGGGCGGCGTTTTTATGCTGGCGGGGAAAGCCAATGATACGTTGCTTGCTGGTGGCACCATGAATAATCTTGGTGGTGAAGACTCTGACACTATTGTTGAGAATGGATCCACTTATTGTCTGGGGACGGATGGTCTTCAGCTCTACAGTTCCGGTAAGACGCAAAACTTGTCCGTTAATGTAGGTGGTCGGGCTGAAGTGCATGCTGGTACGCTGGAAAACGCGGTAATACAAGGTGGGACAGTGATCTTGTTGTCACCCACCAGCGCGGACGAAAATTTTGTCGTAGAGGAAGATCGCGCACCGGTTGAACTGACCGGGAGTGTTGCATTACTGGACGGCGCTTCAATGATTATTGGCTATGGCGCAGATCTGCAACAATCAACGATTACTGTACAGCAGGGCGGTGTATTGATTCTCGACGGCAGTACGGTAAAAGGTGACAGTGTCACTTTCATTGTTGGTAACATCAATCTGAATGGCGGAAAACTGTGGCTGATCACTGGTGCGGCAACGCATGTGCAACTGAAAGTGAAACGCCTGCGCGGAGAGGGAGCGATTTGCCTGCAAACCAGTGCGAAAGAAATTTCACCTGACTTCATCAATGTGAAAGGGGAAGTTACCGGGGATATACGCGTTGAGATAACAGATGCCAGTCGGCAAACTCTGTGTAACGCACTGAAACTACAGCCAGACGAAGACGGGATTGGCGCAACGCTCCAGTCTGCGTAAAAATACAGGCGCAACCCGTTAAGGTTGCGCCTTGTCTTTATTAGCGGGACGCTCGTTGCAGAATGATGGCTGACGGCAGACGTTGCAGGAACCGCATACGCAGCATCATCATAATGGCTGCCGACGTCAGGCCAATAATAAAGCCTATCCAGAAGCCTGCTGGCCCCATAGGTTCAACGACCAGATCGGTCAGTGCCAGAATATAGCCGCTTGGCAAGCCCAGCACCCAGTAAGCCGTAAAGGTGATATAGAAAATGGAACGCGTATCTTTATAACCACGCAAAATCCCACTGCCAATCACCTGGATAGAGTCAGAAATCTGATATACCGCCGCCAGCAACATCAAATGCGCAGCCAGCGTTACAACCTCGGGATTGTCGTTGTACAACAGGGCGATTTGCTCCCGCAGTGAAACCGTGAAAATGGCCGTCAGGGTTGCCATACAGACACCCACCATAAGCCCGGTCCGCGCAGCGGTTTGCGCATCCAGCGTTGAGCCCTGACCCAGACGATAACCTACGCGGATAGTTACCGCTGCCGCCAGCGACATTGGAAGCACAAACATCAGTGAACTAAAGTTCAGGGCAATCTGGTGTCCTGCGACATCAACAATACCGAGCGGAGACACTAACAGAGCCACGACGGCAAACAGCGTTACTTCAAAGAACAGCGCCAGCGCAATTGGCAAACCGAGTTGAATCAGTCGTTTCATAACCGCAGGATCGGGCTTCGCAGTGCCCTTTTCGTTACGAATATCGCGCATCGAGCGGGCGCGTTTAATGTAAGAAACCATGGCAAGGAACATGACCCAATACACCGCAGCAGTAGCCACGCCACAACCAACGCCACCGAGCTCAGGCATACCGAAATGACCGTAAATAAAGATATAGTTCACCGGAATGTTCACCAGCAGGCCGATAAAGCCCATCACCATACCCGGCTTGGTTTTTGCCAGACCTTCACACTGGTTACGGGCAACCTGGAAGAAAAGATAGCCCGGCGCGCCCCATAGCAACGCACGCAGATAACCCACGGCTTTGTCCGCCAGAGCCGGATCGATGTTTTCCATGGAGCGGATAATGTAACCTGCATTCCACAGCACCAGCATAATGAGAACGGAAACAAAACCCGCCAGCCAGAAACCTTGTCGCACCTGATGCGCAATGCGCTCACGTCGACCGGAACCATTTAATTGCGCGATAACCGGCGTTAATGCCAGCAACAGTCCGTGACCAAAGAGGATCGCCGGAAGCCAGATAGAAGTACCGATAGCGACCGCCGCCATGTCGGTGGCACTATAGCCGCCCGCCATCACGGTATCGACAAAACCCATCGCAGTTTGGGCGATTTGCGCGAGAATCACCGGGATTGCTAATGCTAATAACAGACGCGCTTCACTGATATACTTCTGCACGTGAACACCTTTTATTTGTAGTTATATGAGAGACTAAAAAGCCGCCTGAATGGGCAGCAAAAAGAAGAAGCAGGGGAAATTCAGTCTATTGTAGCGAGGATTTATTAATTCTCCAGTGAAAAAATAGTCATTCTTACCCCTTCACTGGTAAGGGCGTTTGCCACCTGCTATTGTGCTGAACAGAATGTCTTAACTGATTTCAGGAGTTGTAAGTATGTTTACGGGGATTGTACAGGGCACCGCAAAACTGGTGTCGATTGACGAGAAACCAAATTTTCGCACGCATGTGGTGGAGTTACCCGACCACATGCTGGACGGCCTGGAAACCGGTGCGTCCGTGGCGCATAACGGTTGCTGCCTGACCGTGACGGAAATTAACGGCAACCATGTCAGTTTTGACCTGATGAAAGAAACGTTACGCATTACTAATCTTGGCGATTTAAAAGTGGGGGATTGGGTAAACGTTGAGCGTGCGGCGAAATTCAGTGATGAAATTGGCGGACACTTAATGTCAGGTCATATTATGACCACCGCTGAAGTGGCGAAAATATTAACCTCGGAAAATAATCGCCAGATCTGGTTTAAAGTCCAGGATAGTCAGTTGATGAAATATATTCTGTACAAAGGATTTATTGGCATCGACGGTATTAGCCTGACCGTCGGCGAAGTCACGCCAACGCGTTTTTGCGTCCATTTAATTCCGGAAACACTGGAACGCACGACTCTTGGGAAGAAAAAACTTGGCGCACGCGTCAACATTGAAATCGATCCACAAACTCAGGCAGTGGTAGATACGGTAGAACGAGTGCTGGCGGCACGAGAAAATGCCATGAATCAACCAGGTACAGAAGCCTGATCTGAAATCGCCCCCGGAGAGGGGGCGATAGAATAGCCTTTAGCGAGCCACTCGAAGGCCGTTTTCAACACCGCGTGAGAACACGACCTGCCAGAGCTGAATATCACGGGCGCGGAAAGCACCCGCACAGGCATTCAGATAATAGGTAAACATCCGTTTAAAGCGTTCACTGTAGTTATCCGCAATTTCTGGCCATGCGGCGAGGAATCGTTCATACCACGCCATCAACGTAGTATCGTAATCAGCACCGAAGTTATGCCAGTCTTCCATCACAAAGTGGGGTTCGCTGGACTGAGCAATCTGGCGTACAGAGGGCAGGCAACCGTTCGGAAAAATATATTTATTAATCCAGGGATCAACATTCAGATCGGTTTTTTTCGAACCGATAGTATGGAGCAGGAATATGCCTTCCGGTTTCAAATTACGATCCACCACCGCAAAATAGGTATCGTAATTTTTTGGTCCGACGTGCTCGAACATCCCCACAGAAACAATACGATCAAACTGGTCGTTCAGGTCACGATAATCTTGCAGCAAAATGGTGACATCCAGGCCTTCACAGCGTTCCTGAGCCATTTTTTGCTGTTCGGCAGAAATGGTGACGCCAACCACGCTTACGTCATAATTAGATGCCATGTAGTGCGCCAGTCCGCCCCAGCCGCAGCCAATATCCAGTACGCGCATCCCTGGTTTTAACTGCAATTTTTCACAAATCATTTTGAGCTTCGCCTGCTGGGCAGATTCCAGATTATCGGCATCTTTCCAGTAAGCGCAGGAATATTGCATGAAGGGATCAAGCATGCGGCTGAACAAGTCATTACCCAAATCGTAATGCTCTTTGCCGACTATCCAGGCACGTTTTTTACTCTGCAGATTGAAGAGACGAGCGCCAGCAATACGCAGCGTGTCTTTGAAATGATGGGGGAGTTGGTTCTCGAGACCTGCGCGTAAGACTTTGCTAAAAAACATATCCAGTCGGTCACATTCCCACCAGCCATCCATATAACTTTCGCCTAACCCCAACGATCCTTCCTGCAGAACGCGTTTAAAAAAATCGGGGTTTTTCACACGAATATCCGCCGGGGCAGAACCGTTAATGGCTATACCGGCACGGCTAAGTAATTCGTTGGCGATACGGTACCAGTTGTCATCCGGTACACTGACTTCTTCTATACACGATGAACTCATAGTTTCTCCATCACTGGTCGGTGATCAGAACCTTAAAACAGCGTAGACGCTTTTTGGGCTTTGTGAGAAATCTCGCAGAAAAAACCGCGAGTCTATAATCCGACGTAGAACAGAGGGAAAGGAGGAACCCTTGCCGAAATGACCATCCATAGTGAGTCGGGAACGATCCTGTCCCCGTAAAAACATAATATTTATCGTAGCTTTAATAACTCGAAATTAGTATAGGCCGCTAATTTCAATCATACAACAAAATTTTGTTAGCAGCCTAAGTATAAGTATATCGATATAGATCAGTGTGATTCGCTATGAGCGACTTCGGCATTGCCATGATTCTGGCAGTCTACTTCTTCACAACGTTGCATCATGTAACCCAGAGCGACCAGCACTACTGTTGATAACATCACGCTGGTGGTGGTGAGCAATGGCGTGCTGATACTGATAAGCCAGGAAACTACCAGACTTGCGAGGAAGCACAGACCCAGTTGTAGAGTGTTCTGCAACGCTGCGGCGCGACCAGTTGCATGTGGGAAGGGACGCAGCGCTTGGGCGACAACAATCGGGTAGATTGCGCCGTTGGCAATCGCCATCACACAGAATGGGATCAGGATTTCGACTAGCGACACATGGCTAATGAAGCCCGCAGCCCAGGTCGCAATGACGCTGACAGCAAACAGTACCAGCAACCACGGTAATAACTGCTTGCCTTGCCATTTCTGCAGTGCGGCGCGACAGCCATAACCACCAATCAGAAACGCGATAGTTTGCGGGACATAACTTAAACCAATAACTGCCGGGCTGTAGCCCATTTCACTAAGGATGAACGGTGAGCCGGTCAGCCATGCAAAAAAACTGGCTGAACAGGCCGCATATATCAGCACGTTGCCGCGATAGGTTTTAGAACGTAGCAGGTCGGTAAAGGTCAGACCATCCTGACTATTGTTACGGGCCTTCGTCGTGGGTTTGAGCCAGAAAATAGGCAGAATCAGCACCACGGTAATGGCAAACAGGGTGGCGAAAATCGCCTGCCAGGAAAAATGGACCAGCAGCCAGCTTCCTAACAGAGGAGCCAGTGCCGGAGATAGACCCACCAGCGGCATGATGGTCGCAAAAATACGGTTAACTTTCTGTGAAGGATAATAATCCGTCACTAACGCTTGCCAGATAACCGCCGCGGCGCAGACACCCACAGCCTGTACAAAACGCAATACCAGCAGCGTAGCGGCGTTTTCTACCCACAGCATCCCCAGACTACCTAACGCAAAAATTGTCAGGCCGATTAATAATACCGGTTTACGACCATAACGGTCGGAGAGCGGCCCCCACAGAAGCTGGGCTGCGGCAAAACCGGCAAGGAACAGACTAAGGCTGGCACTGACAGCAGACGCAGGCGTTTGCAGGTCGGCCTGTATGGCGGCGAAAGCAGGCAGATACATATCGGTTGCCAGAAAACCGAGTACGCTCAAACCCGCCAGCCAGACTAAAAATCTTTTCCCAGGTTGCATGTATATTCTCTAAATCTCTCAATTAAACACCGCCGCAAAGTGTAGGGAGTGAAATTAGTGTTGTGAAACGGTAATATTTGATGACTGGTTTCAAAAATTTTGCAGGCAGACTATGTGGTCAGAATATTCACTCGAAGTTGTTGATGCGGTAGCGCGTAATGGTAGTTTTAGCGCTGCGGCACAGGAGTTGCATCGCGTTCCTTCTGCGGTCAGCTATACCGTGCGTCAGCTGGAAGAGTGGCTGGCGGTGCCGCTGTTTGAACGACGTCACCGTGATGTGGAACTGACCGCTGCCGGGGCGTGGTTTCTCAAAGAAGGGCGCTCTGTTGTCAAAAAAATGCAGATCACCCGGCAGCAATGTCAGCAGATAGCGAACGGCTGGCGCGGTCAGTTAGCTATCGCAGTGGATAATATTGTCAGGCCAGAACGTACACGGCAGATGATCGTTGATTTTTATCGCCATTTTGATGATGTCGAACTTCTTGTCTTTCAGGAAGTGTTCAACGGTGTCTGGGATGCGCTTTCCGACGGGCGCGTGGAACTGGCGATTGGCGCAACACGCGCGATTCCGGTAGGCGGTCGTTATGCCTTCCGGGATATGGGGATGCTAAGCTGGAGTTGCGTTGTTGCCAGTCACCACCCGCTGGCGTTGATGGATGGCCCGTTCAGCGATGATACGTTGCGCAACTGGCCGTCGTTGGTGCGCGAAGACACCTCGCGAACGCTACCTAAACGTATTACCTGGTTGCTGGATAACCAAAAAAGACTTGTCGTGCCTGACTGGGAATCATCGGCAACCTGTATCTCGGCAGGATTATGCATAGGGATGGTGCCAACACATTTCGCCAAACCGTGGCTTAATGAGGGGAAGTGGGTAGCACTAGAACTGGAAAACCCCTTCCCGGATTCGGCATGTTGTCTGACATGGCAGCAAAATGATATGTCGCCTGCGTTAACCTGGTTGCTTGAGTATCTCGGCGATAGTGAGACGCTGAATAAGGAGTGGCTGCGGGAGCCGGAAGAGACTCCCGCAACGGGTGATTAACGACGATAGTCGCGGAACGGGCCGTCAGCCACGGAGCGGCGTTCAATCAACCGCGGATGCACTTCAATGGATTGCGGTTCTTCGCGTTTATTGACGATACGATCCAACAGCATGTTGAACGCCGTTTCGCCCAGCGAATCTTTTGGCTGATGGATCGTGGTCAGCGCCGGCGTAAAATAGCGGGCGTTGCGCACGTTATCATACCCGATCAGCGAAACATCCTGCGGGACACGCAGACCCATTTCATCAGCAGCACAAAGTGCGCCCATTGCCATGATATCGCCACCACAGAAGACGGCAGTAGGGCGATGCGGCTGCGACAGGATTTGCTGCATGGCGCGATAACCAGATTCGGGTTCAAAGTCGCCCTGCACAATCCAGCTTTCCGGCACCTTGATCATCGCTTCTTCCATCGCCTTCATAAAACCGGCAAGGCGGCCTGCGCCGGTGTTACGTTCCAGCGGGCCAGGGATAACGCCGATTTCGCGGTGACCGCGTTCAATCAGATAACGCCCGGCCATGTAGCCGCCTTCGAACGCGTTATCAATGACCGCATCGGTGAAGTCAGCTTTTGCTTCACCCCAGTCCATCACCACCATTGGGATATGGCGATACTCTTCCAGCATCGCCAGCAACGGCTCTGGGTACTCAGAACACATCACCAGCAGACCATCGACGCGTTTTTGCGCCATCATCGACAGATAAGCCCGCTGTTTCTCAAGATTGTTCCACGCATTGCCCAGAATCAGGGTGTAACCTTTCTGGAAGCAATTTTTTTCAACCGCTTCAATGATCTCGGCAAAATAGGCCGCTTCGCTGCTGGTCGCCAGCAAACCGATAGACTTGGTGTGGTTAACCTTCAGACTACGCGCCACCGCGCTAGGGGAGTAGTGTAATTCTTTGATCGCTGCCCACACGGCGTTGCGCGTTTCTTCAGCGACGAAACGTGTTTTGTTGATCACGTGTGACACAGTTGTAGTGGAAACGTTTGCTCGTTTCGCTACATCTTTTATTGTTGCCATTCCATTTCACTCCAGACCCTAACTTCAGCTCCTGCAAAATCGCAAGGTAAACGTTTGCCTTTACACACCTTACGCACAACAAAAGTGTTGCGGTACGCCGGAAAAACGACACGGAGCGTCAGGAAGGGGTCAATGGCCAGTACGCAAATAGTGTAAGCGTGGAATTTTGGCCGATCTTGACGAAAAGGGGAAGTGGTAAAAACACTTATCATTATAAATGACGGGAGATTTTTTCATCACAGTGTGTAAAAATGCGTAATATCACTTTTTGTGTGGTAATAAAAAAGGAGAAAACTTGATGAGCACCGACCTTAAATTTTCACTGGTAACAACGATTATCGTCCTCGGTTTGATCGTGGCCGTGGGTTTGACTGCCGCGCTGCACTGATTTCCTCTCGAGGGAGCGCGTTCTCCCTCGCATCTCCTTCCTGTTTGTTAGCAAAATGGCAAAAGTGTTTTCTCTTTTTGTTATTTTCATTTTTTTGTGATTGCTGTCATGCTTTCGCCACTTTAATGAATATCGCGTAATGACGCGAAGAGGTGGAGATAAGGCATGAAAATTAACTATCCGTTGCTGGCGCTGGCGATTGGCGCGTTTGGTATCGGGACAACGGAGTTCTCGCCAATGGGCTTATTGCCCGTCATTGCGCGCGGTGTGGATGTCTCGATTCCCGCTGCCGGAATGTTAATCAGTGCCTATGCAGTTGGCGTAATGGTTGGCGCGCCGCTGATGACGCTTCTACTTTCTCATCGTGCTCGCCGCAGTGCGTTGATTTTCCTGATGGCGATTTTCACGCTCGGCAACGTACTTTCCGCCATCGCGCCGGATTATATGACTCTCATGCTTTCACGCATTTTGACCAGCCTGAATCACGGAGCATTTTTTGGTTTGGGTTCAGTTGTGGCAGCAAGCGTGGTGCCAAAACATAAACAGGCCAGCGCAGTTGCCACTATGTTTATGGGGTTAACCCTGGCAAATATCGGTGGCGTACCGGCGGCGACTTGGTTGGGTGAAACCATCGGCTGGCGGATGTCATTTCTGGCAACGGCGGGGCTGGGAGTGATTTCAATGGTAAGTCTGTTCTTCTCATTACCTAAAGGTGGCGCAGGGGCGCGACCTGAAGTGAAAAAAGAGCTGGCGGTATTAATGCGTCCGCAGGTGCTGTCTGCATTGCTGACGACGGTACTGGGAGCTGGTGCAATGTTTACCCTCTACACCTATATCTCTCCGGTACTGCAAAGTATTACCCACGCAACACCGGTGTTCGTTACGGCAATGCTGGTGCTGATTGGTGTCGGATTCTCTATCGGTAACTATCTCGGCGGCAAACTGGCAGATCGTTCAGTTAACAGCACGTTGAAAGGCTTTTTGTTGTTGCTGATGGTGATTATGCTGGCAATCCCGTTCCTGGCCCGCAATGAGTTCGGCGCAGCTATTAGCATGGTGGTGTGGGGAGCTGCAACCTTTGCGGTCGTACCGCCGTTACAGATGCGCGTGATGCGTGTCGCCAGTGAAGCGCCAGGTCTGTCTTCATCAGTCAATATTGGTGCCTTTAATCTTGGAAATGCGCTGGGAGCAGCTGCTGGTGGTGCGGTAATTTCCGCTGGGCTGGGATACAGTTTTGTGCCGGTGATGGGGGCGATTGTCGCGGGACTGGCATTATTGCTGGTGTTTATGTCAGCCAGAAAACAACCTGAAACAGTTTGCGTTGCCAACAGCTAATTAAACAAAAACGCAGAAGGATAACCTTCTGCGTTACAGTTGCTGGCAACGTGCGATTTATCTTGCCGGATGCGATGTTAACGACTCATCCGTGTTGGCATGGTAAGCGAAGCGCATCAGGCAATGCTGCATTTGCCATCAGTTATTATGCAGCGAGATTTTTCGCTACGAATTCCCAGTTCACCAGCGCCCAGAAGTGCTCCAGATAGCCAGGACGTGCATTGCGATAGTCGATGTAATAAGCGTGTTCCCAGACATCAACGGTCAGCAGTGGAGTTGCATCGGTGGTCAGTGGAGTACCCGCGTTAGAGGTTGAAACGATAGCCAGCTTGCCATCGCTGTTTTTCACCAGCCAGGTCCAGCCAGAACCAAAGTTTTTGATTGCTGCATCAGTAAACTGTGCTTTGAAATCGGCAAAGCTGCCAAAAGATGCGGCGATAGCTTCAGCGACTTTTCCAGTCGGTTCGCCACCCGCGTTCGGTGCCAGGCAGTTCCAGTAGAAAGTATGGTTCCAGACCTGAGCTGCGTTGTTGAATACGCCACCTTCAGAGCTGCGAATAATCTCTTCCAGTGATTTACCTTCAAACGCGGTACCTTTAATCAGGTTGTTCAGGTTAGTGACATAAGTCTGATGATGCTTGCCGTAGTGATACTCGATGGTTTCCGCAGAAATGTGCGGTGCCAGAGCATCTTTAGCATATGGTAGTGCAGGTAATTCGAATGACATTGCTACTCTCCTTTATTATTAATTTGCATACGTACAATAGCCTTATTGTGCGTATGGATAGGGTAGCAAATTAAAAGGTGAGACAAAAGATGAACTTACCCTGTTGCCGTAACAACAGGGTAAAGTTTTAGCGAAGTGTTTTTGGGGTCATTACCCGGCGAGCGCCAACATAGTGGCGCTGCCAGTAGTCTTCACTGAGAGAAGTGATTTGAATTTCCTGACCCGTACGCGGTGACTGAATAAATTTGCCGTTGCCGACATACACGCCGACATGATCGGCTGTACCGCGTCCCTGAGTACGGAAAAAGACCAGGTCGCCGTTTTTCAGCTCACTACGTTCGATAGGTGCTGCATCACGCAGGTGATACATTTCATTCGCTGTACGCGGAATACGAATTTTCACCAAATCTTTATAAGCGTAATAAACCAGGCCGCTGCAATCAAAACCGGTACGCGGTGAGCTGCCACCCCAACGATATGGCTTACCAATTTGCTGCATCAGTTTATTCATTGCCACTTTCGTGGCTTTTTGCACCTTCGCTTTGTGCGCGTCGGCAAGAGTTCCTGACGCGGCATTTTTGACTTTCACACAATGCGATTTATAGCCCTTACGTTTGGTACACTTTTCGGTAAAGCTGGCTGAGGCCGTTTTATTGACGGCGTGTTTGCTGCGAGTTTTGGCGTTTTTAGAAGCGGTAATGGAAGATTTTTTAACGGAAGAAGCGGTTTTGCTTTTGATCGTACTTTTACTGGCGGCTTTTTTCGCTGTTTTCTGGCTGGCTTTCTGGGTCTTTTTGGTGGTTGCCGTGCTTTTCTTTTTATCTGCTTTTTTGGTGATATGAGTGGTAGCAGAACTCTCCCTGGCTTGCTTTGAAGCATGGGCCATAGGCGTTAAAGGCAGGGTGGTAAAAAGTAAAGCACAGAGCGTGATCGAAATACGGTTTATCCGCGCCACTGAGCGTCCCTCTGTTAAGGCAGGTCTATCATGCCTGCGTCTGATTTACAAAACTTGATGATTCTAATGCATAGAAGAAGAGAAAGTTAATAGCTTTTATTGTTAAAAAATACGTTTCGTTGGCGAGCGCAAAAAAATGCAGCAGTGAAAGCTAAAAATGGTCATAAATACGCCAGTTTGCCTTGCGTCAGGGAAGAAACGAATATTTGAAATGCAACAAATAGAGCAAAGGGATAAAATAGCAAAAGCGTGATGAAAATGTTATTTTCCGATGCCGCACTGACCCGCTACAATGTCAGATTACTGCCGTAAAGAAGTTTGAGGAAGCAAGACAATGAGCACCACTATCGAAAAAATCCAACGCCAGATTGCTGAAAACCCGATCCTGCTGTACATGAAAGGTTCACCGAAACTGCCGAGCTGCGGTTTCTCTGCCCAGGCAGTCCAGGCGCTTGCCGCATGTGGCGAACGTTTTGCCTATGTTGATATTCTGCAGAATCCGGACATTCGTGCGGAACTGCCGAAATATGCTAACTGGCCGACCTTCCCGCAACTGTGGGTTGACGGCGAGCTGGTCGGCGGTTGTGATATCGTGATCGAAATGTATCAGCGTGGTGAACTGCAGCAGCTGATCAAAGAAACTGCCGCTAAATACAAGTCTGAAGAGCCGGACGCGGAATAATCCGTCCTGCAGTACTGACGGATGCGAACGGGCATCCGTCAGTTCTTTATCTATCCCCAATCCAGCCCTTGTGGCGAACTTGAAAATCCCGCCTCACGCAGCGGCGTAAACATCGGCGTTTGCCGGACCGGTAGATCATTCACTTCTGTTAGCGTAAAGCGCAGCCGTGGTTCGCGACGCAGTGCGGTGGTCAGCGCCTGGAAAATCTCTGGGGCGAGTAATTCATCTTTTTCCTGCCAGACCAGCATTTTTTTGCCGCCTTGCGCCAGATAGAGTAACAATTTGCCGCCAGAAACGACCACCAGCGCACCCGCCCGACGCGTTGGAACCAGCGTTGCCGGATGTGCAGGCCAGGGCAGAAGATTTCCCCACACATTAGCCGGATCGTTGGCGGAGAGCGCCACTGGTGTATAGTGGCGCGTTTGCGTGGCTTGTGTCGCCAGATCGCGCAATCGGTCAATAGTCAGACGTTCAGCGAATTGCGCACCCCCCAGACCTTCTACAAAACGACCTCGCATAATTCGCCCGGAGTCTTCCATACTTCGACAAAGCGTTTGCATCGATGGAAACCCGCCAGGGATATTTTCGGCTATCACCGCCTGACGACTGATGATGCCGTAGCGGTCGAGCATATTTTCCGCCAGCGCCAGCATCCTTTCGGTATCGTTTAGTGGCTCCACCTGCAATAACGACCAGCGTCCAGCAAGATTTGGTGTGTTGTAAGATACCCGCGGCGAGACGGGTTGTGCATAGACAGGACGCCCACGACGAGCCCGGTGACTGCGGCGAGTTGAGGTGCGTGCGTTGGAACTGCTGCGGGTGAGAGCGCGTAACGGTGCCCAAATATCGCTGGTGATGACGCCTTGCCAGACCAGCGCCCATAACGCCTCTTGCAGTGCCGAGGGATCAACCGATTCGCCGATTTTATCGCGTATCCGTTGGCTGATTTGTTGTGCAAACCAGGCTCCTCCGTCAGCCAGAACAGCGATTATCGCTTGCTGCAGCGCCGAACGATTCGCCTGATCCGCTTCGGCGGGAGTGAACGATTCTGCGGCATATTCCTGTAGATGCAGTGCCACCAGGCCGTCATCTTCACCCAGCTTTTTTTGCCCCGACCAGATAACCGCACCGGTTGCCAGTAATTCATCGAGCATTTCTGGCGAATAGTCGCGTACGCGGGCAGGCAAGATCTGGTTTTCCCAGAGTGAGGCGGGTAAACCGACTCCGGCAAGCTGTTCGATCACCCGCATGACGCCATCCACGCCCTCATAAACGCCTGGCGATGTTGAGGCAAAGAGTGCCGGGCTACCATCGGTGGCGGGTAATACGCCCTGACGTTCCAGCAGCAATCGCGCATAGGTCGTGGCCGCAACGGGACGTGTCGCTTCTCTGGCGGCTTGCAGCGAGCGCAAACGCAGACGACGAAATACTTCATCGCTCACCCAGATGTCTTGTTGCAGATTCATCACCAGACCCTGTTCGCGCAGTTGCTGAAGTTGCTCTTCGACAATGGCAATACCGAGACTAAACTCATGAGCCAGTTGTTCAGCCGTGACAAGAGCATGAGCCCGGAGATAGCGCAGAAAGATGTCGCGAAGCGGGTAACTGACTCGGTGCAAATAAATCTCTGGCAGTGACTCTGGTAGTCGTACGCCGAGGGCATCGCGCAGCCTGGCGGCATCATCCATACAGGCAAGACGCTCCTGCCCGCTAATCATCGTCGGGAAGATTCGTTTTACTGCAAGAAGATTTTCCAGATACGACGCAATCTCTTCACTGCTGCCTGTATGCCGTTGCGCCAGGTCTTCAACGGTCATTGGCCCCAGTTCGCGCAGTAGGTCGAACAATCCTTCTTCACCTTTCGCTCTTCTGCCAGGAGCCAGTCGTTGCAACTCTTCTTCCACCAGGCGAATGACCTGCGGGTCGAGTAATTCCCCCGGATCGACCTGTCCGAGTAGATTGCGCAGTAACTCGCTGTCCAGCGACAGTACGGATGCCCGGCGCTCTGCCAGCGGGGCATCGCTCTGGTACATAAATTCCGCGACATAGCCGAACAATAAACTGGCGGCGAAAGGCGAGGGCGTAGTGGTCGTTACATCGGATATTTGAATTTCGCCACCATTCAGGCGACGCATCAAACGTTCCAGCGCGGGAAGATCATAAACATCTTGCAGACATTCGCGTAGGGTTTCGAGAATGACCGGAAAATCTGGATATCCCTGAGCGATTTCCAGCAACTGACTGGCGCGCAGCCGTTGTTGCCAGAGCGGGGTGCGATGGCCCGGCGTGCGGCCCGGCATTAATAATGCCCGCGCGGCGCATTCGCGAAAACGGGCGGCGAAAAGTGCCGAGCTGCCTACCGCCTCGCGGACAATTTGCAGCAACTTTTCTGGTTCAAACAAAAAAATCGCGGCATCGGGCAATTTACCATCGGTGTCAGGAATGCGCGCAACAATGCCGTCATCACTGGCAACCACAGACGCGTCAGCGCCCCATAGTGCATGTATTCGCCCGGCAATCGCCAGCGCCCAGGGTTCATGCACCCGTCTTCCATAGGGAGAGTGCAAAATAATACGCCAGTCACCAATTTCATCACGGCACCGTTCGAGGACCAGATGACGACTCCCCGGAACGATGCCCGTCGCGTTGCGCTGCTCGTCAATCAACCCCTGAATATTGGCGATCGTATTTTCTTCTGCCAACCACGGGGGAATAGTCCCGGAAAAGAACGCGCCATCCGCCAGTAAATGGAGAAAATCGCCGATCATCTCGCCTAATTCTGCCGGACGTCCGTTACCTTCACCACGCCAGAAGGGGAGCCGGGCAGAACGACCCGGAGCAGGAGTCACAATCACCTGATCGCGGGTGATTTGCTGGATCCGCCATGAGGTAGCGCCGAGAGTGATAATGTCGTTCACCCGCGACTCATATACCATCTCCTCATCCAGTTCACCCACCCGCCGCGAACCGGCCTGTTCTTCACCTTCGGGTAATAACACGCTATACATGCCACGATCCGGAATGGTGCCACCGCTGGTAACCGCCAACAGCTGAGCGCCAGGTCGGGCGGTCAATATCCCGGTCTCCCGGTTCCAGACCAGTTTGGGGCGAAAAGCAGAAAAATCGCCAGAGGGATAGCGCCCGGAAAGCATATCCAGCGTGGCGTCAAAAACACGTCTTGGCAGATCTTTCCACGGTGCGGCACGGCGTACGCGGGAGTACCATTCGTCTACCTGTAATGCATCCATCGCCGCGGCGGCAACGGTTTGCTGCGCAAGGACGTCGAGTGGATTATGCGGTGGTGTCAGGTTTTCCAGCCTGCCTGCGAACATACACTCTACAATGACTGCGGAATCGACTAAGTCACGCCGGGTTCGGGGGAAAAACAGCCCTTTGGAGATACCTCCTACCTGGTGTCCGGCACGTCCAATGCGTTGTAACCCACTGGCAACAGAAAGCGGCGTTGCCACCTGAATCACCAGATCCACCGCGCCCATATCAATCCCCAGTTCGAGACTGGAGGTTGCGACCACACAGCGTAATTCACCCGATTTCAGCGCCTGTTCGGTGATTGCTCGTTGTTCTTTAGAGACGGAGCCGTGGTGTGAGCGGGCAATAAAAATGTCGCTACTTTGTACACGGTTAGAGGTTGCGCCGGAGGTCGACTCGAAATGGGCCGCATCAACGGCGATAGACGGGGAACGCTGTAAGCGTGCGGCGTAAAGCTCATTTAATCGTGCCGTCAGTTTTTCCGCCAGTCCCCGCGAATTAGTAAAGACAATGGTCGAGCGATGGCGCAACACTTCATCAAGGATACCCGTTTCAATATATGGCCAGATGGAGCCTTCCCGGCCAGCATGGCTGTCTTCGCCAGTGCCGCTGGCGACCGATGAGACATCATCCATATTGGCGACCGGTACGACAATCCGTATCTGCGGATGACGCATTGCGGGCGGGTTGACTACCGTAACCGGGCGATCGCCGCCAAGAAATGCTGCCACATCGCTGGCTGAACGCACAGTGGCAGAAAGGCCAATTCGCTGTGCTGAGGTGTGGAGCAGCGCATCGAGCCGCTCCAGACTTAACGCCAGATGCGCACCACGTTTACTGCCCGCTACCGCGTGGACTTCATCAATAATTACCGTTTCGACGCCGCGTAGCGTTTCGCGCGCGCGGGAGGTCAGCATCAGATAGAGTGATTCGGGTGTGGTGATCAGAATATCCGGCGGATTACGGGTGAGTTTGCTGCGTTCCTGTGCAGGCGTATCGCCAGTACGGATCCCCACGCGAAGATTGACTTCCGTTTCGCCGCGCCGCCGCCGTTCATCGGCAATACCCTGTAACGGGATCTGCAAGTTGCGCTGAACGTCGGTGCCAAGGGCTTTTATCGGTGAAATATAGAGAATGCGTGAGGTTTTACGCTTATGCGCCTCGCGGGTATCTTCGCCGCCTTCGCGGAAGAGCTGATCGAGGGCGTAGAGAAATGCTGCCAGCGTTTTCCCGGAGCCAGTCGGTGCAATCACCAGCGCATGTTCGCCTCGCGCCGCCACATGCCAGGTTTGTGACTGGACAGCGGTCGGCTGTTTAAAGGCGCGAAGAAACCAGTCGCGGGTCGCCGGTGAAAACACGTCCGGCAGGGGCGATGAAGGGTTTAGATTATCTGCCATTAACGCTATTCCCCGTGAATATCATGCATGATGCGTGGAATAGCCTCACTATAGATGCCTGAATCATTGCATGTCATCAGGCATCGACTCGATTACACCTCTTCGGCGGCAGGTAGTGGCCAGCCTCCCAGACGTTTCCAGCGGTTGACGATTTCACAAAACAGCACAGCAGTGCGTTCGGTGTCGTACAGCGCGGAGTGCGCCTGGGTGCTGTCGAAGTCCATGCCAGCGGTCTGGCAAGCCTTTGACAATACGGTTTGTCCGAGTGCCAGCCCGGCAAGTGCAGCAGTGTCAAAAGTGGCGAAAGGGTGGAACGGGTTACGTTTCAGCGAGGCGCGTTCTGCGGCGGCCATCATAAAGCTGTGATCAAAATTGGCATTGTGCGCCACCATAATGGCGCGGTTACAGCCGCTCGCTTTAATGCCTTTACGTACAACTTTAAAAATTTCGTGCAGCGCCTCGTATTCGCTGACCGCGCCGCGATCGGGATCGTTCGGGTCAATGCCGTTGAAGGCGAGGGCCTCTGGCTGCAAATTTGCGCCGACAAATGGTTCGACGTGGAAATGTAATGTGGTGTCCGGCATCAGCCAGCCTTGTTCATCCATTTTCAGGGTGATGGCGGCAATCTCAAGCAGCGCATCGGTTTTGGCGTTAAATCCGGCTGTTTCAACATCGATCACAACAGGATAAAAACCACGAAAACGGTCGCACAGACCGGTAAGTTGAGCGTTATCGGACATCTGATTCTCTTAATACGGATAAATTGCAGCGCGCATTATGACAAATATTACTTGTCGATGCAGTAAAGATGCGGGCGCGATGAGTTCACGCCCGGCAGGAGATTAGTTGCCCAGACCGCGACCGGCGTCTTTCTCTTCGATTAACTCAATTTTGTAACCGTCCGGATCTTCCACAAACGCGATAACCGTAGTACCGCCTTTTACCGGACCCGCTTCACGGGTGACGTTACCCCCGTTTTGACGGATTTTTTCGCACGCTTCAGCGGCGTTATCAACGCTAAGCGCGATGTGACCATAAGCAGTGCCGAGTTCGTATTTATCCACGCCCCAGTTGTAGGTCAGTTCAATCACCGCTTCTTCGGTTTCCGGACCGTAGCCAACAAACGCCAGTGAGTATTTGTATTCCGGGTTTTCGCTGGTACGCAGCAGTTTCATGCCCAGCACTTTGGTATAAAAATCGATGGAGCGTTGCAGATCGCCAACGCGCAGCATGGTATGAAGAAGACGCATCTTTATATCCTCAAAATGGCTAACAGATTCAAAATGTTGTTTTAGTATAGCGGCGGCTTTGCGCCGCTCGCAATGTTGGATTACAGCGTCGGGTAATCCGTGTAGCCTTCCGCACCGCCGCCATAGAAACTTTCAGCACGCTGTGGATTAAGCTCAGCTTTGCGCTGCAAGCGGGCGACCAGATCCGGGTTCGCAATCCAGTCACGACCAAATGCCACCGCATCAATTAACCCTTTGCCGATCAGCGTTTCGGCTTTTTCTACCGTGTATGCACCTGCGCCGATAATCGGACCGTGGAAACGGGCGCGTACTTTTTCGCGGAACGCATCAGTATACGGTTCACCCCCCGCCCAATCTGGTTCTGACATATGCAGATAAGCAATGCCGCGTTTACCCAGTTGTTCAATCAGATACAGTGCATCGGCTTCTTCATTCGGGCCGTTATCCGTGTTCTGGAAAGTACCGATTGGCGAAACGCGAATGCCAATGCGATCGGCCCCCCATTCTTCAATCCCTGCATCGACCACTTCCAGCACCAGTCGCGTGCGATTTTCCACACTGCCGCCGTACTGATCGGTACGATGGTTTGAAGAAGGAGAAAGGAACTGATGCAGCAAATAACCGTGAGCAGAGTGGAGCTCTACCAGATCAAAACCGGCTTCACGCGCGTTAGCAATGGCCTGACGGAAATCATTGACGATACCCGGAATCTCTTCCAGTTCAAGCGCACGCGGCATGGATGTTTCAACACGGATCGCCTGACCATTTTCATCGCGCAGAGAAGTACGTGTTCCCGCGCTAAGTGCGGAAGGCGCTACCGGTGCCTGACCGCCAGGTTGCAGGCTGGCGTGAGAAATGCGTCCGGTGTGCCACAGCTGTACGGCCATATGACCATTTTCAGCATGAACGCCAGCGGTAATTTTTTTCCATGCGGCAATTTGTTCCGGACTATGGATGCCAGGTGCACCAGCATACCCTTTTGCCTGGGCAGAAATTTGCGTGGCTTCGCTAATAATCAAACCGGCACTGGCACGTTGGCGATAGTATTCCGCCATCAACGGGGTAGGGATGTCACCCGGTTCAATACTGCGCAGACGCGTCAGCGGTGCCATAAAAATACGGTTTGCCGCCGTGATCGCGCCCACTTTCAGTGGGGAATACAGTTTTTCAGATGACATAAAGGCTCCCGGTCGTCTGGTGATAAAAAATGCCTGCTAAACGGCAGGCGTCGCAATAATGGTTTTTACATGTGCCAGCGCGTTTTCCAGTGGCTCGGAATTGCGCGAAATTTTGGCCTGCAGATTCGCACCCAGCCATAGTGCGTAAAGCACTTGTGCCTGTTGCAGCGGTTCGCCACAAAAGGTTAAACAATGGCTATCACGGCCATTTTCCAGCGCCTGCGAGAGCAGAACGATCACGCCGCGAGCGCCTTTATCCATCGCGCTACGCATATCTTCTGACAGATCACACACTTCGGCAGAGAGTTTTACTGTCAGGCAACCACTGATGGTTCCATGTTGGCAAAACTGGTTCAGTGTTTGCTGGTAATAAGCCAGTATGCGGTCGCGGTAGTTACCTTCGCCGGATTGCAGCAACTCAGTCAGTCGCTGGTGATATGCGGCGTAATGGCGCTCAAGCATGGCAACGCCAAACGCTTCTTTAGAGCGAAAGTAGTGATAGAAGGACCCTTTCGGCACTTCAGCGGTTTTTAGTAATTCGCTTAGCCCCATCCCGGTGAATCCACGTTGCAGGCAAAGTTGCTCGCCCGTCGCCAGGAGATGTTCGCGAGTATCATGTTCGGTGTGTTTGTTCATGCGTTGGAGTGTAGTAGACCAGTCGGTCTAGTGCAAGCAAAGTTGCTACTTTGGGCATTAACAGCTTCAATAATGGTAATAATCTTATTTTGAGGAGGGCGAAGTGGCGGAGCAATTAGAGTTCTTTCCCGTCCAGAGCCCGTGCCGGGGAATTTGCCAGTCTGACGAACGCGGGTTTTGTCGCGGCTGTTTTCGTAGTCGGGATGAGCGTTTTAACTGGAATAAAATGAGCGATGGCGAAAAACAAGAGGTGCTGCGCCTTTGTCGGCAGCGATTAATGCGCAAATTACGCGCAAATAAGCCAGCGTCATCAGACGAACCGGAGCAACCATCACTCTTTTGAGCCTAATCTTGCGTATACTCCTCTCATATCTGATAAGAGGAAGCGATTATGGTTCAGCGTATTACTATTGCGCCGCAAGGCCCGGAGTTTTCCCGTTTTGTGATGGGCTACTGGCGATTGATGGACTGGAATATGTCCGCCCGCCAGCTGGTCAGTTTTATTGAAGAGCATCTGGATCTCGGCGTGACCACCGTGGACCATGCTGATATTTATGGTGGCTATCAGTGCGAAGCGGCGTTTGGCGAGGCGCTGAAACTGGCTCCTCACCTGCGTGAACGGATGGAAATCGTCAGTAAATGCGGTATCGCGACGACCGCGCGTGAAGAAAACGTCATTGGTCATTACATCACTGACCGCGATCACATCATTAAGAGCGCCGAACAGTCGCTAATTAATCTCGCGACCGATCATCTGGATCTGCTGTTAATCCACCGACCAGACCCGTTAATGGATGCCGATGAAGTGGCGGACGCGTTTAAACATCTGCATCAGAGCGGCAAAGTGCGCCATTTTGGCGTATCCAACTTCACGCCCGCGCAATTTGCCCTGTTGCAATCACGCCTGCCGTTTACCCTTGCCACTAATCAGGTGGAAATATCCCCGGTACATCAGCCGTTACTGCTGGATGGCACGCTCGACCAACTGCAACAACTGCGTGTTCGTCCGATGGCGTGGTCCTGCCTTGGTGGTGGTCGTCTGTTTAATGATGATTATTTCCAGCCGCTGCGTGATGAACTGGCTGTGGTGGCGGAGGAGTTAAACGCGGGCTCGATTGAACAGGTGGTTTACGCCTGGGTATTACGTTTACCGTCGCAGCCGCTGCCAATTATCGGCTCAGGTAAAATTGAGCGCGTACGGGCAGCTGTCGAAGCAGAAACACTGAAAATGACCCGTCAACAATGGTTTCGTATCCGTAAAGCGGCACTGGGTTACGACGTACCGTAAGCACTTTTAGGAATAGCCGCCGTTCAAAAATGTGTCACTAGTTTACACTTATTCAGGAATGCACAATGAACGGAGGTCCTATGAAACGTTTTAGTCTGGCCATTCTGGCGCTGGTTGTTGCGACCGGCGCACAAGCTGCCAGTGAAAAAGTCGAGATGAACCTCGTCACGTCGCAAGGGGTTGGGCAGTCAATTGGTAGCGTTACCATTACTGAAACCGATAAAGGTCTGGAGTTTTCGCCCGATCTGAAAGCATTACCTCCCGGTGAACATGGCTTCCATATTCATGCCAAAGGAAGCTGCCAGCCAGCCACCAAAGATGGCAAAGCCAGCGCCGCGGAATCCGCAGGCGGGCATCTTGATCCACAAAATACCGGTAAACATGAAGGGCCAGAAGGTGCCGGGCATTTAGGCGATCTGCCTGCACTGGTCGTCAATAATGACGGCAAAGCCACCGATGCCGTCATCGCGCCTCGTCTGAAATCACTGGATGAAATCAAAGACAAGGCGTTGATGGTCCACGTTGGCGGCGATAGTATGTCCGATCAACCTAAACCGCTGGGTGGTGGCGGTGAACGCTATGCCTGTGGTGTGATTAAGTAATTAAGAGGCCAGCGTACCTTGCGGCGGTGCTTGCTCAAGTTGCGAAAGCGAGCAGTACAGCCGCCAGACAATTGCCGCCAGCTCACGGGCGGCAGGTTGATGATGACGGGCAAGGCTGTCGCAAATCCGCTGTAATTCTTCAAGTGTGGCCGCCAGTGATTTTTGCTGAACGCCACGCTCACTCATCACTCCCCGCAACAGTGAAATACAGTTATCCCGTACTCGCGATAACGGATCGGAACGCGATTCCCAGTCGCGCAATTGCCAGACAACATGAGAACAGTTCAGCAGCACCACACCCCAGCGTAATAACCAACGGCGAGCCAGCGCATCCTGGCTGTTACTCAACTGACTGACGTGATGATAAGTGAGCGATTCAAATTCGCTTTCACTCAGTGTTGGATGGCGGCTTAGCTGATCGACAAAATCCCGGCGCAGCGCGCGAATATGACGACGGCTTTTACGAGCATCCGACCCTGGACGCAAAATGGCGAACGCTAACCACGCCAACGCGACGCCAACGATTTTTGCCAAATTATCGTTAAGAAAATCAGCAAAATCATACACCGGGGGATTAGTGACAGCGATAAACGAACCCATAAAAACAATCAGTTGCCCCCACAGTGCGGCAAATTTGGGCATCTGCAATTTAAGAAGCTGCATTGTCGCCAGCAGTGGAAAGAGAAACAGTAAAAATTGCCACAGATCGCTAATCTGGACCATCAGGCCAAATTTGACCACAAAGCTGAATAGCGAAAGTAACACCAGCGTGCGCATCAGCAGTGACAACGACTTAAACGGTGCTGCGACGGCGGAGTAGAGTACGCAGCTAATTGCTGCCAGCGTTAATGCATTGGCACCGGCATCCCATTGCGATGCAATACTCCATGCGCCAATCATCATCAACGTACAAAATGTACGCAGTCCGCTCCACATAGCTTCGGCGTTATCGGTATGACGAGCCAGGCCGGATGTCCGTGGGAGTCTGGTATGATCATCCACACCGCTTTGCAGACGATGTAATTCCTGACTACTTTGCAGATAAAGGCGGCAAAAATAACGTAGTCGCTGCCAGAAGGCGACGTGCCGGTAGTCGGCGACGTTGGTCGGGCGTAGCGGGGCGATAATACGTGCGACGGTGTAAACATCTGTTTGCGAACTGGCGAGCGCCGTTAGCAACTGTTCGAGAATTTCTCGCGAGGCACCTGGCGGTGAGGGCCAGTTGAGCAACATACGTCGCAGGCTGGAGATGACACTGGTCATACGTAATTGCTGGTGGAGCAGCGCATTAAGGCGTGCGTTTTGCTGGCGAAAACGATAGTGGCTCCAGAAAGCCTGGATACGGAGCAAATTCATGGTCAGTATCTGTCCAATCACCCCCTCATGTGCTGCACGAATGGCATCGGTTGTTTCAGGCTGCCAGAGTAAACTGGCATGTTCCAGTAATCGGGCGTGCATGTTTTTCAATGCGGTTAAAAGGGCAGTAGCATCGGAACTGCTCGGCAGGATCATCATCATCATGCCGCCGCACAAAATACCGACAATCACCTCGCAAACGCGCGCCTGAGCGATATCCCACAGCTGGCTGGCCTCAGTAATATTAACCATCGGAAAGGCGATGATGGCAGCCGTGTAGCCCGCCAGTTGAAATGCATACGCGACATTATTCGTGAAGTGCGCACAGGCCCAGGTACAAAAGCCAAGCCACGCCGCCATGCTCAAAAGAAAAAACCACGGCTCATTGAGCGTATGTCCGGCAAGAAGCAGTGCCGCAATGGCTCCGAGCAAACTGCCAGCGATGCGTCCGAGGCTTTTGCTGATGACACCGCCAACGGTGGGAAAGCTAACCACGGCAGCCGAGGTCATCGCCCAATAGGGTTCATCCAGATTTAAATAATAGGCAACCGTCAGCGCCAGACACATGGCAATGGTATTGCGTAACGCATAACGCCATTGCGCCAGCGTGGCCCTGAACCAGGGCAAATTGCGCAAGGACCATGACGATGCGTTCATTATTGACCTACGGCAATGCTACAGGTGGTGCCCGACACCAGCGTGACATCGCCTGGGACTTTATCCAGCGCAAAGCGGACGGGAACGCGTTGGGCGAGGCGAACCCAGGGGACGTTAGGTTTCACATCCGGAATAAGGCTTGAGTCACTTTCAACGCTCTGATCATAAATCGCCCGACCGATACTGGAAACGTGACCCTGTAACGTTTTGTTATCACTATAGAGGGTTATTTGTGCTGGTGCACCTTCGCGGATATGGCGCAACTTGGTTTCTTCAAAATAACCAATGACGTAAAACGAGTGGCTATCGACAAGAGCAAACAGCGGTTTCCCGGTGTCAGCGTAATCGCCGATGCGGGTAGTAAGATTAGTCACCCATCCGCTCACCGGGGCGCGAATTTCCGTTTGCGCCAGTTGCCATTGTGCCTGTTTCAGCGTCGCCTGTGCGGCATCAACACTGGCCTGCATCGCTTTAACATTGAGGTTAGCGGTATCGAGTTCTTCGGCAGAAATAAAGTTTTGTGAGAGATGACGACGACGATTCGCTTCGTTATTGGCTTTTGCGAGGTCAGATTGCGCTTTCGCCAGCTGAGCCTGCGCGTTCAGCTCGGCGATCTGAAAGGGCGTTTTATCGATCGTGAGCAGAAGATCCCCCGCGTTAACCAGCTGGTTGTCTTTTATATTCAGCTCAACAATACGTCCCGACACCTGAGGGGTGATAGAAACCTGTTCTGCGCGTATTTTCCCGTCGCGTGTCCACGGAGATTGCATGTAATAATTCCACAGCCACCATCCGGCAAGAACCGCAACTACCGCTACAATGATTGTTGAGAAATACTTAATTGTTTTAATTGACATAGTTACCACGCAATCAGTATTGCCAGGGCAAGGCAAACGCAAATCGCAAACAGCGATAAATCCATTAACAAGGGATGCCAGATGTCACCGGCGTAGATCCAGCCACGAAGCAGGCGGTGTACGACAAGCCAGATGACGAATCCAAACGCGAAGGCTTTGAAAAACGGAGGAAAGTAGACGGACGCACCGAACACCAGATCTTGTAAGGGCAATCCTGTTGCATTGAGCATAAACTTCACAAAGTAGATTCCTTTACGACCGAATATATTGCGTTAGATTAATAAATATTCTTTAAGTGCGAAAAATTTACGCGCAATTTCTGAAAAATATGTCTGACGGTAACCAAATGCAGCAATACATTTGTTTTAGCAATACAATTGCTGCACACTATTCTAAAAGCCGCATAATATCTTAGCAAGCTAATTATAAGGAGATGAAATTGGAATCGCCACTAGGTTCTGATCTGGCACGGTTGGTGCGCATATGGCGTGCTCTGATAGACCATCGCCTGAAACCGCTGGAGTTAACACAAACCCATTGGGTTACGTTACACAATATCCATCAGTTACCTCCAGACCAGTCGCAAATTCAACTGGCAAAAGCGATTGGCATCGAGCAGCCATCACTGGTCCGTACTCTGGACCAACTGGAAGAAAAAGGGTTAATTTCGCGTCAAACTTGTGCCAGCGATCGTCGGGCTAAACGTATTAAACTGACGGAAAAGGCAGAGCCGCTGATCAGCGAAATGGAAGCTGTTATTAACAAAACCCGCGCGGAAATTTTACATGGCATCTCCGCAGAGGAACTGGAACAACTGATTAAGCTCATCGCAAAACTTGAGCATAATATCATTGAGTTACAGGCCAAAGGGTGAAATGAAGGAGGCGTGTGGTCAGTAACCTGACCACACGCAAACTTATTTAGCGCGGGGAAACGGTCACCTGACTGCCATTGCTGGCCAGTACGACACGTTGGCCCGGAGAGAAACGAGTGTTGCCTTGTTTCTGTACCACCATGATGGTATTACCATCGTCTTTACGAATTTCCAGCTCGACACCCTGCGTTTTGTTCATTGCACTCTGTACGCCCTGACCGGCTACGCCACCTGCAACAGCGCCTGCTGCAGTAGCCAGAGAACGCCCGGTTCCGCCACCAACAGTATTCCCCAGGAAACCACCAAGAACAGCACCGCCAATTGCGCCGATAACGTTGGAATCATCACCGCCCTGAATCTGTACCGGACGTACGTTAACGATGGTGCCATAGCTGACATTCTGTACTTGTTTCGCTTCAGAAGCGGTATAAACATCCCCTGACAGGGTGTCGTTATTAACACAACCGACAAGAGACAGACCTACCATTGAAACAACCAATAAGCGTTTAATCATTGAAAAATCTCCTGTTCACCATGAAACGCCACGCAAGCATCCCTCATGGTCAAAGTATATGGCATATGTGAATCCATGGTTACATGTTCTACCAAATATGAGCAAATCATAATGAAAGTAGGATCAACCAATTATAAACAAAACATTCATGATGATTATTGATTTGAAGATAATGTTTTACTACCAACGGTAAAAATCGGTCATTCCGCATAGTATTCACGAAAAGTTTATGTTTGAGTGGTGCGCAAACGTCAGATTGAAAAAGGATGAACTATGAAATCGGGCCGCTTTATTGGCGTTATGTCAGGCACCAGCCTTGATGGTGTTGATGTTGTGTTGGCGACAATTGATGAACACCGGGTCGCACAGCTGGCAAGTTTGAGCTGGCCGATCCCGGTGTCTCTGAAACAGGCTGTACTGGATATTTGCCAGGGCCAGCAGCTTACACTTTCGCAGTTTGGACAACTTGATACTCAACTCGGGCGACTTTTTGCTGATGCGGTCAATGCCTTGCTTAAGGAACAAAACCTGCAGGCGAGAGATATCGTTGCGATCGGCTGTCACGGTCAAACCGTCTGGCATGAACCGACGGGCGTGGCACCACACACTTTACAGATTGGCGATAACAATCAAATTGTGGCACGCACCGGAATTACGGTTGTCGGTGATTTTCGCCGTCGCGATATTGCCTTGGGAGGACAAGGCGCACCGCTGGTACCTGCGTTCCATCATGCGCTGCTGGCTCACCCAACCGAGCGACGAATGGTGCTCAATATTGGTGGCATCGCCAATCTGTCACTGCTCATTCCTGGGCAGCCGGTAGGGGGCTACGATACCGGTCCTGGTAACATGCTGATGGATGCCTGGATCTGGCGTCAGGCAGGTAAACCTTACGATAAAGATGCCGAGTGGGCACGGGCGGGTAAAGTCATTCTCCCACTGCTGCAAAATATGCTTAGCGACCCGTATTTCTCGCAACCTGCACCGAAAAGTACCGGACGCGAATACTTTAACTACGGCTGGCTGGAGCGCCATTTGCGCCATTTTCCGGGTGTTGATCCCCGAGATGTACAGGCGACACTGGCAGAACTCACCGCCGTGACCATTTCTGAACAAGTTTTGTTGAGCGGTGGCTGCGAACGATTGATGGTATGTGGTGGAGGAAGTCGTAATCCGCTACTCATGGCGCGTCTGGCGGCATTACTGCCAGGCACAGAAGTCACCACCACCGATGCCG
This sequence comes from Escherichia sp. WS1450, assembly GCF_046487395.1. NCBI lineage: Bacteria > Pseudomonadati > Pseudomonadota > Gammaproteobacteria > Enterobacterales > Enterobacteriaceae > Escherichia > Escherichia sp. WS1450. The sequence goes on from NZ_JBJQJO010000001.1 coordinate 124,497, forward strand.
TTGGCATTAGTGGCGATGACATGGAAGCATTGGCTTTCGCCTGGCTTGCCTGGCGGACGCTGGCGGGATTACCAGGAAATCTGCCTTCCGTCACTGGCGCAAGCCAGGAGACGGTACTCGGGGCTATTTTCCCCGCTAACCCGTGATATCAGAGTTAACTGAATTTTTCTTACCGCGTCTGCCGTTACACTTGGAACGTTAGGGAGGGCGTATTGCCCTCCAGACCAGGAAAGTCTTCGGGATATGTCTATGAAAAAACTGTTACTGATCTGTTTGCCGGTCCTTCTCACCGGCTGTAGCGCGTTCAATCAACTGGTTGAGCGCATGCAAACCGATACGCTGGAATACCAGTGTGATGAAAAACCGTTGACGGTCAAACTGAATAATCCGCGCCAGGAAGTCAGTTTTGTTTACGATAATCAACTACTGCATCTCAAACAGGGCATTTCTGCGTCTGGTGCACGTTACACCGACGGGATCTATGTTTTCTGGTCGAAAGGCGAGGAAGCGACTGTCTATAAACGCGACCGCATCGTCTTGAATAACTGTCAGTTACAAAATCCACAGCGTTGAGATTTTTCCAGGGGCGGCGCACAATAGCGTCACCCACTGACAATCCGTAAAGAAAACCATGTCTGATAACGACGAATTGCAGCAAATCGCGCATCTGCGCCGTGAATACACCAAAGGCGGATTACGCCGCCGCGATCTTCCCGCCGATCCATTAACCCTTTTTGAACGCTGGCTCTCTCAGGCGTGTGAAGCCAAACTGGCGGACCCTACCGCGATGGTGGTCGCTACCGTGGATGAACATGGTCAGCCTTATCAGCGCATCGTTTTACTCAAACATTACGACGAAAAAGGCATGGTGTTTTACACCAACCTCGGCAGCCGTAAAGCACATCAAATCGAAAATAATCCGCGCGTTAGCCTGCTGTTCCCGTGGCATACCCTTGAGCGCCAGGTGATGGTGATCGGTAAAGCGGAACGACTTTCGACTCTCGAAGTGATGAAATATTTTCATAGCCGCCCGCGTGATAGCCAGATTGGTGCATGGGTTTCGAAGCAGTCCAGTCGCATTTCTGCCCGCGGTATCCTTGAAAGTAAATTCCTGGAGCTGAAGCAGAAGTTTCAACAGGGCGAAGTGCCATTGCCGAGTTTTTGGGGCGGTTTTCGCGTCAGCCTTGAACAGATTGAGTTCTGGCAGGGCGGTGAGCATCGCCTGCATGACCGCTTTTTGTACCAGCGTGAAAATGATGCGTGGAAGATTGATCGTCTTGCCCCCTGAAAAGATGCAAAAATCTTGCTTTAATCGCTGGTACTCCTGATTCTGGCACTTTATTCTATGTCTCTTTCGCATCTGGCGAAAAGTCGTGTACCGGCAAAGGTGCAGTCGTTATATACATGGAGATTTTGATGGCAAGCAGTAACTTGATTAAACAATTGCAAGAGCGGGGGCTGGTAGCCCAGGTGACGGACGAGGAAGCGTTAGCAGAGCGACTGGCGCAAGGCCCGATCGCGCTCTATTGCGGCTTCGATCCTACCGCTGACAGCTTGCATTTGGGGCATCTTGTTCCATTGTTATGCCTGAAACGCTTCCAGCAGGCGGGCCACAAGCCGGTTGCGCTGGTAGGCGGCGCGACGGGTCTGATTGGCGACCCGAGCTTCAAAGCTGCTGAGCGTAAGCTGAACACCGAAGAAACTGTTCAGGAATGGGTGGACAAAATCCGCAAGCAGGTTGCCCCGTTCCTCGATTTCGACTGTGGAGAAAACTCTGCTATCGCGGCGAACAACTATGACTGGTTCGGCAATATGAATGTGCTGACCTTCCTGCGCGATATTGGCAAACACTTCTCCGTTAACCAGATGATCAACAAAGAAGCGGTTAAGCAGCGTCTCAACCGTGAAGATCAGGGGATTTCGTTCACTGAGTTTTCCTACAACCTGTTGCAGGGTTATGACTTCGCCTGTCTGAACAAACAGTACGGTGTGGTGCTGCAAATTGGTGGTTCTGACCAGTGGGGTAACATCACTTCTGGTATCGACCTGACCCGTCGTCTGCATCAGAATCAGGTGTTTGGCCTGACCGTTCCGCTGATCACCAAAGCAGACGGCACCAAATTTGGTAAAACTGAAGGCGGCGCAGTCTGGTTGGATCCGAAGAAAACCAGCCCGTACAAATTCTACCAGTTCTGGATCAACACTGCGGATGCCGACGTTTACCGCTTCCTGAAGTTCTTCACCTTTATGAGCATTGAAGAGATCAACGCCCTGGAAGAAGAAGATAAAAACAGCGGTAAAGCACCGCGCGCCCAGTATGTACTGGCGGAGCAGGTGACTCGTCTGGTTCACGGTGAAGAAGGTTTACAGGCGGCAAAACGTATTACCGAATGCCTGTTCAGCGGTTCCTTGAGTGCGCTGAGTGAAGCGGACTTCGAACAGCTGGCGCAGGACGGCGTACCGATGGTTGAGATGGAAAAGGGCGCAGACCTGATGCAGGCGCTGGTCGATTCTGAACTGCAACCTTCCCGTGGTCAGGCGCGTAAAACCATCGCCTCCAATGCCATCACCATTAACGGTGAAAAACAGTCCGATCCTGAATACTTCTTTAAAGAAGAAGATCGTCTGTTTGGTCGTTTTACCTTACTGCGTCGCGGCAAAAAGAATTACTGTCTGATTTGCTGGAAATAATGCATTAAGTGGAAAGGGGGAGTGAGAAATCACTCCCCCTGGTTTTTATACAGGGAACATGATGAAAAATATTCTCGCTATCCAGTCTCACGTTGTTTATGGTCATGCGGGTAACAGTGCGGCAGAGTTTCCGATGCGCCGCCTGGGCGCGAACGTCTGGCCGCTGAACACCGTTCAATTTTCTAATCACACTCAATACGGCAAATGGACTGGCTGCGTGATGCCGCCCAGCCATTTAACCGAAATTGTGCAAGGCATTGCCGCCATTGATAAATTACACACCTGTGATGCCGTATTAAGTGGCTATCTGGGTTCGGCGGAGCAGGGGGAACATATCCTCGGTATCGTTCGTCAGGTGAAAGCAGCGAATCCGCAGGCGAAATATTTTTGCGATCCGGTAATGGGTCATCCGGAAAAAGGCTGTATCGTTGCACCGGGTGTCGCAGAGTTTCATGTGCGGCACGGTTTGCCTGCCAGCGATATCATTGCGCCGAATCTGGTTGAGCTGGAGATACTCTGTGAGCATCCGGTAAATAACGTCGAAGAAGCGGTTCTGGCAGCGCGTGAACTCATTGCGCAAGGGCCACAAATTGTGTTGGTTAAACACCTGGCGCGGGCTGGCTACAGCCGTGACCGTTTTGAAATGCTGCTGGTTACCGCCGATGAAGCCTGGCATATCAGCCGTCCGCTGGTGGATTTTGGTATGCGCCAGCCGGTAGGTGTTGGTGATGTGACGAGCGGTTTACTGCTGGTGAAACTGCTTCAGGGGGCAACGCTGCAGGAGGCCCTGGAACATGTGACCGCTGCAGTATACGAAATCATGGTGACCACCAAAGCAATGCAGGAATATGAGCTGCAAGTGGTTGCTGCTCAGGATCGTATTGCCAAACCAGAACATTATTTCAGCGCAACAAAGCTCTGAAATATCTCATTTCGGCCCACAACGACCTGTGGGCCGATGGCTATTACTTTAAGCCTTCCGCTGACAGCGCGTCTTGTACTTCCGGACGTTCAGCCATACGTTGCATAAATGCCGCAATGTGCTCTAACCCTTCCAGATTCAGTTTCACCGCGTATGCCCAGCGCAGAACCGTAAACAGATAGGCATCAGCAATTGTAAATCGTTGCCCGCAGATCCAGTGCTCATCCTTCAGAGCATCGTTCACATATTGCAGTTTCTTCTCCAGCTGCGCGCGAACTGTTGGTTTGTACTCTTCCGGTGTATCAGGGCGAAACAGAGGTGTGAAGCCTTTATGCAGCTCGGTGGCGATGTAATTCAGCCATTCGATGGTTTTATAGCGGGAAATACTGTTTACCGGTGCCAGCAACTGGCGGTCGGGGACGCTGTCGGCAAGATACTGCATAATTGCTACGCCTTCCGTCAACAAAGTACCATCGTCCAGCAGCAATGCAGGCACCTGTCCCTTAGGGTTAACGGCAAAGTAATCGTCACCGTTTTCGAGACGTTTTTTCATTAAATCCACACTGACGAGCGTAAAATCCTTTCCGCTCTCACGCAGGGTGATATGGGAAGCGAGAGAGCAGGCGCCCGGTTTGTAGAACAATTTCATCGGTAACTCCTTTTGTCTGTGGTTTAAAGTATGGTAGTGCGTTGCTGAACAAAAAAAAAGCCGCTAACGAAAAGTTAGCGGCTTGTAAAAAAGTTTCCCTGAATTTTACGCTACAGCAGCTTTCGCCGCTTTGTCTGCAGCGTCATCCTGCGTCATGCGGTGCAGTTTCGGCGCGGTCAGCAGCATCAGTACTGCAATAACGGCAGTAGCGACACCAATCTGCAAGAATACGCGACCATAGACTTCCAGTGACATCAGCGGATCGGTAACGTTATCCGGCACCGCCATCATACCCGCAACATAACCACCAATCAGGTTTGCACCGGCAGTGGTCAGGAACCAGCTACCCATAATGAAGCCCATCAGACGCTGCGGAACGAGTTGAGCAACCATTGCCAGACCCAGACCAGAGATCATAAGTTCCCCGATACTCTGCAGGCCATAGCTTGCGACCAGCCAGCTTACAGACACGATACCTGCGTCAGACGCGAATTTTGCACCCAGCGGCAGAATCAGGAACGCACCAGAACACATCACCATACCGATTGCAAACTTAGTTGGCATCGGCAGGGTATCGCCCATCTTGTTATAGATAGCGGCCAGAATCGGGCTACCAATGATGATCCAGAACGGGTTCAGTGCCTGATACTGCTCAGGTTCTACGGCCAGGCCCAGAATGGTGTGTTCAACGTTACGAATCGCAAAGAAGTTCAGTGACGTTGGCATCTGGCTGTACAGCACGAAGAAGATAATGGCTTCGAGCATCAGGATGAAGGCAACGATCATTTTACGACGCGCAGCACCTTTCATCGCGAAGGCTTCTTTACCGAAGATAACCACGATACCAAAGGCAACAACGCCCAGCGCCATACGCGCAACTTCCTGATTGTGCAGCAGCCAGGTGGCGATAGCGATCAGTGCCACAACACCAATAATGGTCAGCAGCAGGTTACGGTAGTTGATAGGCTCGAAGTCTGGTTTTGAACCGTACTGCTTAACCCAGCGTTGGCAGAAGGCGAAGTTAACGATAGTGATCAGCAGGCCTACAACGCTCAACGCAAACGCAACACTCCAGCCGTATTTCGCGGCCAGCCACGGGGTGGCGATCATAGAGAAGAAAGAGCCGATGTTGACGGACATGTAGTACATGGTGAATGCACCGTCCAGACGCGGGTCGTTTTTCTCATAGCATGTAGAAAGCAGAGAAGACGGGTTAGCTTTAAACAGGCCGTTACCGACCGCAATAGCCGCCATACCCATATAAACGATACCGGCGTCGTGACCAGACCAGGCAACCAGAGCATAACCAATCGCCAGCACAATAGCGCCAAGCATAATTACGCGTTTAGTACCCAGTACCTTGTCACCTAACCAGCCGCCGATAGCGACCAGACCATAAACCAGGGCACTAAAGGAAGAGAAAAGGGTGATTGAATCCGCTTCAGACATACCCAGTTGTTTAACCAGGTAAACAGCCATAATTCCTTGTAGGCCGTAATAACCAAAACGTTCCCATAACTCAATCGAGAAGATGAGATAGAACGCCTTCGGTTGTTTGAAAGCGTTCAAACTGACGCTTTCAGTTGGTTTTTGGTTTGCAGTGGACACTTTTACCTCTTTTTTTACATCCCATATTAACGGGGGTGCTTTCTCGCGTTATGCCTAAAAAACATACGCGCAATTGTTATAGTGGGAGGGGAAACGGCAGGTAATGTTCACTATCTTGCACTTTCAGACAAGTCCTTTGTAATAATCTGTTACATATAACTGAGGCGGGGAATTCAACCATTCCGGGAAATGTTATCCAGCGTTAAATTTTTCAAAAAACGTAACGGCAGATTTTTTCACTACCCTGAGAGGGGGATGATGGCTTAACGGCGATATGTTCTGATATTTAGCGTTTTTCCTAGTGAGATAGTCCAGTTTCTGAAAAATAGCCAGTGTAATGTTTTGTAGGTCAATATTTGTTGCGTGTGTAAATTTAAATGATTTTAACCTAGTTCTTGCAATGTTTTTACATTGCCACAGCATCGTGATCTTGATCACGAATGAATAGAAAATTTCGCTATTAAAAAAACAATTAACCTGCATTTTTGGTTATCCGCAAACGGATTACCTGATGATAACGCTAAGCAATGGCATCATTGACGTTAAAAAGATGTTTTAAAAGAGGATAAAGAAAGGTTATGAATGGGGTAATCGGTGTTACCCCTTTTCTTCAGATGTCAACTTTCTCTTTGTATTCACAAAGATCTTCAATAATACAAGAGCCACAGCGAGGCTTGCGGGCAATACAGGTATAACGCCCGTGCAGGATCAACCAATGGTGGCAGTCGATTTTAAACTCTGCCGGAACCACTTTCAGTAGCTTTTCTTCTACCTGTTCGACGTTTTTCCCCGGCGCAAATTGAGTACGATTACAAACGCGGAAAATGTGCGTGTCGACAGCAATAGTCGGCCAGCCGAATGCAGTGTTTAATACGACGTTGGCTGTTTTACGACCTACACCAGGCAGGGCTTCAAGCGCAGCACGATCTTCCGGAACCTCGCCATTATGCTGTTCCAGTAAGATACGGCAGGTTTTGATGATATTTTCTGCTTTGCTGTTATAAAGCCCAATGGTTTTGATATAGGTTTTCACCCCTTCGACGCCCAGTTCAAGCATCGCTGCAGGTGTATTAGCCACCGGGTAGAGTTTCGCCGTCGCCTTATTAACACTGACATCGGTCGCCTGAGCGGAAAGCAGTACGGCAATCAGCAATTCAAAAGGCGAACTGAAATTAAGCTCGGTGGTGGGATGAGGATTGTTCTCACGCAGGCGAGTGAGGATCTCCAGGCGTTTTGCTTTGTTCATCAGACATTCCCTGTTTCACCGTTTGGCAATGCACGTTCGGCAGCTGCTTCAGTATGGCGCTTTTTCATTCTTTCATCAATCAGGTATTTTCCTGCCAGCATCAGTCCCAGGCCAATAAATGCACCTGGTGGCAGCATCGCCAGCAGGAAAGGGGAGTCGGTGTGGAAAATTTCCACGCGTAATACTTTTGCCCAGCTACCTAACAGCGCATCTGCACCGTCAAACAACGTGCCATTGCCGATTATTTCGCGTAGTGAACCCAGCACGAACATGGCGCAGGTTGCGCCCATACCAATTGAAAAGCCGTCCAGTGCCGAAAGCGCCGGACCTTTTTTGGCGGCGAAGGCTTCAGCGCGGCCCACAACGATACAGTTAGTGACAATCAGCGGAATAAAAATCCCTAATGATTGATACAGGCCAAAGGCGTAGGCGTTGATCAGCATCTGTACAGCGCTGACCACCGAGGCGATGATCATCACGTAAATGGGAATGCGGATCTCGGCTGGCGTCCAGTGACGCAGCGTCGAAATGGTCAGGTTGGTCAGCGTCAGTACCAGCGTAGTCGCAAGTCCTAAACCCAGGGCGTTGGTGGCAGTGGACGTGACCGCCAATAGCGGACAGAGGCCGAGCAACTGGACCAGCGCAGAGTTGTTTTTCCACAACCCCTGAACAATAACGTCTTTAATTTCGCTCACGCTTTATTCTCCACAGGCAGGAAGTTGAGAAAGTTGTGCCGGTAACGTCTGAGCGTACAATCCGGCGCGTTTTACCGCATTTACCACCGCGCGCGGAGTAATCGTCGCGCCGGTGAACTGGTCGAAATTACCACCATCTTTCTTCACCGCCCAGTGCGCATCATCCGCACCACTGATTTTTTTACCCGCAAAATGGGTGATCCAGTCAGAAAGGCGCAGTTCGATTTTATCGCCAAGCCCTGGCGTTTCGTGGTGCTCTGTCACGCGCGTGCCTAGTACCGTGCCGTTAAAATCGGCTCCCACCAGCAGCTGAATTGCACCAGAATAGCCATCTGGCGCGGTTGCTTCCAGAACGGCGGCTACAGGTTTGTCATCCTGTTTGGCGATGTAAACCCGATGCTCACCTTTACCTAACTCTGGCGCAGTGACCAGATAGCAACTCTGTGCCAGCGCATTGTTATAGCGTTCGGCTGGCAGCACCTGATCAAATAACGCCTTTTGTTGCAGACTGGCCTGTTCAGCAATTGTCGTTTTGGTCATCTGGTTGATGGCCGCAGTTAACCCTGTAGAACCCGCTGCAAATAGTGCCAGTGTAATGCCGTGTTTTCGGATAGTTTTCAGCATGGTTTACCCTTTGCGATGGCCGTAGACGTGCGGACGCGTGTAGTAATCGATCAGAGGAACCGTGATGTTCGCCAGCAGGACGGCAAAAGCCACGCCGTCAGGATAGCCGCCGAAACTGCGGATCAACCAGACTAATAAACCCGCCAGCGCGCCGAAAATAAGACGACCACGATTGGTCGTAGAAGCAGTAACCGGGTCAGTCAAAATAAAGAATGCGCCGAGCATAGTCGCACCAGACAGCAGATGAATTTGCGGTGATGCCAGTGTTTCTGGTGAGAACAACCAGCCCAACGTTGCGCATAACGCCAGCGTTACTAAGAAGCTGAGGGGAATATGCCAGCGAATCGCTTTCTGCCATAGCAACCACACGCCGCCAGCCAGCCAGGCGAGATTTACCCATTGCCAACCAGCGCCCGCCAGAATACCGCTGTAGATCGGATATTGCATAATCTGTTCAACCGAATGACCGGCACGGACAGAGGTTTTAAATGTATCCAGCGGTGTCGCCTGACTAATGCCATCAATACCTAAGCGTAGCGTGTTCATATCACCACCACTGGTGGTATGTCCGCTGAAAATAACCTGTATGGCGTCGATAAAACCAGGGATGTTGACCGCAATTTCATGTGGCGGTAACCAGCTGGTCATCTGCACCGGGAAGGAGATCAGTAAGACCACATAACCAATCATTGCCGGATTAAACGGGTTTTGCCCCAGACCGCCATACAACTGTTTAGCGATGATCACCGCAAACACCGTACCCAGCACGACCATCCACCATGGCGCGAGGGGGGGAATACTTACCGCCAGCAATAAGCCTGTCAGCAATGCTGAGTTATCTTTCAACGTTGCGGCTACCGACTGCTTGCGTAGTTTGAGTACGAGAGCTTCGGCTAACAGAGCACTGACCGACGCCAACAGGATCTGAACGAGAGTACCCCAACCAAAAAACCACAGTTGCGCTGCGATTCCTGGCACGGCTGCGAGCAACACCAACAGCATAATGCGCGATGTCTGGCGCTGGTTATGGGTATAAGGGGAGCTAGCTATTCTGAATACCATTTAGTCCTCGTTTACAACCTTTTGCTGGGCGGCTTTTTTGGCCTGAACGCGGGCAATAGCCGCGGCAACTGCCGCTTTGCGCGGATCAACCTGTTCTTCTGGTTCTGCGTTAGCCTGTTGCTGTTCCAGCTTGCGTGCTTTGGCGCGTGCAATAGCCGCTTCGACGGCCGCTTTGCGCGGATCGACCTGTTCTTCTGGTTCTGCGTTAGCCTGTTGCTGTTCCAGCTTGCGCGCTTTGGCACGGGCAATAGCGGCTTCGACGGCAGCTTTGCGCGGATCGACCTGTTGTTCTGGCTCGGCATTAGCCTGTTGCTGTTCCAGCTTGCGTGCTTTGGCACGGGCAATAGCGGCTTCGACGGCGGCTTTGCGCGGATCGACCTGTTGTTCTGGCTCTGCGTTAGCCTGTTGCTGTTCCAGCTTGCGTGCTTTGGCACGGGCAATAGCGGCTTCGACGGCGGCTTTGCGCGGATCGACCTGTTCTTCTGGCTCTGCGTTAGCCTGTTGCTGTTCCAGCTTGCGCGCTTTGGCGCGGGCGATAGCGGCTTCAACGGCAGTTTTACGTGGATCAGCAACGGTTGCTGCGTCGTTAGTTTGCTGCAGTTCTGCCTGTTTCGCTCTGGCTTGCGCTTTACGGGCTTCCCGTGCTGCAATAATTGCACTGTTATCCGGGCGTTCGCCCGCTTTAATCACAATAGGCTGTGTAGCCTGGGCCTGTTTCTCTTTCACCCGCGCCAGAGCGGCAGCAATCGCATCTTTATCTTTGGCTGCAGGTTGAACGGCTGCGCTCTTATGTCGTTCAAGGCGAGCCGCTTTTTCGCGCTCAAGGCGAGCCTGGCGCGCTTCGAAACGCGCTTTGGCTTCTGCGGCGCGCTTTTCTTCCTGACGAATAGCCGCAATTTCAGCTTTTTCCTGACGGAAATATTGCACCAGGGGAATATTGCTCGGGCAAACCCACGCGCAAGCCCCACATTCAATGCAGTCGGCAATGTTATGCGTGGTGGCTTTATCGTGTTGCTGACCTTTGCTGAACCAGTACAACTGTTGCGGCAAAAGATCCGCAGGGCAGGCGTCAGCACAGGCGCTACACCGGATGCAGCTTTGTTCTTCCTGTGATTCGCCAAGTTCATTGGCAGAGGGAGCTAACAGACAGTTGGTAATCTTTACGACCGGGACATCCAGCCATGGCAAGGTAAAGCCCATTAACGGGCCGCCCATAATCACCATTTGATCGGCAGGGGGGCAGAATCCGGCATCATTCAATAAATGACGCACTGGCGTACCCAGCCGTGCCCAGACGTTGCCCGGGCGTGCGATTGCTTCGCCAGTCAGGGTCACGACACGCTCGGTAATCGGTTCGCCATCAATAACGGCACGTTTCACTGCATAAGCAGTGCCGACGTTTTGCATTAATACGCCGATATCGGATGAACGCCCGCCATGTGGAACCTGCTTCCCGGTCAGAATGTAGGTTAATTGTTTAGCGCCGCCAGAAGGATATTTGGTTGGAATCACCCGCAGAGAAATATCGTGAGAGTTCGCCAGCACCGCGCGCAGCATGGAAATCGCCTGCGGTTTGTTATCTTCAATGCCGATAAGAATTTCGCGTGGCTGCAGAATATGCGCAAGAATGCGAATACCCTCTACGACCTGAGCCGCGCAATCCTGCATCAAACGGTCATCGGCGGTAATGTACGGCTCGCACTCAGCAGCGTTGATAATCAACGTTTCAATCTTATCTCCGCCGCCCTGCAATTTAACGCCTGTCGGGAATCCCGCACCACCCAGCCCGGCAACACCAAACTGATGAATACGCTCGATTAACTCTTCGCGACTGCGAGAGCGATAATCGTCCCAGCCGTCGCGCGGGATCCAGCAGTCTTCGCCATCGGCATCAATAATCACGCTTAATTCAGCTAAAGCTGAAGGATGAGCCGTAGAGTGGGGCGCAATAGCCGTAACGGTACCCGAGGTGGGCGCGTGAACTGGCAGCATTTTGCCGCGTCCACGGGTAAGCGGCTGGCCGCGCAGTACTTTATCGCCGACGCTAACGCACAACTCACCTTCAGCGCCAATATGTTGTTTCAGTGGTATGACAAAACGCTGCGCCAGTGGTACCTGGCGCAGGGGCGTACCGTTGGACTGGGTTTTCATCTCCGGTGGATGGATGCCGCCGTTGAAATCCCAGATTTTATTTTTTCTGAATGCAGAGAATAACTTAAGCATGGTGTTCCACGGGAATGATACGCACGGGAATGGTGTTCAGATCCCATTTCCAGGAGTCAGGTGTTTCTGCAACCGGTTGCAACGAGATGCAGTGCGTCGGGCACGGATCAACACATAAATTGCAGCCCGTACAGAGATCACTCATTACCGTATGCATGGCGCGGGTAGCACCAACGATGGCGTCTACCGGACACGCCTGAATACATTTAGTGCAGCCAATACAGTTATTTTCATCAATAAACGCCACCATCCGCGCAGGCGTTAGCTCTTGCGCTTCGCCATCCAGCGGCTGTGGCTCGACATTAAGCAACTCAGCAATTTTTAGCATCACAGCTTCGCCACCTGGGGCGCAGCGGTTAATTTTTTCACCGTTACAGCTGATGGCTTCCGCGTAGGGGCGACAGCCGGGATAACCGCACTGACCACACTGGCTCTGCGGTAAGATTTCGTCAATTTTCTCAACGACCGGATCGTCTTCCACCGCAAAACGGCGGGAGGCATAACCCAGAATGGCGCCAAACGCCAGGCCCAGCAGGCTCACGGCGGCAACGGCAATCCAGATAGCATTCATTACAACTTCACCAAACCACTAAAGCCCATAAAGGCCAGAGACATAAGACCTGCGGTAATTAACGCAATGGCATTACCGCGAAAAGGTGCCGGGACATCAGCCACAGCAAGGCGTTCGCGGATGGCGGCGAAAAGCACCATCACCAGCGAGAAACCGACAGCGGCGGAAAAACCGTACAGCGCCGACTGCAAGAAATTGTGCCCGAGATTGATATTCAGCAACGCCACGCCGAGCACTGCACAGTTGGTGGTGATAAGCGGCAAAAAAATCCCCAGCAGACGGTAAAGCACCGGGCTGGTTTTGCGCACCACCATCTCGGTGAACTGCACAACCACAGCAATCACCAGAATAAACGCCAGGGTGCGCAGGTAAATCAGATTAAGCGGGATCAAAATCCACGTATCGATAAGCCAGGCGCAAATAGACGCCAGCGTCATCACAAACGTTGTAGCCAGCCCCATGCCCATCGCGGTTTCCAGCTTTTTGGAAACCCCCATAAACGGACAGAGACCGAGAAACTTGACCAGTACAAAGTTATTGACCAGTACAGTTCCGACAAACAGTAACAGGTAGTCAGTCATTTTTCGGCCTGAAATAAAAAAGCCGCCTATTATCCGTTAATCCAGAGCAGGCGACAACAGGTTAACTGTAAGGTTATTACGGATTCACAAACGTCGCTTTCACCCGCGACGAGCGTTTAAAATAGGGGACGATCAATGCGGTTGCCAACAAAGTAAACAGTAACTGGCGAACGGCTATGACATCTTCCACGGGTGAAAAAGCGAACGCTTTTACTGCCAGCAATACGGAAATAAGCAGCCAGATAATATAGTGTTTAGGAACACAACGCCGACGTTTAAAGAAAGCGATGGTCAACCACAGTGTGTAATACCACATGGCGATAGCGGTAATAAAAGAAACGCCCCATAAGATTTGTGTCGTCAGTGCTTGTTCGCCGAGCGTTTGAAATGTTTGCGGAGAAGATAACGCAGCGGTATACAGCAACAACGCCAGCGTCGTACTTAACAGAGCGACTAAAAGCCAGGCCAATGGGCCAAGCAACCAGCCTCCAATACGTTGTGGCGTTGTGGTGGTCATAGGTTCTCCAGAATAGCGACGCAAACAGGCAAATCTAATTTTAGGGGCGTTATTATAAGGCTTTTATAACCGATCGCTACTTTCTTTATTGGACATAGTGCCAGACGGACTTCGGTACCTGGCCGAGGTCAAACAAACGCCCGCCAGAAACCAGCTCTGCGCGACGGTGATCGGCAGCACGATACATATTGATCAGTTCCTGATCGTCCGTCAGGGTGTAATTAAGATGGTCGTAGAGTTTTTCCAAACTTTCGAGTGAACTGATTTTGCGAAATTTTAATAAGTAGTCCTGAACAGTCATAAAAGGTCCATAAAATAATTAATACCAAAGGGGTAGGTATTATTAGTGATGATAAAATTTCACCAAAAGTGAACGCTTGTGTTATTACAATAATAAGAATGCGCTGATGGCAAATATTCAGGGATGAAAAACTGCTCTGAAAAGAGTAACGCGCTTTACTATCTCTGACAATCACCAACAACATCGAACAAGATAATAAATTCCTGGTTTAATATCCGACAAGTGAAAACATGCACCCGGACGGGCAGCATGTCGCTCTACAAGCGCAGAGCTTACTTGTGTTGTACCGTAGTACTCTGTTCAGGTGGCTGATAGTTGTCAATGTGACTCGCCACGCCAAGAAGAATGACTGAAACGACAAGAACGATCCAACCTGTTAATTCAATAAGACGATTCATTACAGCCCACATCTCTGTTGATTGATCCATTAACTTCAGGGGGTAAATGTTACTTAGCAATAATAGCTCCAGCAAGATTTTTACTGAGGTTTTTGCGATATTTAGCTTTTGTCGTTGGAAAATTCGCTATTTTTTTGACTTAAGTTAAACAACATCCCTTATTGCTGGCAGGTTATTAAACTGTTGAGCGAGGGTAAAGGATAGTGTCAAATAGCCATCATACTTCAATGAGAGGCAATGACATGAGCGACAACATCCGTGTTGGGTTGATTGGGTATGGTTATGCGAGCAAAACCTTCCATGCGCCCCTGATTGCGGGCACGCCCGGGCTGGAACTGGCGGTAATCTCCAGCAGCGATGAAACAAAAGTAAAAGCCGACTGGCCAACGGTTACGGTTGTCTCTGAGCCGAAGCATCTGTTTAACGATCCCAACATAGACCTGATTGTCATCCCTACACCCAACGATACCCATTTCCCGTTAGCCAAAGCGGTGCTTGAGGCGGGTAAACATGTGGTCGTTGATAAACCCTTTACCGTGACACTGTCACAAGCGCGAGAGCTGGAAGCGCTGGCAAAAAGCCTGGGGCGTGTGCTGTCTGTATTCCATAACCGTCGCTGGGATAGCGATTTCCTGACGCTAAAAGGTTTGCTCGCGGAAGGCGTACTGGGTGAAGTTGCTTACTTTGAGTCTCATTTTGACCGTTTCCGTCCGCAGGTGCGCGATCGTTGGCGTGAACAGGGCGGCCCTGGCAGCGGTATCTGGTACGATTTAGCACCGCACCTTCTTGATCAGGCCATTACGCTATTTGGTTTACCGGTTAGCATGACGGTAGATTTGGCACAGTTACGGCCCGGAGCGCAGTCGACCGATTATTTCCACGCCATCTTGTCCTATCCGCAGCGGCGAGTCATTTTACACGGCACCATGCTGGCAGCCGCTGAGTCAGCACGTTATATCGTGCATGGATCCCGAGGCAGTTATGTGAAATATGGCCTCGATCCACAGGAAGAACGTCTGAAAAATGGCGAGCGTCTGCCGCAGGAAGACTGGGGCTACGATATGCGTGATGGCGTACTTACCCGCGTGGAAGGTGAGGAACGTGTCGAAGAAACGCTGTTGACAGTACCAGGGAATTATCCGGCTTACTATGCGGCTATTCGTGATGCGTTAAATGGCGATGGTGAAAATCCGGTTCCGGCAAGTCAGGCAATCCAGGTAATGGAGTTGATTGAGCTGGGCATCGAATCCGCCAAACATCGCGCGACGCTGTGCCTTGCGTGAAAAGAGGATGGTGCAATTAGCACCATCCATTTTTGTTACTTCGCAGCGACTTTTTCTCGCAGTGCGCGTTTTTCCTCTGCGCTGAGGAAAGCCATTTCCAGACCATTAATCTGCGCCTGGCGGATTTGCTCGCGGGATAACCCAGCAGCCGGCGCGGCAACGGTATATTCGTGAATGATATCCACTCCCTGTACGCCGGGATCGTCAGTGTTAATGCTGGCACGAATGCCATGCTCAAGGAACGTTTTCAGCGGATGTGCCGCCAGCTCTGCCACGGTGCTGGTCTGAATATTGGAGGTCAGACAGGATTCAATACCAATTTGCTGCTCGGCGAGAAAATCCATCAGCGCCCGATCTTCAATGGCTTTTACGCCATGTCCAATACGTTCCGCCCCCAGTTCACGAATCGCCTGCCAGATGCTTTCCGGCCCGGCAGCTTCGCCTGCATGGACGGTAATATGCCAGCCCGCATCACGCGCGCGGTTGAAGTGAGAAAGGAACAGACTTCCCGGGAAACCAAGTTCATCACCGGCTAAATCAAGTGCGGTAATCTGGTCACGATGGGCTAAAAAGGCCTCCAGCTCTTGCTGACAGGCAGCTTCACCGAAGGTCCGGCTCATAATGCCGATAAGCTTCGCCTGCACACCAAAGGTACGGCAACCTTCACATACGCCATCGATCACCGCTTCGACAACACCCGCTACAGGCAGCTGATGAGCCATTGCCATGTAGCCCGGTGAAAAACGCAGCTCGACATAGTGCAGGCCGTTACGGGATGCATCTTCAATGTTTTCAAATGCCACGCGGCGACAGGCATCAAGAGAGGCGAGAACTTTAACGCCCCAGTCAAGTTTGGTCAGAAAGCTCACCAGATCGGGTTCGTTGGCAATGACCTGAACGTGGGGAATCAGTGTTGCCAGGGATTGTGCAGGAAGCGAGATATTATACTGGCGGCCAAGTTCAAGAATGGTCTGGGGACGAATGTTGCCATCAAGGTGGCGATGGATATCAGTTAATGGCAGGGTGGTATCAATCATGGTCGCACTCTTTTTCTGGATATAAAAGTGCGCACCATTATAAAAACAAAGCAGGGTAAAAATCCACGATTGCGCAACGATTTTTTACGTTGCGCAATTGGGGTTAGCGAACAGCGCGGATGGCGTTAATTAATCCAGCCACACCTTTTTCCAGTTTCGAACGCGGGCACCCGGCATTGAGACGGACAAAACCACGACCTTCTTCACCGTAGGTATACCCCGGCATGATCGCGACCTTCTCTTGCTCGATAAGCGCTTTTTGCAACGCGTTGTCGTCAATATTCAACGGACGTAGATCAATCCAGGCCAGATAAGTGGATTGCGGGATCTGCCAGTTGAGTTCAGGGAACGCGGCGTTCATTTTATCTGCGATATACGTCAGGTTATCTTTCAGATAGACGCGTAAGGCATCCAGCCACGGCGCGCCTTGCTGATAGGCGGCGATATGGGCAGTTAACGCCAGTACCGAAGGGGAAGAAAGGCCATCACGTCCTTTCAGTGCCGATAAATAGGCATCACGGCTGCTGCTATTTTCTATAATCCCGTAAGCACCGGTCAGGGCGGGAATATTGAAACTTTTCGATCCCGACGTTAGCAATGCCCAGTCTCCGCGCGCCACATTACTCCAGGGAATATGCGGCTGCTCGCCCCAAACCATATCCATATGGATTTCATCGGAAATAACCCGCACACCATGACGCTCGCACAGGTCAGCCATGATCTCCAGTTCATCGCACGTCCACACTTTCCCGGTAGGATTCTGTGGGCTACACAGGAGCATAATTTTACATTCTGGTTTCGCCAACACGGCTTCCAGCTTGCCCATATCGCAAAACCAGCCGTCAGCCCGCTTCTCTAAAGCGACGGGCATTACAGTGCGCTGGTTACCTTCAATGGCCTTGTAAAATGCGTCATAGGCGGGTGTGTGGATCACCACGCCTTCACCTTTTTCAGACCACTGACGAATCAGTTCCGAGACCATGTAGATAACAGAAGGGCCATACACCACCGACTGCGTATCAATTGCGGTGTAATGCTGGGTGGAAAACCAGTGGGCAATAGCCGCGAGAAACTCATCGTTTTTCCAGCGGCTGTAGCCAAACACGCCGTGCATCAGGCGCTGGTTCAGCGCCTCGATAATGCAGGGGGCAGTGGCAAAATCCATGTCTGAAATCGTGAACGGTAACAGGTCAGCAGTGCCGAAACGGTCAGCGACATAATCCCACTGCGTACACCATGTGCCATGACGATCCACGACCTTTGAAAAATCGAACATATCTTATCCTTATGCCTGGACAGTATGCATCAGACCGGCCATTTCATCTTTTACTGACTGAACTTGTGGCCCGATAACAACCTGCAGGTTATGTTGATTAAGTTGTACTACGCCAATTGCCCGATTGTCCTTCAGTGCCTGCACATTAACAAGCGACATATCTTTCACAGACAAACGCAGACGGGTAATGCAGTTATCGAGGCTGACAATATTGTCGGCACCGCCTAAGGCTTCGAGGATTGCCGGAACGTTGTAACCTGATTTACCCGGCGCACCGGCAACGGCTTTTTCGATTGAGCTGGCAACTTCGCTATCGCGCCCCGGGGTTTTCAGATTGAAGCGGGTGATAGCGAAACGGAAGATGACGTAGTAAACGACAAACCAGATTGCCGCCACCACTGGCACCATGTACCACTTGGTTGACAGACCATGCAAAATACCGAACACCACGAAGTCGATGATATTGCCGTCGGTATTACCGATGGTGACGCCGAGCACAGACATGACGGTGAAGCCGAGGCCGGTTAACAGCGCGTGGATGACATACAGAACTGGCGCTACGAAAAGGAACAGGAATTCCAGCGGTTCGGTCGTGCCGCCAACGACACAGGCGATCAGGCCAGAAATAAGCAGACCTTTAATTTTATGGCGATTTTCCGGGCGCGCGCAGTGATACATAGCTAACGCTGCACCTGGCAGGCCGCCGAGAAACGCAGGCATTTTACCTTGCGAAAGGAAACGCGTGGCGCTTTCAGAAAAACCGTGAGTGGTCGGGCAACTCAATTGCGCCTGGAAGATGGTCAGTGCGCCGCTGACGGTTTGACCGCAGACTTCCTGCGTGCCGCCTGCGTCGGTAAAGCGAATTAATGCCACCAGAATGTGATGCAGACCAAACGGCAACAGCAGACGTTCACCGGTACCAAACAGCATCGGTCCGAAATCACCCGCGCTGTTGATCATATGGCCTAAGCCGCTAATACCCATGGCGAAAATCGGCCAGACTAATGGAATCACCAGACCGACAAGGCCCATCACCAGCGAGGAGATGATTGGTACGAAGCGCGTACCGCCGAAGAATGCCAGCGCATCCGGCAGGCGGATATTATGGAATCGCTCATGCAGCATCCAGACGATAATACCGGCGATCACCGCACCGAGGATCCCGGTATCGATCGACTGGATCCCAAGAATGCTCTGTATGTTATTGGCTTTCAGAACGGCGGCGTCTGTGGTTGGCAGAATGCCTTTATTGGTTAACCAGAAGTTTACCGCGAGGTTCATTACCGCATAACCGACGAAGCCAGCGAACGCCGCTACGCCTTTGTTTTCGCGTGCCAGGCCCAGCGGGATGGCGATACAGAACATGACTGGCAGGAAACTAAAAGCAAACGAGCCAATCTTACTCATCCAGGTAAAGATAGCCTGCAACACGGGGTTGCCCAGGACCGGGATTAGGGTGATGACATCGTGGCTACTAAGGGAACTACCAATGCCGAGCATAATGCCGCAGAACGACAATAATGCCACGGGTAACATGAAGGTTTTGCCTAACTGCTGGAAGAACTCCCACAGCGTGACTTTCGGTGCTGTTTTCGCCGTCATAAAACGACTCCTCGTAGAGAACAATCTGGATTCAGTAAATTGCGCGAGAAGATAAAACGTTTTATCAAATTTTAGTGAGGCATAAATCACATTACGCAACGATAATAGCGGGTATAAGATAAATAAAAGGTAAAACGTTTTATCTGTCACATAATCAGGGAGTAGGTCATCTGCATGGCTACCGCCAAAAAAATAACCATTCATGATGTTGCGCTGGCTGCGGGCGTGTCGGTAAGTACCGTTTCGCTGGTGCTAAGTGGCAAAGGGCGAATCTCTACCGCCACAGGAGAACGCGTTAACGCCGCCATTGAAGAGCTGGGATTTGTGCGCAATCGTCAGGCGTCGGCGCTGCGCGGCGGGCAAAGCGGCGTCATTGGTTTGATCGTCCGTGATTTATCTGCGCCGTTTTACGCCGAATTAACGGCCGGATTGACGGAAGCTCTGGAAGCGCAGGGACGGATGGTTTTTTTGCTTCACGGCGGTAAAGACGGCGAGCAGCTGGCACAGCGGTTTTCACTGTTACTGAATCAGGGTGTCGATGGTGTGGTAATTGCCGGGGCTGCAGGAAGCAGCGATGACCTGCGACGGATGGCAGAAGAAAAAGCTATCCCGGTGATTTTCGCTTCCCGTGCCAGTTATCTTGATGATGTTGATACGGTTCGCCCGGACAACATGCAGGCTGCACAGTTGTTGACGGAGCATCTCATTCGCAATGGGCATCAGCGTATCGCCTGGCTGGGAGGGCAAAGTTCCTCATTAACCCGGGCAGAACGGGTGGGGGGCTATTGTGCAACTCTACTAAAATTTGGCCTGCCGTTTCACAGCGATTGGGTGTTGGAGTGCTCTTCCAGCCAGAAGCAAGCCGCGGAATCTATCACGGCGCTTTTACGTCATAACCCGACCATCAGTGCTGTGGTTTGCTATAACGAAACTATTGCGATGGGGGCATGGTTTGGTTTGCTGAAAGCAGGGCGGCAAAGCGGGGAAAGCGGAGTCGATCGTTACTTTGAACAACAGGTTTCGTTGGCGGCATTTACCGATGCAACGCCAACCACACTTGATGATATACCTGTTACCTGGGCCAGCACGCCAGCGCGGGAACTTGGTACCACACTTGCGGATCGCATGATGCAAAAAATCACTCGTGAAGAGGCGCATTCACGCAATCTTATTATTCCCGCCCGGCTCATTGCGCCGAAATAATCCTCTCTTTATCTGCTATACCTGGTAGTGTCCTTTCCTCAAGGTTAATGATAAAAAATGTGGCACACAGGCGGTGCCTTTTATTTTTACTGAAGTTCACAGGAGGTTTATGTGTTTAATTCTGACAACCTGAGACTCGACGGAAAATGTGCCATCATCACAGGTGCCGGTGCAGGTATTGGTAAAGAAATTGCCATTACATTCGCGACAGCTGGCGCATCTGTGGTGGTCAGTGATATTAACGCCGACGCAGCTAACCATGTTGTAGATGAAATTCAACAACTGGGTGGTCAGGCATTTGCCTGCTGTTGTGATATTACTTCCGAACAGGAACTCTCTGCACTGGCAGACTTTGCCGTCAGTAAGCTGGGTAAAGTTGATATCCTGGTTAACAACGCCGGTGGCGGTGGTCCTAAACCGTTTGATATGCCAATGGCAGATTTTCGCCGCGCTTATGAACTGAATGTATTTTCTTTTTTCCATCTGTCACAACTTGTTGCGCCAGAAATGGAAAAAAATGGCGGTGGCGTTATTCTGACCATTACTTCTATGGCGGCAGAAAATAAAAATATAAACATGACCTCCTATGCATCATCTAAAGCTGCGGCCAGTCATCTGGTCAGAAACATGGCGTTTGACCTGGGTGAAAAAAATATTCGGGTGAATGGCATTGCGCCGGGGGCAATATTAACCGATGCCCTGAAATCCGTTATTACACCTGAAATTGAACAAAAAATGTTACAGCACACACCGATTAGACGTCTGGGCCAACCGCAAGATATTGCTAACGCGGCGCTGTTCCTTTGCTCGCCTGCAGCCAGCTGGGTAAGCGGACAAATTCTCACCGTCTCCGGTGGTGGGGTACAGGAGCTCAATTAATACACTAACGGACCGGTAAACAACCGTGCGTGTTGTTTACCGGGATAAACTCATCAACGTCTCAGCTAAATAACTGGCAGCCAAATCACGGCTATTGGTTAACCAATTTCCGAGTAAAAAGTATACGAATAGAGTGTGCCTTCGCACTATTCAACAGCAATGATAGGCGCTCACCTGACAACGCGGTAAACTAGTTATTCACGCTAACTATAATGGTTTTATGATGGATAACATGCAGACTGAAGCACAACCGACACGGACCCGGATCCTCAATGCTGCCAGAGAGATTTTTTCAGAAAATGGATTTCACAGTGCCTCGATGAAAGCCATCTGTAAATCTTGCGCCATTAGTCCCGGGACGCTCTATCACCATTTCATCTCCAAAGAAGCCCTGATTCAGGCGATTATCTTACAGGACCAGGAGAGGGCGCTGGCCCGTTTCCGGGAACCGATTGAAGGGATTCATTTCGTTGACTATATGGTCGAGTCTATTGTCTCTCTCACCCATGAAGCCTTTGGACAACGGGCGCTGGTGGTCGAAATTATGGCGGAAGGGATGCGTAACCCACAGGTCGCCGCCATGCTTAAAAATAAACATATGACGATCACGGAATTTGTTGCCCAGCGGATGCGTGATGCCCAGCAAAAAGGCGAAATAAGCCCAGACATCAACACGGCAATGACTTCACGTTTACTGCTGGATCTGACCTACGGTGTACTGGCCGATATCGAAGCGGAAGATCTGGCGCGTGAAGCGTCGTTTGCTCAGGGATTACGCGCGATGATTGGCGGTATCTTAACCGCATCCTGATCCTCTCTCTCTTTCCGCGGGCTGGTGACAACTGAGCCCGCGTTTCATATCGTAATTTCTCTGTGCAAAAATCATCCTTCCCGGGTTCGGAGAATTCCCCCCAAAATATTCACTGTAGCCATATGTCATGAGAGTTTATCGTTCCCAATACGCTCGAACGAACGTTCGGTTGCTTATTTTGTGTCTTATGTCAACGCCGTTTTAAAGATTAATGCGATCTATATCACGCTGTGGGTATTGCAGTTTTTGGTTTTTTGATCGCGGTGTCAGTTCTTTTTATTTCCATTTCTCTTCCATGGGTTTCTCACAGATAACTGTGTGCAACACAGAATTGGTTAACTAATCAGATTAAAGGTTGACCAGTATTTTTATCTTAATGAGGAGTCCCTTATGTTACGTCCTGTAGAAACCCCAACCCGTGAAATCAAAAAACTCGACGGCCTGTGGGCATTCAGTCTGGATCGCGAAAACTGTGGAATTGATCAGCGTTGGTGGGAAAGCGCGTTACAAGAAAGCCGGGCAATTGCTGTGCCGGGCAGTTTTAACGATCAGTTCGCCGATGCAGATATTCGTAATTATGTGGGCAACGTCTGGTATCAGCGCGAAGTCTTTATACCGAAAGGTTGGGCGGGCCAGCGTATCGTGCTGCGTTTCGATGCGGTCACTCATTACGGCAAAGTGTGGGTAAATAATCAGGAAGTGATGGAGCATCAGGGCGGCTATACGCCATTTGAAGCCGATGTCACGCCGTATGTTATTGCCGGGAAAAGTGTACGTATCACCGTTTGTGTGAACAATGAACTGAACTGGCAGACTATCCCGCCGGGAATGGTGATTACCGATGAAAACGGCAAGAAAAAGCAGTCTTACTTCCATGATTTCTTTAACTATGCCGGGATCCATCGCAGCGTAATGCTCTACACCACGCCGAACACCTGGGTGGACGATATCACCGTGGTGACGCATGTCGCGCAAGACTGTAACCACGCGTCTGTTGACTGGCAGGTGGTGGCCAATGGTGATGTCAGCGTTGAACTGCGTGATGCGGATCAACAGGTGGTTGCAACTGGACAAGGCACCAGCGGGACTTTGCAAGTGGTGAATCCGCACCTCTGGCAACCGGGTGAAGGTTATCTCTATGAACTGTGCGTCACAGCCAAAAGCCAGACAGAGTGTGATATCTACCCGCTGCGCGTCGGCATCCGGTCAGTGGCAGTGAAGGGCGAGCAATTCCTGATTAACCACAAACCGTTCTATTTTACTGGCTTTGGTCGTCATGAAGATGCGGATTTGCGTGGCAAAGGATTCGATAACGTGCTGATGGTGCACGATCACGCATTAATGGACTGGATTGGGGCCAACTCCTACCGTACCTCGCATTACCCTTACGCTGAAGAGATGCTCGACTGGGCAGATGAACATGGCATCGTGGTGATTGATGAAACTGCAGCTGTAGGCTTTAACCTCTCTTTAGGCATTGGTTTCGAAGCGGGCAACAAGCCGAAAGAACTGTACAGCGAAGAGGCAGTCAACGGGGAAACTCAGCAGGCGCACTTACAGGCGATTAAAGAGCTGATTGCGCGTGACAAAAACCACCCAAGCGTGGTGATGTGGAGTATTGCCAACGAACCGGATACCCGTCCGCAAGGTGCACGAGAATATTTCGCGCCACTGGCGGAAGCAACGCGTAAACTCGACCCGACGCGTCCGATCACCTGCGTCAATGTAATGTTCTGCGACGCTCACACCGATACCATCAGCGATCTCTTTGATGTGCTGTGCCTGAACCGTTATTACGGTTGGTATGTCCAAAGCGGCGATTTGGAAACGGCAGAGAAGGTACTGGAAAAAGAACTTCTGGCCTGGCAGGAGAAACTGCATCAGCCGATTATCATCACCGAATACGGCGTGGATACGTTAGCCGGGCTGCACTCAATGTACACCGACATGTGGAGTGAAGAGTATCAGTGTGCATGGCTGGATATGTATCACCGCGTCTTTGATCGCGTCAGCGCCGTCGTCGGTGAACAGGTATGGAATTTCGCAGATTTTGCGACCTCACAAGGCATATTGCGCGTTGGCGGTAACAAGAAAGGGATCTTCACCCGCGACCGCAAACCGAAGTCGGCGGCTTTTCTGCTGCAAAAACGCTGGACTGGCATGAACTTCGGTGAAAAACCGCAGCAGGGAGGCAAACAATGAATCAACAACTCTCCTGGCGCACCATCGTCGGCTACAGCCTCGGTGACGTCGCCAATAACTTCGCCTTCGCAATGGGGGCGCTCTTCCTGTTGAGTTACTACACCGACGTCGCTGGCGTCGGTGCCGCTGCGGCGGGCACCATGCTGTTACTGGTGCGGGTATTCGATGCCTTCGCCGACGTCTTTGCCGGACGAGTGGTGGACAGTGTGAATACCCGCTGGGGAAAATTCCGCCCGTTTTTACTCTTCGGTACTGCGCCGTTAATGATCTTCAGTGTGCTGGTATTCTGGGTGCCGACCGACTGGAGCCATAGCAGCAAAGTTGTGTATGCATATTTGACCTACATGGGCCTCGGGCTTTGCTACAGCCTGGTGAATATTCCTTATGGTTCACTTGCTACCGCAATGACCCAACAACCACAATCCCGCGCCCGTCTGGGCGCGGCTCGCGGGATTGCCGCTTCATTGACCTTTGTCTGTCTGGCATTTCTGATAGGACCGAGCATTAAGAACTCCAGTCCGGAAGAGATGGTGTCGGTATACCATTTCTGGACGATTGTGCTGGCGATTGCCGGAATGGTGCTTTACTTCATCTGCTTCAAATCGACACGTGAGAATGTGGTACGTATCGTGGCGCAGCCGTCATTGAAGATCAGTCTGCAAACCCTGAAACGGAATCGCCCGCTGTTTATGTTGTGCATCGGTGCGCTGTGTGTGCTGATTTCGACCTTCGCGGTTAGCGCCTCGTCGTTGTTCTACGTGCGCTATGTGTTAAATGATACCGGGCTGTTTACTGTGCTGGTACTGGTGCAAAACCTGGTCGGTACTGTGGCATCGGCACCGCTGGTGCCGGGGATGGTCGCGAGGATCGGTAAAAAGAATACCTTCCTGATTGGCGCTTTGCTGGGAACCTGCGGTTATCTGCTGTTCTTTTGGGTTTCGGTCTGGTCACTGCCGGTGGCGTTGGTTGCGTTGGCCATCGCTTCAATTGGTCAGGGCGTTACCATGACCGTGATGTGGGCACTGGAAGCTGATACTGTAGAATACGGTGAATACCTGACCGGCGTGCGAATAGAAGTGCTCACCTATTCACTATTCTCATTTACCCGTAAATGCGGTCAGGCAATCGGAGGTTCAATTCCTGCCTTTATTTTGGGATTAAGCGGATATATTGCCAATCAGGTGCAAACGCCGGAAGTTATTATGGGCATCCGCACATCAATTGCCTTAGTACCTTGCGGATTTATGCTGCTGGCATTCGTCATTATCTGGTTTTATCCGCTCACGGATAAAAAATTCAAAGAAATCGTGGTTGAAATTGATAATCGTAAAAAAATGCAGCAGCAATTAATCCGCGATATCACTAATTAATATTCAATAAAAATAATCAGAACATCAAAGGTGCAACTATGAGAAAAATAGTGGCCATGGCCGTTATTTGCCTGACGGCTGCCTCTGGCCTTACCTCTGCTTACGCGGCGCAACTGGCTGACGATGAAGCGGGACTACGCATCAGACTGAAAAACGAATTGCGCAGGGCTGATAAGCCCAGTGCTGGCGCGGGAAGAGATATTTACGCATGGGTACAGGGAGGATTGCTCGATTTCAATAGTGGTTATTATTCCAATATTATTGGCGTTGAAGGCGGAGCGTATTATGTTTATAAATTAGGTGCTCGTGCTGATATGAGTACCCGGTGGTATCTTGATGGTGATAAAAGTTTTGGCTTTGCCCTGGGGGCAGTAAAAATAAAACCCAGTGAAAATAGCCTGCTTAAATTAGGTCGCTTCGGGACGGATTATAGTTATGGTAGCTTACCTTATCGTATTCCGTTAATGGCTGGCAGTTCGCAACGTACATTACCGACAGTTTCTGAAGGAGCATTAGGTTATTGGGCTTTAACGCCAAATATTGATCTGTGGGGAATGTGGCGTTCACGAGTATTTTTATGGACCGATTCAACAACCGGTATTCGTGATGAAGGGGTGTATAACAGCCAGACGGGAAAATACGATAAACATCGCGCACGTTCTTTTTTAGCCGCCAGTTGGCATGATGATACCAGTCGCTATTCTCTGGGGGCATCGGTACAGAAAGATGTTTCCAATCAGATACAAAGTATTCTCGAGAAAAGCATATCGCTCGACCCGAATTATACGTTGAAAGGGGAGTTGCTCGGCTTTTACGCGCAACTCGAAGGTTTAAGTCGTAATACCAGCCAGCCCAATGAAACGGCGTTGGTTAGTGGACAATTGACCTGGAATGCGCCGTGGGGAAGCGTATTTGGCAGTGGTGGTTATTTGCGCCATGCAATGAATGGTGCCGTGGTGGATACCGACATTGGCTATCCCTTTTCATTAAGTCTTGATCGTAACCGTGAAGGAATGCAGTCCTGGCAATTGGGCGTCAACTATCGTTTAACTCCGCAATTTACACTGACATTTGCACCGATTGTGACTCGCGGCTATGAATCCAGTAAACGAGATGTGCGGATTGAAGGCGCGGGTATCTTAGGTGGTATGAACTATCGGGTCAGCGAAGGGCCGTTACAAGGGATGAATTTCTTTCTTGCTGCCGATAAAGGGCGGGAAAAGCGCGATGGCAGTACACTGGGCGATCACCTGAATTACTGGGATGTGAAAATGAGTATTCAGTATGACTTTATGCTGAAGTAAGAAAAAACGCCGGAGAGAAAAATCTCCGGCATTTTGGGTGTGAATTACTGCTGCGGAATAGCGGGTACAGCCGGAACGTTTAATGCCGGCATCGCAAACATCCCCACGAAATCTTCCAGTGGCATTTTCTGCCCGTTTAACGTGATCTGACCGTTAGCATATTGCAGGCTGGTGGTGATGGTATTGTCCTGCAAGGTGGTCAGACGGAACATCTGCCCCATTGCTGACGCACCTTCAACTTGCTGTTTCGCCAGTTTTTTCGCTTGATCTTCCTGATAACCTTCCAGCTTCGCTACCTGAGTCATAAACTCAGTTGCCATATCCACCGGAATGGTCAGTTTCGCATCCAGAGATTTAACCGAGCGGTCTACTTCCTGCGCCAGCGTTTGCGGCGCTTCTTTAGTCGTTGCCGGATCTTTCAGGAACAGCGACAGATTCAGCGCACTTTCACCCTGACTGTTTTTCCAGCTTAGCGGCGCGATAGTAATCACCGGATCGCCTTTCAACATCAGCGGCAGGGCGCTAAAGAAGGCTTCCGTCACTTTCTCCTGATAAAGTTCGGGATTGTTGGCAATTTCTGGCTGTGCCAGCAGCGCCTGAGTTTGCGCGTTATATTGCTGGCTAAACTGATGCCAGGCTTCACCATCAATTTGGCCGACTTTTAGAGTCAGCTTGCCACTGCCCAGATCCTGATTCTGTACCTTCAGGCTGTTTAGCGAGTAATCCAGTTGGCTATTGATCGTTTTACCGTCATTGACCAGATCCGATTTACCGCTGATCTCCATGCCTTCCAGCAGTGCCAGTTCTTTGCCTTCCACTGAAATGGTCATTTTTTCCAGTGACAGTTTTTGGTTTCCTACGCGCTCACCAAAACTTGCCAGCGTGCTGGAACCGTCGGTTTTCAGATTATTAAAGGTCAACTGCACTTTCTGGTTGTATTCGTTAACTGCGTCTATCCGACCACTTTGCGCCTCCCCGGAAAGGGAGATAGCTTTGCCGTCTCTGTCTGCATTTAACTGGAACTCGCCGCCGCTAAAGGCGACTTTTTCATCCTTTTGCTCGTAATTCAGTGGCTTGAGCGAAATATCGGAACTGGAATCTCCGCTGTAACCAATGCGGGAGTTAATCTCAAAAGGCGTTTCACCTTTTGCCATATCAAACAGTGGCTTGCTAACTTCGTTATTAACCAGCGTGGTTTGAATTGATGCCATCGACGGGATCAGGTTCAGTTTTTTTAGCTGGGCAAGGGGGAAGGGACCATGATCAACCGATTCGTTGAAGATGACGCTCTGACCGCTTTTAATCCACGGATTTTCTTTCCCGGCAATGGGTTTCACCAACAGTTGCAGCTGACTGCTGAATACGCCGCGATGATAGTTTTGATAACTCACTTCCAGGTTGGATTCAGGAGCGGTCAGTTTGAGTTGCGCGTTCGCCTGCGCGACCATGTCTTCGAGATGGGTTTCAATCTTCTTGCCTGTATACCATGCGCCGCCTGTCCAGACTACGCCTAGCGCAACAATGACGCCTACCGCTACCAGCGATTTATTCATAATGATTATCCATAAAATGAAATCAGGCGGACTGGCCGCCTGAAGGTGTTATAAGCCTTTAATAAGCTTAGCAAGAGATGTTAATTTTTTCAGTAAGCTCTTACAGCTTGTTGTAAACACGCGCTAAACGACCGTGGCCTTTGACAGTCACCGGTGATTCGTTGGCGGCAATAAACGCTGATTCACCCGGTTTAAGCTGTAACTGCTGAGAACCTTTACACAGCGTTGCATCGCCTTCGACGCAGAACAAAATGGCGGCACTCTGCTGGCTAATGGTGGTTTCTTTATCACTAAGGTCATGCAGCGAGAAGGCAAAATCATCCACAGGAATCGGGAAGTCCAGTTCTGCATCTTGTTTCACCGGCTGGGTCAACAACTGGTTAGCCGGTTTGGCTTCGAACTTCACATTGGCAACCAGTTCCGGAATATCAATATATTTAGGCGTCAGACCCGCACGCAGCACATTATCGGAGTTCGCCATCACTTCCAGCGCCACGCCTTGCAGGTAAGCGTGCGGCGTTTCAGCGAACAGGAACATCGCTTCGCCAGGATTCAATTTCACCACATTCAGCAACAGCGGGGAGAACAGACCGCTGTCATCCGGGTAAAATTCAGAAATTAAACGAATCGTTTGCCACGGTTCACCCTGCTGACTGTCGAGCGCCGATTTTAAAATCGCCAGCGCGCGGGATTTTTCTTCCCCCTGCATATTCAGCAGGCTGGCGAACAGTTCGCTTAAACGTTCGGCATCAGGCTGTTGTAAAAAGTGAGCAATCGCCGGATGTGCACCGGCGACCGGCTGGAGTAGGGAGACAATCTCGGAAAATTCACGAAACGCGTTCATCGCAAGGAAAGGCGTCAGCGCAAAAACCAGCTCCGGCTTGTGGTTAGGATCTTTATAGTTACGCTCGGCGGCATCCATCGGAATACCTGCGGCATTTTCTTTGGCAAAACCGATTTCAGAATTGCGTTTGTTTGGATGAACCTGAATGGAGAGCGGCTGTGCTGCGCATAATACTTTGAACAGGAAAGGCAGTTCGCCAAAGCGTTTGGCAACGGCCTCTCCGAGCAGAGTCGATTTATTACTCTCAATCACATCACGCAGTGAAACGATATCTCCGGCGGCATTCTGCACTCGTGAACTGCTTTTTGGATGTGCGCCCATCCACAGCTCGGCCATCGGCTGGCTGGACGGATTTTCCATACCATAAAGTTCAGTCAACGCCGTTTTGCTGCCCCAGGCATAGTTTTGCACTGAGTTAATGAGTTTTTGCATGATCAATCCCTGTTTTAATGTGGAAATTAATCCCGCTATTAAAGCAAGAATCCTACGGGAAGTAACCTGGAGCCGCAAAAAGTCGTACTAGTCTCAGTTTTTGTTAAAAAAGTGTGTAGGATATTGTTACTCGCTTTTAACAGGGCAACGGAACACCCGCCCAGAGCATAACCAAACCAGGCAGTAAGTGAGAGAACAATGTCAAACAAACCCTTTCATTATCAGGCTCCTTTTCCACTCAAAAAAGATGATACTGAGTATTACCTGCTAACCAGCGAACACGTTAGCGTATCTGAATTTGAAGGGCAGGAGATTTTGAAAGTCGCACCCGAAGCGTTAACTTTGTTGGCGCGTCAGGCGTTTCATGATGCGTCATTTATGCTGCGTCCGGCTCACCAACAACAGGTGGCCGACATTCTGCGTGACCCAGAAGCCAGCGAAAATGATAAATATGTGGCGCTGCAATTCCTGCGCAACTCCGACATCGCGGCGAAAGGCGTTCTGCCAACCTGTCAGGATACCGGCACCGCGATTATTGTTGGTAAAAAAGGGCAGCGTGTATGGACCGGTGGCGGTGATGAAGCGGCGCTGGCACGCGGTGTCTATAACACTTATATCGAAGATAATCTGCGCTACTCGCAAAACGCGCCGCTGGATATGTATAAAGAGGTGAATACTGGCACCAATCTACCAGCGCAGATCGATCTTTATGCCGTTGATGGCGACGAGTACAAATTCCTCTGTATCGCCAAAGGTGGCGGTTCGGCAAACAAGACGTATCTCTATCAGGAAACCAAAGCGTTACTAACGCCGGGGAAACTGAAAAATTACCTGGTTGAGAAGATGCGCACGCTGGGTACGGCGGCCTGTCCTCCGTATCATATTGCGTTCGTTATTGGTGGAACTTCTGCAGAAACGAACCTTAAAACGGTGAAACTGGCTTCCGCTAAATACTATGATGAACTGCCAACGGAAGGGAATGAGCACGGACAGGCGTTCCGCGATGTGGAACTGGAAAAAGAATTGCTGATCGAAGCGCAAAATCTTGGTCTGGGTGCGCAGTTTGGCGGTAAATACTTCGCTCACGACATCCGCGTGATTCGCCTGCCACGTCACGGCGCATCCTGCCCGGTCGGTATGGGCGTCTCCTGCTCTGCTGACCGTAATATCAAAGCGAAGATCAACCGTCAGGGGATTTGGATCGAAAAACTGGAACATAATCCAGGCAAAT
The DNA here is from genome assembly GCF_046487395.1 of Escherichia sp. WS1450. Classification (NCBI taxonomy): domain Bacteria; kingdom Pseudomonadati; phylum Pseudomonadota; class Gammaproteobacteria; order Enterobacterales; family Enterobacteriaceae; genus Escherichia; species Escherichia sp. WS1450. Next base: position 155,612 of record NZ_JBJQJO010000001.1, read on the forward strand.
ATATCCCGGAAGAGCTGCGCAAAGCGGGAGAAGGCGAAGCGGTGCGCGTTGACCTTAACCGTCCGATGAAAGAGATCCTCTCACAGTTGTCGCAGTATCCCGTTTCTACACGCTTATCGCTTAACGGCACGATTATCGTTGGTCGTGATATTGCTCACGCCAAACTGAAAGAGCGGATGGATAACGGTGAAGGGCTGCCGCAGTACATTAAAGATCATCCGATTTACTACGCGGGTCCGGCCAAAACGCCGGAAGGTTATGCTTCCGGTTCTCTTGGCCCAACGACCGCCGGCCGGATGGATTCTTATGTCGATCAACTGCAAGCGCAGGGCGGAAGTATGATCATGCTGGCGAAAGGCAACCGCAGCCAGCAGGTGACGGATGCCTGTAAAAAACACGGCGGCTTCTACCTTGGCAGTATCGGTGGTCCGGCCGCTGTATTGGCGCAGGGTAGTATTAAGAGCCTGGAATGTGTTGAATATCCGGAACTGGGAATGGAAGCCATCTGGAAAATTGAAGTGGAAGATTTCCCGGCATTTATCCTTGTGGATGATAAAGGAAATGACTTCTTCCAGCAGATACAACTCACACAGTGCACCCGCTGTGTGAAATAAACAGAGCCGCCCTTCGGGGCGGTTTTTTTACATGGCACGAAAGACCAAACATTTGTTATCAAATAGTAAATAATGAGTGAGCTAAAAGTTGCTTAACGAAAGCAAAACAGAAAGAAAAAATTAATCAGGTGAGGAGCAGGCCATGAATACAGTACGCAGCGAAAAAGATTCGATGGGGGCGATTGATGTCCCGGCAGATAAGCTGTGGGGCGCACAAACTCAACGCTCGCTGGAGCATTTCCGCATTTCGACGGAGAAAATGCCCACCTCACTGATTCATGCGCTGGCGCTAACCAAGCGCGCAGCGGCAAAAGTTAATGAAGATTTAGGCTTGTTGTCTGAAGAGAAAGCGAGCGCCATTCGGCAGGCGGCGGATGAAGTACTGGCAGGACAGCATGACGACGAATTCCCATTGGCTATCTGGCAGACCGGCTCCGGCACGCAAAGTAATATGAACATGAACGAAGTGCTGGCTAACCGGGCCAGTGAATTACTTGGCGGCGTGCGCGGGATGGAGCGTAAAGTTCATCCTAACGACGACGTGAACAAAAGCCAAAGTTCCAATGATGTCTTTCCGACGGCGATGCACGTTGCGGCGCTGCTGGCGCTGCGCAAGCAACTCATTCCACAACTTAAAACCCTGACCCAGACGCTGAGTGAAAAATCGCGCGCATTTGCCGATATCGTCAAAATCGGTCGAACCCACTTGCAGGATGCCACGCCGCTAACACTGGGGCAGGAGATTTCCGGCTGGGTAGCGATGCTGGAGCATAATCTCAAACATATTGAATACAGCCTGCCTCACGTAGCGGAACTGGCTCTGGGCGGTACAGCGGTGGGTACTGGACTAAATACCCATCCGGAGTATGCGCGTCGCGTAGCAGATGAACTGGCAGTCATTACCTGTGCACCGTTTGTTACCGCGCCGAACAAATTTGAAGCGCTGGCGACCTGTGATGCCCTGGTTCAGGCGCACGGCGCGTTGAAAGGGTTGGCTGCGTCACTGATGAAAATTGCCAATGATGTCCGCTGGCTGGCCTCAGGCCCGCGCTGCGGAATTGGTGAAATCTCAATCCCGGAAAATGAGCCGGGCAGCTCAATCATGCCGGGGAAAGTGAACCCAACACAGTGTGAGGCATTAACCATGCTCTGCTGTCAGGTGATGGGGAACGACGTGGCGATCAACATGGGGGGCGCTTCCGGTAACTTTGAACTGAACGTCTTCCGTCCAATGGTGATCCACAATTTCCTGCAATCGGTGCGCTTGCTGGCAGATGGCATGGAAAGTTTTAACAAACACTGCGCAGTGGGTATTGAACCGAATCGTGAGCGAATCAATCAATTACTCAATGAATCGCTGATGCTGGTGACTGCGCTTAACACCCACATTGGTTATGACAAAGCCGCCGAGATCGCCAAAAAAGCGCATAAAGAAGGGCTGACCTTAAAAGCTGCGGCCCTTGCGCTGGGGTATCTTAGCGAAGCCGAGTTTGACAGCTGGGTACGGCCAGAACAGATGGTCGGCAGTATGAAAGCAGGGCGTTAATCTGCAACGTACAGGTGCAGCCGGGGAATGATCAAACGAAGCGGCTGCGCCTGTGGTTTATAACGGTGTTGCACATTGTCGGCATCGTAATTTAATAACTCCCCAACGTCGGGCACGCTCGCGCCATTATCCCGATTAATCAGCGCAATAAGCGGTGTAGGGCAAGCGTATTGTACTTGTTTTTGATCTCCCTTGTACCAGACGCGGGCAATCGGCTGCACCTTCACCGGACGTTTGATTTTTAACTTCGCGTCCTGTGGCAGGGTAGCAATATCCTGATACTCTCTCTCCAGTTTTCTTTGCCACTCCTCGCGCGTCCACGGTGCGACACTGCGCGGTGATTTCAGGCTTTTTTCCAGCTGTGCAAGGACTTCATCACGATGCAAATTCTTAATGATATGTTTATTGGCCCAGCCAAAACGTAAAGTGGCGGGGTCGTGCAGAACAGTGAGCGTTCGGTAAGCATTAAGGGTGATCAGCCCCGGCAAATGACGATGCACCCATTCAAAACGCGCCGCTGTGGGGAGTTCTGACTCAACCGTGACGATATGCTCGAACGTAGTCTTGAGTTGATTGATGCGCTGAATATGACTGACCAACGCTGCTTGCGAAAGGTTATCGACCTGGTAACACAACACGCCAGGTAGACGAACAGCGGCCTTGCTGCTGCGATTTTCGGACTGTTGTTGAATAAATAAATGGCGGAAATGACGTAACGCCAGCGACTGCGCGTCGTTGCCGAGATGTTGCTTTACCTCAATACGATTAAGCGGATTATGCTCATCCTCTTTTTTTACCTCCGGCAAAGAGAACACGCGGGCAACCAGCAATTTGTGCTGTTCTAGCTCAGCGGCAAATGCAGCCAGTTCTTGTTCCATCTGGCGAAAGGTAGTGTTGAGTCGGTCTACGAGATCGTAACGCGCCATAATATTAACCACTTTAGTTACAACATACTTTATTTTATAGCACAGTATCGACAGCCTGACCACCGTGCGCATAGTGTCAGGCAGAGGTAAATTGCGGGATGTTATGCCATAACGGCCAGCTAAACGAGAAGCGGGCACCACCCAGTTCGCTGGTGTCACAATTAACCGTACCGCCCATTGCCAGTGCTATAGAGTGGACAATTGCCAGCCCCAGCCCGCAGCCGCCGGTTGAGCGATCCCGGCTGGGATCGAGTCGAACAAAAGGTTCAAAGATATGTTCGCGGTTTTCTGGGGCAATCCCTGGGCCATCATCCTCAACAATTAATGTCGCTCTATTCCCCGACAGTAGCAGGCTGGTTTCAACCGTTGAGTGACAGTAGCGCAGGGCGTTATTGAGCAAATTATCCAGCACGCGCTCCATTAAGCGCATATCCAACGCCGCATAATGGCCTTGCGCGAGCGTTTTTATCCGTACCGTTTTATCGGGCGTTACTGCCTGAATATCTGCCAGATGCGTTGACAGCCACAACGGCAGGTCTGGTTCGCTAAGATGAAGCTCATTTTGTGGGCGATCGAGTCGGGCATAAGTCAGCAGCTCTTCAATTAAAGCTTCAAGTTGACTGATATCGCGATTCAACGCCTGGGATTCGGCGGCGCTCAGGTTATCGCTCATCTCCAGTCGATAACGCAGGCGCACTAACGGTGTTCGCAGTTCATGAGCGATACCGTCAATAAGCTGTTTTTTGCTGGCAATCAAGGCGTTGATATTGTCCGCCATCTGGTTAAATGCGACACCAAGTCGTTCAAAGCTTGAACCCTCATCAAAGTGGATACGCTCATTGAGATGCCCATCGCCAAATCGTTGCGCCGCTGCTTCCAGTTTTAACATATCCTGCCAGTGCGGACGCATCCAGATAAACACCGGAAAGGCGAGGGAAATGGCAATAAAAGCGATCAGGGCGATATCCAGTAATCGCATCTGATGGAGGTAATAAAGATAAGGAACAGGACCAACTGCCAGCACGTAGTGGCTGCGCGGGATGCGTTGCAAAAACGTGTACTGATCGTCCAGGGCGACAATTTCGCCGCCACGCAGTCGGTGCATGGAAATATCATCAAGATGGTATTTACTCAGTGGCTCGACACGCAGATCGAAAGAGAGATTTAAATCCATCTCTTTCAGCGTCTTACCCCAGTCGTGTGGGGGGATCTCACGCAATTCGCTGCGCATCAGATACAGCGAACTGTTCATCAAATCATCCAGCGACTGTTTGCCCGCGCGTTCGGCGGTAAATTTGTACACCAGCCCAACCAGCAGAGACATCACAAGGAAGCAGACAAACAATAACAGGTAAAACTGGATAAACAGTTTTTTCATCGCTTATTCCCATGCATGAGGCGCAAAAAGATAGCCTTTGTTACGCACAGTTTTAATGCGATAAGGTTCTGCGGCGTTATCGAGCAGTTTTTTTCTTAACCGCGAAATAGCCACGTCCACGCTACGATCCAGTCCGTCATAACTGACGCCACGTAAATTTTTCAGCAATGCATCGCGGTCCATGATTTGCCCAGCATGGGTAGCTAATTCCCACAATAATTCGAAATCAGCTGTCGAGAGCGAGATTTCAGTGTTAGCCAGGGTGACTACGCGGTTGATAGGATCGATGGTCAACGTGCCGAAATGCAGGGCTTTGTAGGGAGTCAGAGACGTTTCCTGAAGACCTTTGCTCAGTGTGGCTTGCTCATTCTGACGCAAATGCAAACGTAAACGCGCTAACAAAACAGCAGGGGGCGTCGTTTTGAGAATATAGTCGCAGGCTCCCATTTCCAGTGCCAGGATGTGGTTCATATCGCTATCGAGAGAGGTTAGAAGAACAATTGGTCCGGACCACTTTGCGCGTAAATCACGACAAATGGTCATGCCGTCCTTGCCTGGTAGCATGATGTCGAGTAACACCAAATCCGGATTTTCTCGCAGAATAGTTTCTTCGGCCTGGTCGCCGCGCGGCTCTACGGTAACCTGCATATCATGTTTTGCCAGGTACGCGGCAATCAGTGAACCGACTTCCGCATCATCTTCCACAAATACGATAGTGTTCATATTATTCACGGTAGATATAAAAACGTCACAATACACCGCGCTGTTTTTACTTACTATCAATCGTTTCTAAACAAGTTTTCATCAGGTATTCTACTGATGACTTGTTATGGAAGTGTTAAGGTAAAAAGATGGGGCTGGTAATCAAAGCCGCGCTCGGTGCGCTGGTAGTGCTGTTGATTGGTGTTTTAGCAAAAACGAAAAATTATTATATCGCCGGGCTGATCCCACTTTTCCCGACCTTTGCGCTCATCGCGCATTATATTGTTGCCAGCGAACGCGGCATTGAAGCCTTACGCGCAACCATCATTTTTAGCATGTGGTCGATTATTCCCTATTTTGTTTACCTGGCGTCGCTGTGGTATTTCACCGGAATGATGCGCTTGCCCGCCGCTTTTGTTGGTTCTGTTGCGTGTTGGGGGATAAGCGCATGGGTGTTGATTATATGCTGGATAAAGCTGCATTAACGCAGATGACGACCGCCATCAAGAGGGAAACTGCGTCCGGTGACAAAGCAGCTGGTAAGTAAGTAATCGACCAGGTCGATCACTTCTTTCTCGCCAGGCGCGGTTTTCATCAGTGATTTATTCAGCGCCTGTTGTCGATATTCGGCATCATCATGTTCATTAAACAGGATCAGCGATGGCGCAATAGAATTCACTTTCACTTCCGGTGCCAGCTTGCGGGCAAACGAGCGAGTCATATTATCCAGTGCCGCTTTGCTTGCAGCATAGGCAATATGTTTGTCGCTACCGCGCTCCACCACATAATCGGTAAAGTGAATGATATCGCTGGAGGCGTGTCCGTGCCCACGCAGTAATCTTTCTAGCGCATGGTTGAGCAGGTATGGGGTATTAACGTGGATCTGCATCATGCAAGCCAGTACGTCGGACAGTGGCGCACCCGGTTTTTCCGCCATCCACGCGCTGGCGTTATGCAAAATAGCACGCAGACCATGGGTACTTTTTAGTACTTCATCGGCAAACGCCATCACACCGTCGTTGGTCGAAAAATCAGCCTGAATACACTGCGCACCTGCCTTAATTAGTCCATCAATGGCTGGATAGTGCGTCCGATAGCTGACAATCACCGGTTGCTTTTGATTAATGAAATGCCAGGCGAGTGCGAGGCCGATGCGACGACCTCCGCCAGTAATTAATATTGGCAAGGGCTGGGTTTTACCCATCGTTATCTCCTTTGCTATCCAACGATGGGATGAACGTTATCCCACCAGCATCCAGGTCGCCGGAACTGAGGCAATTAACAGCATGCCAATCAGCACCATTTCCTGACGGTTCAGTACATTATCATGTGTATGCGTTTTACGCGCATACAGGAAAACCAGCAGCCCCGGCGCATACAGAACAACGGATAACAGCAAGTGCATTGGACCAGAGGCGTACAATAACCATAAGCCATAAATGCAGGCACCGACACCTACCGCTTTATGCAGTGGACGGGTTGCGATTTTCAGCAAGAACGCGCCGACCAGGAAATAGGGCACCAGAATCATTTCTGAGGCGATGGTCAGCAATGTGTTGTAATCGGAACCGGTCAGCCAGATGAGCACCAGACAAATTTGCACGCAGATGTTGGTCAGCCACAGTGAAGCGGATGGCGCAGCTTGTGCGTTCTGGCGCGCAAAAATGCGCGGGAATGCTTTATGAGTGGCGGCAAGGAACGGAACTTCTGCTGCCATGATGGTCCAGCTTAAGTACGCGCCGCAAACGGAAACGATCAAACCGGCAGCGATGATGATTTCGCCCCACGGTCCCATCATTTCCACCATCAGACCGGCCATTGACGGGTTACGAATTTCAGCCAGTTCAGGACGTGCCACCACGCCCAGCGAAAGCAGCGTTACCAGCAAATAAACGCCCAGAGCGGAGAGAACCGCCAGCAGTGTCGCTTTGCCAACATCACGCTTATTACGCGCACGCGCAGAAACAACCACGGCACCTTCCACACCAATGAAAACCCACAGGGTGATCAGCATGGTGTTTTTCACCTGTTCCCAAACGGGTACGCCAAGTGCAAGTCCGGTGAAGTCGAGCTTGAAGGTATCCAGTTTGAACATCATCATCGCCAACACAACAAACAGACCCAGCGGCAACAGTTTTGCCAGTGTTGCCACCAGGTTAATGCTGGCAGCGGTTTGCACCCCGCGCAGGATCAAAAAGTGAACAATCCACAATAAAGCCGATGCACCGACGATCGATTGCCAGGTATTACCATCGCCAAACAGGCGCAATTCCGGCGTGTCCGTAAAAAAGCTTAACGCGGAAAAAACGATCACCAGATAGGAGACGTTGGCGATGACCGCGCACAGCCAGTATCCCCATGCGGAACAAAAGCCGATTAGCTCGCCAAACCCTTCGCGGGCATAGGTAAAGATACCGCCGTCAAGTTCGGGACGAATGCGCGTGAGGATCAGCATGGCAAAGGCCAGCAATAAAATGCCAGCGCCAGTAATGCCCCAGCCGATGAGCAGTGCTGCCGGGCTGGCAACTGCTGCCATATTTTGCGGCAGACTGAAAACACCCGCGCCCAGCATTGAGCTTAATACCAGCGCGGTGAGTGCGCTCAGTCCCAGTTTCTTTTCCATCGATATCCAGTGATTAAAACGTGATAAGAAGAATAAATATTAGGGCAAAACGCATAAAAATGGAGTTTGCCACTGAAGCGCGGGATTTTACGAAGAGATGTGTCTGCATGCAATGGTCGCGGGGAAATTTGTGACTAAAAATGCGAAAGGCGGCATCAAGCCGCCTTATAGGAGTAACTGAATAGTTATTTATACAGATCTGCGCTGACGGTCAGGTTATTACCACGTTCCTGCCACTGGCGGGTGATGTGGTAATATTTAGCACCTTTCTTCGCGGCACGTTTCGCAACCTGATAGGAGACTTCAGTCATGTTGCCGTAGTTGCCAGAGAATTTGATGCTGTCGAACGGGACCATCATCGCTGCGGTCGCTTTGTTCAGTTCTTCGACTTTAGTGCCATCCGGGAGCGTGACGGTGTAACGCCCGCCTTTTGATGACTGGGTTTCAAAGAAGCGACCGACTTCAGAACTTGGTGATGCGGTAGTCGCAACACCCGGGATCTCAACTTTCTTCGCGGCTTCGCCACCGGCAGCCAGAGCTGCACGTCCTGCTTCGGAATCTGCCGGGATCACATCCGGGCTCTGGACGATACGTTTCTTAGCATCTTTTTTATAGATGAATGCAGTAATACGCTGGTTGCCGCCCTGGTTGGCATCGATTTGACGAACAATGTAGAAAGAGTAGGCACCTTTCGCTTTTGCTGCTTTGGTGATGGCATCATTGACTTCTGGCTGGCTACGATAAAAGCCCTGGACGGTGACCGTGTCAAACGGTTCAATCAGAACAGCCTGATCTTTCGGCAGTTCGACAACACCGTTAATTACGCGATTACTTGTTTCTTCTGCTTTTTCAGCATCGGCTTTATAGAGGTCAGCGACCACACGCCAGTTACCGCTGTTACCAAAATCAGAAGTGTCGACAACATAAAAAGAGGCGGCACCTTCTTTATCTGCGCGACGAGAAACGGCTTTCACCGCTTCGCCAATAGCATTAAAACGACCGGTAACCACTACACGGTCAAAAGGTTTAACCGCTGCCGCTTGCTCCGGTGTCAGTTCTGTTGCTGCGTTAACGGAGAATGCCGTAGCAGAAAGCAGTGCCGACGCCAGGAGGGTGTTCTTAAGCTTCATAAAAATAATCCTTCGCCTTGCGCAAACCAGGTACTGGTATTGTTATTAACGAGAAACGTGGCTGATTATTGCATTTAAACGGTGTAACTGTCTGCGTCATTTTTCATATCACATTCCTTAAGCCAATTTTAATCCTGCTCAAATGACCGTCTATGCTTAAAAAACAGCCGTATCAGCATCAATACTACTGAAGCAACTGAATTGTATAAGTTAATTTAATGTTAAGTAGTGATTCGTACCGGGGCGATGTCTCGTTTTACCTGACCGTCGAAGACAATTATCAGTCTTTATCCGGTGTTCTAAGGTGTTTATCCCACTATCACGGCTGAATCGTTAATATTTTGCGAGTTCACGCCGAAATACTGATTTTTGGCGCTAGATCACAGGCATAATTTTCAGTACGTTATAGGGCGTTTGTTACTAATTTATTTTAACGGAGTAACATTTAGCTCGTACATGAGCGGCTTGTGTGGCTCCTGACACAGGCAAACCATCATCAATAAAACCGATGGAAGGGAATATCATGCGAATTGGCATACCAAGAGAACGGTTAACCAATGAAACCCGTGTTGCAGCAACGCCAAAAACAGTGGAACAGCTGCTGAAACTGGGTTTTACCGTCGCGGTAGAGAGCGGCGCGGGTCAACTGGCAAGTTTTGACGATAAAGCGTTTGTGCAAGCGGGCGCTGAAATTGTAGAAGGGAATAGCGTCTGGCAGTCAGAGATCATTCTGAAGGTCAATGCGCCGTTAGATGATGAAATTGCGTTACTGAATCCTGGGACAACGCTGGTGAGTTTTATCTGGCCTGCGCAGAATCCTGAATTAATGCAAAAACTTGCGGAACGTAACGTGACCGTGATGGCGATGGACTCTGTGCCGCGTATCTCACGCGCACAATCGCTGGACGCACTAAGCTCGATGGCGAACATCGCCGGTTATCGCGCCATTGTTGAAGCGGCACATGAATTTGGGCGCTTCTTTACCGGGCAAATTACTGCGGCCGGGAAAGTGCCACCGGCAAAAGTGATGGTGATTGGTGCGGGTGTTGCAGGTCTGGCCGCCATTGGCGCAGCAAACAGTCTCGGCGCGATTGTGCGTGCATTCGACACCCGCCCGGAAGTGAAAGAACAAGTTCAAAGTATGGGCGCGGAATTCCTCGAGCTGGATTTTAAAGAGGAAGCGGGCAGCGGCGATGGCTATGCCAAAGTGATGTCGGACGCGTTCATCAAAGCGGAAATGGAACTCTTTGCCGCCCAGGCAAAAGAGGTCGATATCATTGTCACCACCGCGCTTATTCCAGGCAAACCAGCGCCGAAGCTAATTACCCGTGAAATGGTTGACTCCATGAAGGCGGGCAGTGTGATTGTCGACCTGGCAGCCCAAAACGGCGGCAACTGTGAATACACCGTGCCGGGTGAAATCTTCACTACGGAAAATGGTGTCAAAGTGATTGGTTATACCGATCTTCCGAGCCGTCTGCCGACGCAATCCTCACAGCTTTACGGCACTAACCTCGTTAATCTGCTGAAACTGTTGTGCAAAGAGAAAGACGGCAACATCACTGTTGATTTTGATGATGTGGTGATTCGCGGCGTGACCGTGATCCGTGCGGGCGAAATTACCTGGCCGGCACCGCCGATTCAGGTATCAGCTCAGCCGCAGGCGGCACAAAAAGCGGCACCGGAAGTGAAAACTGAGGAAAAATGTGCCTGCTCACCGTGGCGTAAATACGCGTTGATGGCGCTGGCAATCATCCTTTTCGGCTGGTTGGCAAGCGTTGCGCCGAAAGAGTTTCTTGGGCACTTCACCGTTTTTGCGCTGGCCTGTGTTGTCGGTTATTACGTGGTGTGGAATGTATCGCACGCGCTGCATACACCGTTGATGTCGGTCACCAACGCGATTTCAGGGATTATTGTTGTCGGAGCACTGTTGCAGATTGGCCAGGGCGGCTGGGTTAGCTTCCTTAGTTTTATCGCGGTGCTTATAGCCAGCATTAATATTTTCGGTGGCTTCACCGTGACTCAGCGCATGCTGAAAATGTTCCGCAAAAATTAAGGGGTAACATATGTCTGGAGGATTAGTTACAGCTGCATACATTGTTGCCGCGATCCTGTTTATCTTCAGTCTGGCCGGTCTTTCGAAACATGAAACGTCTCGCCAGGGTAACAACTTCGGTATCGCCGGGATGGCGATTGCGTTAATCGCAACCATTTTTGGACCGGATACGGGTAATGTTGGCTGGATCTTGCTGGCGATGGTCATTGGTGGGGCAATTGGTATCCGGCTGGCGAAGAAAGTTGAAATGACCGAAATGCCAGAACTGGTGGCGATCCTGCATAGCTTCGTGGGTCTGGCGGCAGTGCTGGTTGGCTTTAACAGCTATCTGCATCATGACGCGGGAATGGCACCGATTCTGGTCAATATTCACCTAACGGAAGTGTTCCTCGGTATCTTCATCGGGGCGGTAACGTTCACGGGTTCGGTGGTGGCGTTCGGCAAACTGTGTGGCAAAATTTCGTCTAAACCGTTGATGCTGCCAAACCGTCACAAAATGAACCTGGCAGCTCTGGTCGTTTCCTTCCTGCTGCTGATTGTATTTGTTCGCACGGACAGCGTCGGCCTGCAAGTGCTGGCATTGCTGATAATGACCGCCATTGCGTTGGTATTCGGCTGGCATTTAGTCGCCTCCATCGGTGGTGCAGATATGCCAGTGGTGGTGTCGATGCTGAACTCGTACTCCGGCTGGGCGGCTGCGGCTGCGGGCTTTATGCTCAGCAACGACCTGCTGATTGTGACCGGTGCGCTGGTCGGTTCTTCGGGGGCTATCCTTTCTTACATTATGTGTAAGGCGATGAACCGTTCTTTTATCAGCGTTATTGCGGGTGGTTTCGGCACCGACGGCTCTTCTACTGGCGATGATCAGGAAGTGGGCGAGCACCGCGAAATCACCGCAGAAGAGACAGCGGAACTGCTGAAAAACTCCCATTCAGTGATCATTACTCCGGGGTACGGCATGGCAGTCGCGCAGGCGCAATATCCTGTCGCTGAAATTACCGAGAAACTGCGCGCTCGTGGTATCAACGTGCGTTTCGGTATCCACCCGGTTGCGGGGCGTTTGCCTGGACATATGAACGTATTGCTGGCTGAAGCAAAAGTACCGTATGACATCGTGCTGGAAATGGACGAGATCAACGATGACTTTGCTGATACCGATACCGTACTGGTGATTGGTGCTAACGATACGGTTAACCCGGCGGCGCAGGATGATCCGAAGAGTCCGATTGCTGGTATGCCTGTGCTGGAAGTGTGGAAAGCGCAGAACGTGATTGTCTTTAAACGTTCGATGAACACTGGCTATGCTGGTGTGCAAAACCCGCTGTTCTTCAAGGAAAACACCCACATGCTGTTTGGTGACGCCAAAGCCAGCGTGGATGCAATCCTGAAAGCTCTGTAACCCTGACGGCCTCTGCGGAGGCCGTCACTCTTTATTGAGATCGCTTAACAGAACGGCGATGCTTTGACCTCCCGCTGTTTGTTCAAGCGCAATTTTGACAATAATTGTCAACGGCACGGAAAGCAGCATACCCACCGGTCCTAACAACCATCCCCAAAAAATCAACGACAAAAATACCACCAATGTGGAAAGCCCCAGCCCACGCCCCATGATGCGTGGCTCCAGAATATTGCCGAAGACCAGATTAATCAGCAGATATCCCGCCAGCACCAGCAACGCTTCGTAGAAGCCATTAAACACCAGTACCTGAGCGATAGGGGGGATTGCCGCGAGAACTGAACCAATATTAGGGATGTAATTAAGCGCAAAGGCCAGCAATCCCCAGACAAAAGCGAAGCGAACATCGAGTGCGGCGAGCATCGCCCAGGCGACCAGGCCGGTGATGATGCTGATGGCTGTTTTCAGCACCAGATAATGAGAAACACTGTCAATCGCACGCTGAATCGCCGCCATCCCTTCAACCGGACGCGCCATCATTTGCTGAAATTTTCCGGGCAATTGTGGCACTTCGAGCAGCATAAACAGCACCGTCAGCAGCAATAAAGATATTGATGACATGGCATTAGATAACTGCGTCAATAAGTTGGTGAGCAACGTCATCGCCGCGTTCGGATCAATGTAATGCGCCAGTTGGTCAACTGAGACATCAATCCCTACGCGTTGCAACAACGGTTCAATCGCTTGCAGCGGCGTCATAATAGAGTTGCGATATTGCGGTAACGTCCGCGTCAACTCGTTGAGCGCGGAACCCAGATAAGCTAACAGCAACACCATCGCCATCACGATGATGGTCATCAAAATCGACACCGCCAGTACACGCGGCACTCGCCAGCGGACCATGTGTTGCACCAGCGGGTTAAGAATAACAGCAATAAATAATGCGAGAATAAACGGCACGATGATCTCGGCGGCAAAACGGATACCGCAGAGAATAATGACCAGCATTCCCAACATAATGACGATTTTTAGGCCATTGAGCGTGATGATCGGCTTTGCCATGCTTGTCCCCGTTTTTTCTTCCTTTGCTAATAATAATGTCTTTTTCGCTCCGTCATCATAACGAAAATCAAACCGCTCAGGTAAAGAAGTGAAAATATTTTGAGTTAATTCTTAAGCTATGATACAAATCAGGCGTGTTCAACTACCGAGGACAATTATCATCCGCGATGACGAGAAGCAACACTGCGGATAATTGTAATATTATGGACAATTTGTTCAGGACGTTATTTTCTACATTTACCCATCTTCGTACCTCATCCACTATCTTGCTCGTAGGTGAGCAGCACTGGCGCAACGCGCTTTAGTCCTTTCTTCTGCCAAAGCTTGCGCTAAGCGCGGGGCTTGACCACTTTACTTTGGTTTCGCTGAATTAAGCGAAAATTAAAATAATTCTCTTGCAGGAGAAGGACAATGTATATTTATTGGATTTTATTAGGTCTGGCTATTGCTACAGAAATTACCGGTACGCTGTCCATGAAATGGGCGAGCGTCAGTGAGGGAAATGGCGGCTTTATTTTAATGCTGGTGATGATTTCTCTGTCGTATATATTTCTCTCTTTCGCCGTTAAAAAGATCGCCTTAGGCGTGGCTTATGCGCTGTGGGAAGGTATCGGTATTTTATTTATTACCTTGTTTAGTGTTTTGTTATTCGACGAAAGTTTATCGCTGATGAAAATTGCCGGGTTAACCACCCTGGTCGCCGGGATTGTATTGATCAAATCAGGTACCCGTAAAGCGCGTAAACCTGAACTGGAGGTGAACCATGACGCAGTTTGAATGGGTTCACGCCGCCTGGCTGGCATTGGCAATCGTGCTGGAAATCGTTGCTAACGTCTTTTTGAAATTTTCTGACGGCTTTCGTCGCAAAATATTTGGCTTGCTCTCCCTGGCGGCGGTGCTGGCTGCCTTTAGTGCGCTTTCTCAGGCCGTTAAAGGGATCGACTTGTCTGTCGCTTATGCATTGTGGGGCGGGTTTGGTATTGCCGCCACGTTAGCCGCAGGTTGGATCTTGTTTGGTCAACGGTTAAATCGTAAAGGCTGGATTGGCCTGGTCTTGCTGTTGGCTGGAATGATCATGGTGAAACTTGCCTGATGAACACGCTGCCCGCGCTGTCGGGCAGCGTTTGAACATTATTTTTGCGACAGTTGATCCAGCCTGTCGCGAAAACCGGTAACAGAAATGGCCCGGTTATCGGCGCGCCAGCGATCTTTCGCGGCAGGAGCCGAACTTTGCACCCCAATTAATTGCCAGCCGTCATCGGTATGCAACATCAGAGGCGAACCGCTGTCACCCGGCAAGGTATCGCACTGATGCGACATCACCGACGTTTGCGCCCAGCCAGTCACTTCACAGTTTTGATGACTGTACAACGTATCGAGATGATCTTCAGGGTATCCCGCCTGAGTCACTTTACGACCTGCCGCTTTTAATGCGGCGGTAAGCGCGGCTTTATCTCCCTCAAATAACGGCAATGGTGTAATGCCAGAAGGGGGATTACGCAGCACAATCAAGCCGAAGTCCCATGGTGCAGCTGCGGGAGGAACAATCCAACCATCCCCATCTGCTTTTAACCGCTTTCCCAGTGTCGGATCAACGCGGCCTTCTATGTCGTGGATCTCATAGCGCCAAAGACCTTTATTTGACACGAAACGCAGCGCTACCGCTTTATCGGCTTTACCCTTTGGCGGCGTCAATAAACAGTGTCCTGCCGTTAATGCCAGATTGGGTGCAATCAGCGTCGCCGTACATAAATTGCCGCTGGCCGTTTCCAGTTGGCCAACCGCATCCCACGGTGATTGGGTCGTGTCATTCACTGGCACACGATCATCATGACCAAAAAACAGGGTGCTGACCTCATCGTTTGCCGATTTGGCAACGTCTGGTTTATCTGCAAACACAAAAGCAGACGTCAAACTAATTGCACCCAACACTACAGCAATGGTTGTACGCATATCACACTCTGGTGGGTAATTATGTTTATTAAAAGCAAACCCTCATAAATACTATAGACGGGACGGGATGAAAGTGGGAGTAAAATCAGATAACTACGATCAGGAAAGATAAAAACGGGCGGCAATCAGTGCGCATAAAATAAGGATGATAAGAATGAACTCAAAGCGATAACGGCCCACCATACTACCCTCCGCTAAAGGCGGTGCTAAACGTTATCCGCTTAGCACCGTAATTTTCAGGCGCGAGGGGGCGCGCCAGCATTACTATTGATAACTTACGCTGCGGGTTGTGCAGCAGGTTTTGCCGGTTGCTGATGGCTGTGTTTCTTGGCGTGTTTCTTCGCTGCCTGCGCTTTTTGTTCAGGAGCTTTCTGTTCAGCTTTGGCATTTTTATGATGCTTTTTAGCCGCCTGCGCTTTCTGGGCAGGTGCTGCTTTATGCTGTTTTTTATGATGTGTGGTTTTCGCAGGCGCTGCTTTGGTGGTCGTCGCAGTCGGAGCAGGTGTGGTCGCAGTCTCTGCAGCAAAGGCAGCAGAAGACAGACCCATAGCAGCGGCAACAACCAGAGCTAATACTTTTTTCATTGTCATACCCTCAATTTGTTTTTTCATTTAACCCCACTGCGGGGCCGTTGAAATAACTATATCCCTGGGAATGGCAGACTTCCGTGAGTGGTTGGTTTCAGCGTGTAACGATATGTACAAACGCTGAATAAATTACAGCGTTGATAATAACGTATTGTGACTTAAGGGAAATTTAGCTACCAATAATAGTAGTCTTGATCAGGTTAACTATTTTACTACTTACAAAGCGGTAGAATAACTGCGCATCAGTAATAAATGACACACAGCAAAATGAATCCGTTTATTTGGGTACTTATAATCCTGATGACACTAGATGCGCTGCGGGAATTGGCTGGCGCTTCGTCTATTTTAGGATGGCTATTAACGTTGGTTTGAGCAGGCAATAAGTCCGGATGGGTATTTACCGCAGTCCGGACTTATTTTTCAGGCGTGCAGACGACGATGCAAACGCGTCCCGACCAGCAGAGCAATGACCAGCATCAGAGCAATAAATGCGCCGACGCCGTTCCAGCCATAGTTATGCCAGAAAACACCACCCAGCGTCCCGGCAATACTCGACCCCAGATAGTAACTGAACAGATACAGCGAGGAGGCCTGGCCTTTAGCGCGTTTTGCGCGGGGGCCGATCCAGCTGCTGGCAACGGAGTGGGCTGCGAAGAATCCGGCTGAGAAGAATAACATTCCGGCAAAGATCAGCCACAGCGAGCTAAATAAGGTCATCAGTAAACCAAACAGCATAACCCCCGTCGAAAACAACATCACCGGACCGCGCCCATAGCGGGTGGTCATTGTTCCGGCTTTGGGTGAGCTCCATGTACCGGTCAAATAAGCCAGCGATAATAAGCCAACCACGGCCTGGCTGACATGCCAGGGGGAGAGCATCAACCGATAGCCGATGTAATTAAACAGCGTGACGAACGACCCCATCAGCAAAAAGCCTTCTGCGAACAATAACGGTAATCCCCGGTCACGCCAGTGCAGACGAAAGTTGATAAACAACGTCTTAGGTCGCAGCGAAGTCGGGCGAAAATGGCGTGATTCAGGGAGGATTTTCCAGAACATTAACGCCGAGGCCAGCGCGAAACAACCGATTGCCGCCAGCGCAATTCGCCAGTTGAAAAAGTCCGTGAAGACACCGCTAATTAAGCGTCCGCTCATGCCGCCAATTGAGTTGCCGCTGATATACAACCCCATCGAAAAGGCCACGAAACTGGGGTGGATTTCCTCGCTAAGATAAGTCATGCCAACAGCTGCCACGCCACTTAACGAAAGCCCAATCAAGGCGCGCATAATCAAAATGCCGTGCCAGCTGGTCATCATTGTCGAAAGTAACGTACAAATGGAGGCCAACAGTAGCGCCGTGACCATCACTGGTTTGCGACCAATGGCATCGGATAGCGGGCCAGTAAACAGCAAACCGATAGCCAACATCGCCGTTGAAATGGACAGTGAAATACTACTGTTAGCAGGCGTTAAGCCAAACTCCTGCGAAAGCACCGGAAGGATAGGTTGCACACAATAGAGAAGTGCGAAGGTTGCCAGTCCGGCAGAGAAAAGCGCCAGGGTGACACGCATAAATTGCGGCGTACCGCGTTTAATAAATTGATTTGGCTGAGAAATGCTTTGCTTGTCAGTGTCGCTTGCCGGAGCGCCATCAACAGTTGTAGTACGGCTCACTTGAAATCCTTGCTAAATATGCCTGTGGATCAGGCTTATGAATAGATTAGGAAAATCGAATTGTTCTGTCTAATATATTAATAATCTCAAATAAGATGTTTTAAATATGAATATTGAACTTCGTCATCTGCGTTACTTTGTTGCGGTTGCAGAAGAGCTGCATTTCGGGCGCGCCGCTGCCCGCCTGAATATTTCGCAACCACCGCTAAGTCAACAGATTCAGGCGCTGGAGCAACAAATTGGTGCCCGACTGCTGGCACGGACCAATCGCAGTGTATTGCTGACGGCAGCAGGAAAACAGTTTCTTGTAGATAGTCGGCAAATCTTGTCTATGGTGGATGATGCTGCCGCTCGCGCTGAAAGGCTGCATCAGGGCGAAGCGGGGGAGTTGCGCATTGGTTTTACTTCGTCCGCTCCTTTTATTCGGGCGGTGTCCGATACGTTATCGCTGTTTCGCCGTGATTATCCCGATGTCCATTTACAAACCCGCGAAATGAACACTCGCGAGCAAATCGCTCCGCTCATTGAAGGAACGCTGGATATGGGATTGCTGCGTAACACAGCGTTACCGGAGACGCTTGAACACGCAGTCATCGTCCATGAACCGCTTATGGCGATGATCCCGCACGATCATCCCCTGGCAAATAACCCGAGTGTAACGCTGGCTGAACTGGCGAAAGAACCCTTTGTCTTTTTTGATCCGCACGTAGGGACAGGGCTGTATGACGATATTCTCGGGCTGATGCGACGTTACAATTTGACGCCCGTCATCACTCAGGAGGTGGGTGAGGCAATGACCATCATCGGTCTGGTTTCCGCTGGTCTGGGTGTTTCAATTTTGCCTGCGTCATTTAAACGTGTTCAGCTCAACGAAATGCGCTGGGTGCCGATTGCTGAAGAGGATGCGGTTTCTGAAATGTGGTTGGTCTGGCCGAAACACCATGAACAAAGTCCGGCTGCGCGTAACTTTCGTATTCATCTGCTGAATGCTCTCAGGTGAGGGAAATTTCAGCGAAAAAGCCCGAAAAATGTGCTGTTAATCACATGCCTAAGTAAAAATTTGACGACACGTATTGAAGTGCTTCACCATAGCCTACAGATTATTTCGGAGCGCGAAAATATAGGGAGTATGCGGTGGTTGCTGAAAATCAGCCTGGGCACATTGATCAAATAAAGCAGACCAACGCGGGCGCGGTTTATCGCCTGATTGATCAGCTTGGTCCAGTCTCGCGTATCGATCTTTCCCGTCTGGCGCAGCTGGCTCCTGCCAGTATCACTAAAATTGTCCGTGAGATGCTCGAAGCACACCTGGTGCAAGAGCTGGAAATCAAAGAAGCGGGGAACCGTGGCCGTCCGGCAGTGGGGCTGGTGGTTGAAACTGAAGCCTGGCACTATCTTTCTCTGCGCATTAGTCGCGGGGAGATTTTCCTTGCTCTGCGCGATCTGAGCAGCAAACTGGTGGTGGAGGAGTCGCAGGAACTGGCGTTAAAAGATGACTCGCCATTGTTGGATCGTATCATTTCCCATATCGATCAGTTTTTTATCCGCCATCAGAAAAAACTTGAGCGTCTGACTTCGATTGCCATTACCTTGCCGGGAATTATTGATACGGAAAATGGTATTGTACATCGCATGCCGTTCTACGAGGATGTAAAAGAGATGCCGCTCGGCGAGGCGCTGGAGCAGCATACCGGCGTACCGGTTTATATTCAGCATGATATCAGCGCATGGACGATGGCTGAGGCCTTGTTTGGTGCCTCACGCGGGGCGCGCGATGTGATTCAGGTGGTTATCGATCACAACGTGGGGGCGGGCGTCATTACCGATGGTCATCTGCTACACGCAGGCAGCAGTAGCCTCGTGGAAATAGGTCACACGCAGGTCGACCCGTATGGGAAACGCTGTTATTGCGGGAATCACGGCTGCCTCGAAACCATCGCCAGTGTAGACAGTATTCTTGAGCTGGCACAGCTGCGTCTCAATCAATCCATGAGCTCGATGTTACATGGACAACCGTTAACCGTGGACTCATTGTGTCAGGCGGCATTGCGCGGCGATCTACTGGCAAAAGACATCATTACCGGGGTAGGCGCGCATGTCGGTCGCATTCTTGCCATCATGGTGAATTTATTTAACCCACAAAAAATACTGATTGGCTCACCGTTAAGTAAAGCGGCAGATATCCTCTTCCCGGTCATCTCGGACAGCATCCGTCAGCAGGCCCTTCCTGCGTATAGTCAGCACATTAGCGTTGAGAGTACTCAGTTTTCTAACCAGGGTACGATGGCAGGGGCTGCGCTGGTAAAAGACGCGATGTATAACGGTTCTTTGTTGATTCGTCTGTTGCAGGGTTAACATTTTTTAACTGTTCTACCAAAATTTGCGCTATCTCAATTTGGGCCAGGAAAGCATAACTTAGACTTTCAAGGTTAATTATTTTCCTGGTTTATATTTGTGAAGCATAACGGTGGAGTTAGTGATGCTGAAGCGTTTCTTTATTACCGGTACAGACACTTCTGTAGGGAAAACGGTGGTTTCCCGCGCATTGCTACAAGCGTTAGCCTCCCAGGGAAAAACGGTTGCGGGATATAAACCCGTAGCGAAGGGGAGCAAAGAGA
Source organism: Escherichia sp. WS1450 (assembly GCF_046487395.1). NCBI lineage: Bacteria > Pseudomonadati > Pseudomonadota > Gammaproteobacteria > Enterobacterales > Enterobacteriaceae > Escherichia > Escherichia sp. WS1450. Next base: position 175,877 of record NZ_JBJQJO010000001.1, read on the forward strand.
CACCCGAAGGGCTGCGTAATAAAGATGCCCTGGTGTTGCAGAGTGTTTCAACCATCGAACTGCCTTATGAAGCAGTTAATCCTATCGCGTTAAGCGAAGAAGAAAGTAGCGTGGCGCACAGTTGCCCAATCAATTACACCCTCATTTCAAACGGCCTGGCAAACCTGACCGATAAAGTCGATCATGTGGTGGTAGAAGGGACTGGCGGCTGGCGCAGTCTGATGAATGATTTGCGTCCGCTCTCTGAATGGGTGGTGCAGGAACAACTGCCGGTGTTGATGGTTGTCGGTATTCAGGAAGGTTGCATTAACCATGCACTGCTAACAGCTCAGGCGATCGCCAACGACGGGCTACCGCTCATTGGCTGGGTGGCTAACCGAATCAATCCAGGACTGGCGCATTATGCGGAAATCATTGATGTGCTCGGTAAAAAACTTCCGGCACCGCTCATTGGTGAACTGCCTTATCTGCCGCGCGCCGAACAGCGTGAACTGGGGCAATACATCCGCTTAGCTATGCTTCGCAGTGTGCTGGCGGTAGATAGAGTCACGGTGTAACGTCCGCGAAATTACCGACGCAATTACGCAGGCAATCAATAAACCGGGGAGTAGCTGATACTCCCCGGTCATTTCACATATCATCAACGTCGACATAATCGGCGCGTGCGTGGTTGCCGCCAACAGTGTCGCCATCCCGGTCAATCCGAGTAAAAGCGTAATTTCTTCGCCATCAGGGAACCATAATCCCAGGCTACGACCATACAACATGCCAATGGCAAGACCGATAAATAGCGTCGGTGTAAAGACACCACCGGGCGCGCCAGAACCACTACTCGCCAGCACGGCAAACAGTTTACAGAGGAAGATCCCGGCAATGATCATTAACAGTGGCGGGGCGGTTAAAAAGGATTGTACGGTGCTATAGCCGTTGCCCCACACTGCAGGTGTGAACAGGGAAAGCAGACCCACGATCAACCCGCCCAGTGCCAGTTGCCAGGGCGGCGCAAGTTTGAGACTTACAAATCCACGATGACAGGCGTTCATTAACGTTAACAACAGTGGTCCGCACAGACCTGCCAGCACACCTGTACTGATAATCAGCGCATAGTCACGAGCCTGAACCGTCACTGAGAGTTGTACGCTGTAGAGTAACGCGTCGCTATGATTAATCAGATTGCTAACCAGCAACGCCACGACGGCGGAAATAATCACCGGGCCGAGAGAGGCCAACATCATAGTGCCAAACAGCACTTCGGCTATAAATAAACTGCCAGCAAGCGGGGCGCGATAGGCCGCAGCCATTCCCGCCGCAGCTCCACAGGCGATCCATAATTTCCACTCCTGGCGTGGCGTAAAACGTTGGACAAAACAGGAGGCGGCAAGGGCAGCTAAAAGAATCATCGCACCTTCGCGACCAATTGCACTGCCGCTGGTTACTACCAGCAGAGAGGCAAGCGATTTAACCAGGCTTGCTGCGTAATCAAACTGCCCATCGGTTTGCAACGCTTCCATGTAATCGGTCGGCGCATGAGGGCGTTGCTGGGTAAATTTCTGCCAGCCCATCAGCAACAAACCCGCCGCCAGTCCGCCGAGCGCCGGAGTTAGCAGCCGTCGCCACGGGGAAAGATTTGTCGCTGCATTGACCAGACTGCCCGAGTCATTATTGAGGAACAACCACTCCAGTAGCAGCATCGTATGACGAAACCCGGCAACGGCAAAGGCCGCGAGAATACCGACGACTGTTGCGATAAGCAGACGGCGGAACATAGTGCGCAGATCCGGATAGATGTGTAGATGATGCATGAGCAGAAATGGGCAATGAAACACGGGCGACTATTTTGCGGCAAAAGAGGCCAGACGCAAAAGCAGTGCGTGCTTTAAGAGATAAAAAACGTGACACTGTAACCTATTATTGCCGAATTGCGCGTAATCGCCACCATCCGGCAATATTACGGTGATCCTATCGAAAGAGTGGTTTAACCGCGACAGGAATTAACAGTTGTGATTGCCATTGCGCCAGCGTTAAGCGAGCCAGTTCACCCAGTGCACGGTAGAAAGGGTGTTCTGCTTTTTCGATAAAAACGTCAAGAAAACGTGTTGACCACGGAAAAAGGTGCCATGCCAGCAATTCTTCGCATTCTGTCTGGCGACCATTCTCCGCCAACCACGCAGCCATCAACAGCAGTGAACCAAAATGATCTTCCGGTTCGTTTTGCTGCATTTCAAACTGAATGCCTTTCTCGCGCATCCACTGACGAAGTGCCAATGTTGAATCGCCAAACAGCACAGATTCGCGATCCAGCCAGACCGACCCCCACGGCGGTGATGGCAGAGCCCACGGACCGACAAACAAACGCTGCCAGGCCTGGGCGCGAGTCTCTTCACTCTGTGCCTGAAAAGCCGTCACCAGCGGCGCTAATGACGCTTCTGGTAGAGGCCACTGAGTTTCCCAGCCGTCACGGGTGAGTACCGCAACCAGGGGGGCGGCTTCCGCACTCTCTGGAGCGTAATAAAACAGCGCGCCCAACACGCGCGCCGCGACAGAAAAATTATCTTGCTGTGAAAAATGGGTCATTCCTAACATCCTGAAATGTGCGGGTTGCCCCGCACCAATTTGTTAACCTGCAATAGCCATTCCTACCGTCATGTGCAGGCCATAAAAGAGCACACGCCCGATCATCTCACCGCCAAGTATGAGGATTAGCCCCAGAACAAGTCCGGCAACGTGAGGTTCACGGCGACGAATGAGCGGACAAAGCCAGCATCCTAGACCTGTGCATAACAATACCACACGCCAGACCTGTAAGGAGGCGTAATCTGGTACCAGTGCGCTGGCTTGTTGTACGGATGAGTGAATAGACGCCAGAGACAAACCTTGCAGCACAATCACCCCGGCACAAGCGATCAGCGCCAGAACGCTAATGATGGAAAAGGGTGTGGTATTAAATGTAACGCGGGCTGCCCGCAGAATTGCAGCAGCAAGTATTGGACCGCTCAATAATACTGTCAGGAAGAAAGCCAGCGTAGTGTAACCGTTATGCCAGGTTGGCACAGTGTCGATTTGATACACGCCGGTCATCATCCAGACGAAAATGACGCCGAGCGCCATGCTGACAAGTAACCAGAGTTTCCCCAACGCTTGCGGCATTTTACCGATGATCGCCACCAGCCACCATAATCCGCCAACGGCAAAAAATATTGAACCGGCAGCAATCTCGTTACTCAGACCAGAAGCTCCGATTCGATTCAGCGAGTTAAACGCCCGCAGTGGCGATCCCAGGTGCATGACAGAGGCAATAAACCCGATGCCCATCAACAGCCAGAGGAAAAACATGCCACGAACAATGTGCTGACGGTCTGCGTCATTTTTGGCGGCGAACCAGCCAATTCCGCTAACAATCAGCGCGCCTACTACGCATTGACCCAATACGGTAAAGATAACCAGTGGCCATTCATGCCATCCATTTCCCATTTTACACTTCCTCCGGATTAGCCAGATAACCAGTGGTATCGCCGGTCGGGCGGCTGTTGGCGTTAGGTTTGATAACGATATTGGGTTTTGTGAAATGCGCGCGCGGCAGTGGCGCGACGGCAGCCAGAGTGCCGTGCTTCTGGCGCAGCTCTTCAATTGGACCGAACTCAAGTGCACGCAGCGGGCAGGATTCGACGCATATGGGTTGTTTCCCCTCGGCGACGCGCGAATAACAACCATCGCACTTCGTCATGTGCCCTTTTTCAGCATTGTACTGTGGCGCGCCGTACGGACAAGCCATGTGGCAGTAGCGGCAGCCGATACAAACATCTTCATCAACCACCACAAAGCCATCTTCACGCTTATGCATTGCGCCGCTGGGGCAGACTTTTGTACATGCGGGGTCATCGCAATGGTTACAGGAGATGGAGAGATAATAAGCGAACACGTTCTGGTGCCAGACGCCATTATCTTCCTGCCAGTCGCCGCCAGCATATTCATAAATACGGCGGAAACTGACTTCCGGGCCAAGATCTTTAAAATCTTTGCACGCCAGTTCGCAGGTTTTACAGCCAGTACAGCGGCTGGAATCGATAAAAAATCCATATTGTGTGGTCATGGGCTACTCCTTAAACCTTTTCGATCTGGACAAGATTGCTGTGCGACGGGTTTCCCTTTGCCAGCGGTGAAGGGCGGTGAGAGGTCAGAATATTAATACTGCCGCCGTGATCGACCCGGTCACCAAACATATCCGCTTTAAGCCACGCACCTTGCCCGATGGCGGTAACGCCAGGCAGAATACGCGGAGTCACTTTTGCGGCAATCAGCATTTCTCCATTATTGTTAAATACCCGCACGGTATCGCCATGACGGATACCGCGTGCCTGAGCATCAATAGGGTTGATCCACACCTCTTGTGGGCAGGCCTGCTGTAACACATCAATATTGCCGTAGCTGGAGTGGGTACGCGCTTTGTAGTGGAAGCCCGTTAGCTGCAGTGGATAGGTTTTCCGCAGGGGATCGTCCCAGCCATCAAAACCTGGGGTATACGCAGGAAGGGGATGAATAATTTCATCTTTTTTCAATTCCCAGGTATCCGCAATCGTCGCCAGTCGTTCAGAATAAATTTCGATTTTCCCCGAAGGTGTTTTCAACGGGTTTGCCTGTGGATCTTCACGGAATGCGCGGAAAGCGACGTAGTGTTCTTCCGGGCATTTTTTCTTAAAGATCCCGGTCGTTTTCATCTCCTCGTAGTCGGGCATCTCAGGGTTACGTTCCTTCGTTTTCGCATGGAGATATTTGATCCATTCGTGCTGACTGCGGCCTTCAGTAAAGGTTTGATAAACGTCTGGTCCTAAGCGTTTGGCGACTTCACTCAGCATCCAGTAGATGGGTTTGCGTTCAAATTTTGCTGAGGTTGCGGGTTGGGCGAGGATCACATAGCCCATATTCCCGGCAGATTCGTGAGAGATAAGGTCTTCTTGCTCTGTTGGCATCAGGTCGGGCAACAGGATATCGCAATACTTAGCCGAGGCAGTCATGAAGTGGTCAATGCCAACAATCATCTCGCACTTGCTGTCATCCTGAAGCACCTCATGGGTGTGATTGATGTCGCCATGTTGATTGATCAATGTGTTACTGGCGTAGCACCATAAAAACTTGATGGGGACATCCAGTTTTTCTTTTCCACGAACACCATCACGGGTCGCGGTCATTTCCGTACCATGGTCGATGGCATCTGTCCATGTAAAGACGGAAATCTGCGTTTTAACAGGATTCTCGAGCATCGGGAACCATTCTACCCCCAGATCCCAGCTACCTTCGCGTACACCTGAGTTGCCGCCGTTTATGCCGACGTTACCGGTGAGAACGGAAAGCATGGCAATAGCGCGGGACGTTTGTTCGCCGTTGGAGTGTCGTTGTGGCCCCCAACCCTGACAAATATAAGCAGGTTTTGCTGAACCGATCTCTCGTGCCAAATGGATAATTTTTTCTGCCGGGATGCTGGTGATTTTTGCTGCCCATTCCGGCGTTTTAGCTATGCCGTCAGGCCCTTCGCCCAGAATATAGGCTTTATAATGCGCGTTACGTGGTGCGTTGGCGGGCAGCGTTTTTTCATCGTAACCAACACAATATTTGTCGAGAAATGGCTGATCGACCATGTTTTCAGTAATCAGTACCCAGGCAATCGCACAGGCCAGTGCGCCATCGGTGCCTGGGCGAATTGGCAGCCATTCATCTTCACGCCCGGCAGCAGTGTCGTTATAACGTGGATCGATGACGATCATGCGTGCGTTTGAACGTTCTCGGGCTTGCTCGACGTAGTAAGTGACACCACCGCCGCTCATCCGGGTTTCTGCCGGGTTATTTCCGAACATAACGACCAGTTTCGTATTGGCTATATCATCCGGGCTGTTGCCATCATTGGCACCGAACATATAACTCATTGCGGCACTGATTTGAGCGGTACTGTAGCTGCCATAGCGACTGAGAAAACCACCGCAAGAGTTCATCAGACGGTACGGGACGTTCGAGTTGGTGATGTTTCCGCCATCTACGCCTGTTCCGTACAGGACATGTACAGCCTCATTGCCGTATTCTTTCAGGATCCGCCGAAGATTATCACTGATGGTATCCAGGGCTTCATCCCAACTTATCCGTTCAAATTTACCTTCACCGCGCTTGCCGACGCGCTTCATGGGATATTTCAACCTGTCAGGATGATTCATCCGTCGGCGGATAGAGCGCCCGCGTAAACACGCCCGAACCTGATGATTACCGTAGACGTCGTCACCTGTCGTATCAGACTCCACCCAGTACACGGTGTCATCTTTCACATGCAAACGTAACAGACAGCGGCTCCCGCAGTTAACGGTGCAGGAACTCCAGACCGCTTTCTCTTCTACCGGTGCCTCTGCCGCTCGGACCATTTGGGAAAATGGCAGAGTGAAAGCACTGCTTGCCAGCGCAAGACTGCCAAGTGCGGAGGTTTTCATCAGACTTCTACGGCTGATTTCAGCCTTCATGAGCGCCTCTGTGATATGGATTTTCATCATTACTCACTTATTGCTTTTCAAACAAAATGTCATGTCAGAATTTATGGTTGTAGTGGGTTATATTTTTTCGATCTCGACCAGATTAGTGTGCTGCGGGTTTCCCTTCGCCAGTGGTGAAGGGCGCAGAGTGGTTAGCGTATTCACACAGCCGCCGTGGTCGATTTTATCGCCAGACATATTGGCCTCGTGCCAGGCTCCCTGGCCCATAGCGCTAACCCCAGGGAGAATGCGTGGTGTTACTTTGGCTGGTAGCCGAACTTCGCCACGATGGTTAAACACCCGCACCATATCGCCGTTGGCAATCCCACGTTTCTGTGCATCTATAGGGTTGATCCACACCTCCTGACGGCAGGCTGCCTTCAGGACATCAATATTGCCGTAGGTCGAGTGGGTACGGGATTTGTAATGGAAACCAAACAGTTGCAGTGGGAAGGTTCTACGTTCAGGGGAGTCCCAGCCTTCAAAGGTTGAGGCATAAACTGGCAGTGGGCTTATCACTTCATCTTTTTCCAGTTCCCAGGTACGGGCAATTTCCGCCAGCTTGCTGGAATAAATTTCAATCTTACCGGAAGGCGTTTTAAGTGGATTTTCCTCGGGGTCGTCACGAAATGCTTTGTAGGCGACAAAATGACCATTGGGATCTTTACGCTTATAGATACCCATTTTTTTCAGTTCGTCGTAAGACGGTAACGCCGGATCTTTGGCAAGCATTTTGGCGTACAGATGTTGTAACCATTGTTCCTGCGTGCGACCTTCTGTGAACTTTTGATAGACGTCAGGTCCAAGACGTTTCGCGACCTCACTCAGGATCCAGTAAATCGGTTTGCGTTCGAATTTTTCGCTGGTGACTGGCTGGAGGAAAATGAGATATCCCATGTTACCGGCGTAGTCGTTAGGAATTATATCTTCCTGCTCAACGGTCATCAGGTCTGGCAGCAGAATGTCGGCATATTTTGCCGATGAGGTCATAAAGTTTTCGATGACCACAATCATTTCGCATTTCGATTCGTCCTGCAGAATTTCATGCGTTTTGTTGATGTCAGAATGCTGATTAACCAGGGTATTTCCCGCGTAGTTCCAGATGAACTTAATGGGCACATCCAGTTTATCTTTGCCCCGGACGCCGTCGCGGATTGCCGTCATTTGCGGGCCATGATCGATAGCATCTGTCCAGCTGAAGCAGGAGATTGACGTTTTGACCGGATTATCCAGCACCGGTAGGCGTTCTATGGTAATGGTATAGGTCGATTCACGCGCGCCACTATTCCCGCCGCTGATGCCGACATTGCCCGTCAAAATAGGCAACATAGCAATAGCGCGTGCGGTCAGCTCACCGTTTGCCTGGCGTTGCGGCCCCCAACCCTGGCAGATATAAGCGGGTTTTGCTGTGCCAATTTCACGCGCCAGTTTGATGATACGGTCCACCGGGATACCGGTAATTTGCGAAGCCCACTGCGGCGTTTTCGCTGTTTTATCGTCACCTTCACCAAGAATATAGGCTTTATAGTGACCATTTTTTGGTGCATCTGCGGGTAAGGTTTTTTCGTCATAGCCGACGCAGTATTTATCGAGAAAAGGTTGATCAACGAGATTTTCGTTAATCAATACCCAGGCAATACCCGCAACCAGCGCGGCATCGGTGCCCGGGCGAATAGGAAGCCATTCGTCTTCACGACCGGCAGCCGTATCGGTATATCGCGGATCGATAACAATCATTTTTGCGTTCGATTTCTCGCGCGCTTTTTCAAGAAGATAAGTGATGCCACCACCGCTCATGCGGGTTTCTGCCGGGTTGTTACCAAACATCACGACCAGCTTGCTGTTTTCAATATCCGTGGTGCTGTTGCCATCATTACTGCCGTAGGTGTAGGGCATGGCACAGGAAATTTGCGCGGTGCTGTAGGAGCCATACTGGTTGAGTGAACCGCCGTAGCAGTTCATCAGGCGTTTGACCGCCGAGGCTGATGGTGAAGAGCGGGTCATATTGCCGCCAACAATCCCCGAAGAGTACTGAATATATACAGCCTCATTGCCATATTGTTCGACGGTTTTTTTCAGGCTACTGGCGATAGTATCCAGGGCTTCATCCCAGCTAATCCGTTCGAATTTGCCTTCGCCGCGTTTGCCCACGCGTTTCATTGGGTAATTCAAGCGATCGGGATGATTAATACGCCGACGGATGGAGCGACCGCGCAAACAGGCACGTACTTGATGATTGCCATACTCGTCGTTGCCGGTGTTGTCAGTTTCCACCCAGGTCACTTCATTATCTTTAACATGCAGACGAAGTGCACAGCGGCTACCACAGTTGACGGAACAGGCACCCCAGACCACTTTCTCGCTGGCCTGTTGTACCGCTGCCGCTGCACTGCGCAGGGTGAACGGTAAAGAAAAACCGCCTGCAGCCAGCGCCAGAGAACCTATCGCGGTAGATTTAACGAGTGTTCTGCGGCTGATGCCCACCATTTGTTCATTTTTGGACATAACTCACTCCCTGTTCTTTATCGTTATATAAAAGTTTATATATTGAATATTTAGCGCGCTAACAATAGAGGAAGTCTACCCATTTTGGGTTAAGAATTATTAATCCATATCAATAGAAGGGTATGAGTAATAAGGTGGGATTATGTTGTATGTTCAAATCGCCGGATGTGTCGTATCCGGCGTGCAGTCGATAATGTGTTACTGCGGTTCGGCAGGCGCGCCATCCTGGGTAGACTGCGCGGGAGCAGAGACGTTACCGCTGGTGGTGCGGGTGTAGAGAATTTTATGCGTATCATTAGCGCAATGCCCGACGACCTGGGAATCAGGCTGATCAACCTGGTCATTGGGTACAATACTTAACGTGAAGCTGCTTTCGGGTACGCCATTATTGATAATGCGCTGTGATATATCGCTCTGTATGCGCTCACAGGATCCCGGCGCGGCGAGTACCGCGGGTGAGGCGAGGGCGAGCATAAGCGCGGCACAGCAGGTTGAGAGTTTCATCATAAGCTCCTTACGCGAAGATAACTTCTTTAAGCATAGCATTTAACGTGTAAAGTACTGTATTTGCTACTATGATTGAGAATCATCTCTACTCTCTGGTGACTGTTGTGAAATACAAATTACTGCCATGCTTACTCGCGATATTCCTCACAGGATGTGACCGCACAGAGGTAACACTTTCATTTACCCCTGAGATGGCCAGTTTCTCTAATGAATTCGATTTTGATCCGCTGCGTGGTCCGGTAAAAGATTTCACTCAGACATTAATGGATGAGCAAGGTGAAGTGACGAAACGTGTTTCGGGGACTTTGTCGGAAGAAGGCTGTTTTGATTCACTCGAATTACTGGATCTGGAAAATAATACCGTGGTTGCCCTGGTACTGGACGCCAATTATTACCGTGATGCCCAGACACTGGAGAAAAGAGTTCGTTTGCAGGGAAAATGCCAGCTAGCAGAATTACCTTCTGCTGGGGTGAGTTGGGAAACCGATGATAATGGCTTTGTGATTAAAGCCAGCAGCAAACAGATGCAGATGGAATATCGCTATGATGATCAGGGTTATCCGCTGGGTAAAACCACGAAAAGTAACGACAAAACATTATCTGTTAGCGCTACGCCATCAACGGATCCGATCAAAAAATTAGATTACACAGCGGTTACTTTACTGAATAATCAAAGGGTTGGTAATGTAAAACAGAGCTGTGAATATGACAGTCACGCCAATCCGGTGGACTGTCAGCTAATCATTGTTGATGAAGGAGTAAAACCCTCCGTCGAACGGGTTTACACCATCAAAAATACTATCGATTATTATTAATGCTATTGTGCGGTCGGCTTCAGGAGAGTCTGACCCGGTGTTTTGTGCTCTGCCAGATACTGATGCTGGAATATGCACATGCGAATGGCATTACGATATTGACCATTAATAAAGAACTCATGCATCAATTCACCTTCAACCGTAAAGCCAAGCTTGCGGTAAATGTGAATCGCTTTTTCATTCTCTTTATCGACGATCAGATACAACTTATAGAGATTGAGAACGGTGAAGCCATAGTCCATTGCTAATTTGGCAGCACGGGTTGCCAGACCTTTCCCCTGATACTCTGGGGAGATAATTATCTGAAATTCTGCCCGGCGATGAACATGGTTAATTTCCACCAGCTCCACCAGACCGGCTTTTTCGCCGTCACATTCCACCACAAAGCGTCGTTCGCTCTGATCGTGAATATGCTTATCGTACAGATCAGAGAGTTCAACAAAGGCTTCGTAGGGTTCCTCAAACCAGTAACGCATCACACTGGCGTTATTGTCGAGTTGATGTACATAGCGTAAATCTTCACGCTCCAGCGGGCGTAGCTTAACACTGTGGGCGCTTGGCATAACGTGTCCTTACATTCCTTAAATCAATAACAGGTTAGGGGGTAATAACGCGGCCAGTTCGACGGTCCAGGCAGCGCAAAGTATTTGGCTCCCAGTAGGCATTGATGTTGGCGCTTTGCTCACATTTATCGCGGTTATCAAAAGCGGCGTCGGCTTTATCCCACTCTTTTTCAGTGCGTTTATTCACTTTCTGGCGCAGATTGCGCGTGTCATTCCATTGCTCTTTTTCCATAGCGGCGTGCTGGCGGCTTTGTGCACTGTCGCCAGACTCAATCACCAGTTTGTTAGTTTCGGCATGAACAGTTGTGCTCAATGCCAGTGCGCAAGGCAGCAGAAAAGCGAGCAGGCCAATTCGTTTGCTGAGAGTAATTTTCATAATTCATTCCCTGTGTGAATGATTAAAGGTGATTCTACACCATCCAGTGCGAACGCAAAACGTACCAGGAGGATGTTTATATTGATGATATTATGTCGTCCTATAACTATACATGAAGTCAATAAGTGACAAAGATGATTAAAACAACGTTACTATTTTTTGCTACTGCGCTGTGTGAAATTATTGGATGCTTTCTGCCCTGGTTGTGGTTAAAACGAAACGCTAGTATCTGGCTGTTGCTTCCGGCGGGGATTTCTCTGGCACTGTTTGTCTGGTTGTTAACGTTGCATCCTGCGGCGAGTGGGCGTGTTTACGCGGCTTATGGTGGCGTTTATGTCTGCACGGCGTTGATTTGGCTGCGCGTTGTGGATGGCGTGAAACTGAGTCTTTATGACTGGACGGGGGCGTTGATTGCGATTTGCGGCATGTTGATCATTGTTGCGGGCTGGGGGCGCGCGTAAGGACATAAATCCATTTTATCAATAAGATACAAGGAAGTGTCGCTGACAAAAGGTATTCTATTTCATCTTTTGTCAACCATTCACGGCGCAAATATACGCCTTTTTTTGTGATCACTCCGGCTTTTTTCGATCTTCATACTTGTATGGTAGTAGCTCAGTTGCGTAGATTTCATGCATCACGACAAGCGATGCAAGGAATCGAACATGAAGATCGTAAAGGCTGAAGTTTTTGTTACCTGTCCGGGGCGTGATTTCGTCACATTAAAAATCACCACTGAGGACGGTATTACGGGCCTTGGGGATGCCACCCTCAATGGACGTGAGCTTTCCGTGGCCTCTTATTTGCAGGATCACCTTTGTCCGCAGCTTATTGGTCGCGATGCGCACCGTATCGAAGATATCTGGCAGTTTTTCTATAAAGGTGCTTACTGGCGTCGCGGTCCGGTTACGATGTCGGCCATTTCAGCGGTTGATATGGCGCTGTGGGATATTAAAGCCAAAGCTGCCAACATGCCGCTTTACCAGTTACTCGGCGGCGCGTCTCGTGAAGGGGTGATGGTTTATTGCCATACCACCGGTCACAGTATTGATGAAGCTCTGGATGATTATGCTCGTCATCAGGAGCTGGGATTCAAAGCCATCCGCGTGCAGTGCGGAATCCCTGGTATGAAAACCACCTACGGCATGTCGAAAGGTAAAGGTCTGGCTTATGAACCCGCAACCAAAGGACAGTGGCCGGAAGAGCAGCTGTGGTCAACGGAGAAATACCTCGATTTCATGCCGAAATTGTTTGACGCGGTACGTAACAAGTTTGGTTTTAATGAACATTTGCTGCATGACATGCACCATCGCTTAACGCCTATTGAAGCGGCGCGCTTTGGTAAAAGCATTGAAGATTATCGCATGTTCTGGATGGAAGACCCGACGCCTGCGGAAAACCAGGAATGCTTCCGTCTCATTCGCCAACATACCGTCACACCCATCGCGGTGGGTGAAGTCTTCAACAGCATCTGGGACTGCAAGCAACTGATTGAAGAGCAACTTATCGATTATATCCGCACCACGCTGACCCATGCAGGCGGAATTACCGGTATGCGCCGGATTGCCGATTTTGCTTCGTTGTATCAGGTACGTACTGGCTCACACGGTCCTTCCGATTTGTCACCAGTCTGCATGGCTGCGGCGCTGCACTTTGATCTGTGGGTCCCCAATTTCGGTGTCCAGGAGTACATGGGTTATTCCGAACAAATGCTTGAAGTCTTCCCGCACAACTGGACTTTCGATAACGGCTATATGCATCCGGGAGACAAACCGGGTCTTGGCATCGAATTCGATGAAAAGCTGGCGGCGAAATATCCCTATGAACCTGCTTATCTACCAGTCGCACGTCTGGAAGATGGCACGCTGTGGAACTGGTAAGGAGTAAGATAATGAAAAGCATATTAATTGAAAAACCGAATCAACTGGCGATTGTCGAACGTGAAATACCCACCCCGTCAGCGGGTGAAGTACGAGTAAAAGTAAAACTTGCCGGAATTTGTGGTTCAGATAGCCATATTTATCGTGGGCATAATCCTTTTGCGAAATATCCGCGCGTCATTGGTCATGAATTCTTTGGCGTCATTGATGCAGTGGGTGAAGGCGTGGAAAGCGCCAGAGTCGGTGAACGTGTTGCTGTCGATCCGGTGGTCAGCTGTGGGCATTGCTATCCGTGCTCTATAGGTAAGCCGAACGTTTGTACGACACTGGCTGTATTAGGTGTGCACGCTGACGGTGGTTTCAGTGAATATGCCGTGGTGCCGGCAAAAAATGCGTGGAAAATTCCTGAAGCAGTGGCCGATCAATATGCGGTGATGATCGAACCTTTTACCATTGCGGCTAACGTTTCCGGTCATGGTCAACCGACTGAAAATGATACCGTTCTGGTTTACGGTGCCGGTCCAATCGGCCTGACGATCGTTCAGGTATTAAAAGGCGTCTATAACGTTAAAAATGTGATTGTTGCCGATCGCATTGATGAACGACTGGAAAAAGCGAAAGAGAGCGGGGCTGACTGGGCGATTAATAACAGCCAGACACCGCTTGGCGAGATTTTCGCTGAAAAAGGCATAAAGCCGACATTAATTATCGATGCGGCTTGTCATCCTTCTATCCTGAAAGAGGCCGTAACTCTGGCTTCTCCAGCGGCACGTATTGTATTGATGGGCTTCTCCAGTGAACCGTCTGAAGTGATTCAGCAAGGAATTACCGGAAAAGAACTCTCTATTTTCTCTTCACGCTTAAATGCAAATAAATTCCCGGTCGTTATCGACTGGTTAAGTAAAGGGTTAATTAAACCAGAAAAATTAATTACCCATACGTTTGATTTCCAGCATGTTGCTGATGCCATTAGTTTATTTGAACAGGATCAAAAACATTGCTGCAAAGTCTTACTCACTTTTTCTGAATAATACCAATAACGGCGAGTAAGTAGTACGCATCTTACCTCTTTTTTAGAGATAACCATTATGACAATAGAAAAACACGAAAGAAGCACTAAGGATTTGGTGAAAGCAGCAGTATCGGGATGGCTGGGCACTGCGCTTGAATTTATGGATTTCCAGTTATATTCGCTCGGCGCAGCGTTAGTGTTTCATGAAATATTTTTTCCTGAATCATCAACGGCAATGGCGTTAATTCTGGCAATGGGAACCTACGGTGCAGGTTATGTGGCGCGTATTGTCGGAGCATTTATTTTCGGCAAAATGGGCGACAGAATCGGGCGTAAAAAAGTGCTCTTTATTACCATCACTATGATGGGGATCTGTACTACCTTAATTGGTGTGCTGCCGACCTATGCACAAATTGGTGTGTTTGCACCAATTTTGCTGGTGACGCTGCGTATTATTCAGGGGCTGGGGGCAGGCGCGGAAATTTCCGGTGCCGGCACGATGCTGGCGGAATATGCACCAAAAGGTAAGCGCGGAATTATCTCCTCATTTGTTGCTATGGGGACTAACTGCGGAACCTTAAGCGCAACGGCAATCTGGGCCTTTATGTTCTTCATTCTCAGTAAAGAGGAACTGCTGGCGTGGGGATGGCGTATACCGTTCCTGGCGAGCGTTGTCGTGATGGTCTTTGCTATCTGGTTGCGTATGAATCTGAAAGAAAGCCCGGTCTTTGAGAAGGTTAACGACAGCAACCAACCGACAGCAAAACCTGCACCTGCTGGTAGCATGTTCCAGAGCAAATCCTTCTGGCTGGCAACAGGGCTGCGTTTTGGTCAGGCTGGTAACTCCGGTTTAATTCAGACTTTCCTTGCAGGCTATTTAGTGCAGACGTTATTGTTTAACAAAGCAATTCCAACAGATGCATTGATGATCAGTTCGATTCTCGGCTTTATGACCATTCCGTTCCTTGGTTGGTTATCCGATAAAATTGGTCGCCGGATCCCGTATATTATTATGAATACCTCTGCGATTGTGCTGGCGTGGCCAATGCTTTCTATCATCGTAGATAAAAGCTATGCCCCGAGCACCATTATGGTTGCACTGATTGTGATTCATAACTGTGCGGTGCTGGGATTATTTGCTCTGGAAAACATTACCATGGCAGAAATGTTCGGCTGTAAAAACCGCTTTACCCGGATGGCTATTTCTAAAGAAATTGGTGGTCTTATCGCTTCCGGTTTTGGTCCTATCCTGGCGGGTATTTTCTGCACCATGACGGAATCCTGGTATCCGATCGCCATTATGATCATGGCATATTCAGTGATTGGTTTAATCTCTGCGCTGAAAATGCCAGAAGTGAAAGACCGTGATTTAAGTGCACTGGAAGATGCCGCGGAAGATCAACCGCGTGTTGTAACAGCTGCGCAACCTTCAAGAAGTCTGTAAATCCTCCATCCCTTCTCTTACCGGAGAGGGGATTTTTTATTCATATAACAAAACATGCAGCTTGCCATATTTAAATTTAAGGAATTGTTATGGGAAATAATTTGTTATCAGCAAAAGCGACACTCCCTGTTTATGATCGTAATAACCTGGCCCCAAGAATTGTTCATTTAGGCTTTGGTGCATTTCACCGTGCGCATCAGGGCGTGTATGCCGATATTCTTGCTACAAAACATTTCAGTGACTGGGGATATTATGAGGTCAACTTAATCGGCGGCGAACAGCAAATTGCCGATTTACAACAGCAAGATAATCTTTATACCGTTGCGGAAATGTCGGCCGATGCGTGGACGGCTCGCGTCGTTGGCGTCGTTAAAAAAGCCTTGCACATACAAATAGATGGCTTAGAAACCGTGCTGGCTGCGATGTGTGAACCGCAAATCGCGATTGTCTCTTTGACAATCACCGAAAAAGGGTATTTCCACTCTCCGGCGACCGGACAGTTAATGCTCGATCACCCGATGGTCGTTGCCGACGTACAAAATCCCCACCAGCCGAAAACTGCAACAGGGGTGATTGTCGAGGCGCTGGCTCGCCGTAAAGCGGCAGGACTTCCCGCATTTACCGTCATGTCATGTGACAACATGCCAGAAAACGGTCATGTTATGCGTGACGTTGTCACTTCATACGCGCAAGCTGTTGATGTAAAACTGGCACAATGGATCGAAGAAAACGTGACTTTCCCATCAACAATGGTGGACCGTATTGTGCCCGCAGTGACGGAGGATACGCTGGCGAAAATCGAACAACTTACCGGTGTGCGCGATCCTGCTGGCGTTGCCTGTGAACCTTTCCGCCAGTGGGTAATAGAAGATAACTTTGTTGCCGGACGTCCGGAATGGGAAAAAGCGGGAGCCGAACTGGTTAGTGATGTGTTGCCTTATGAAGAGATGAAGTTGCGCATGCTCAACGGCAGTCATTCATTCCTGGCGTATCTGGGGTATCTTGCCGGATATCAGCACATTAATGACTGCATGGAAGATGAACATTATCGTCATGCAGCGTATGCCTTGATGTTGCAGGAACAAGCGCCGACGTTGAAAGTGCAGGGCGTTGATTTGCAAGATTACGCTAACCGATTAATTGAACGCTATAGCAACCCGGCGCTACGTCATCGAACCTGGCAGATTGCGATGGATGGCAGCCAGAAATTGCCACAGCGGATGTTGGATTCTGTTCGCTGGCATCTGGCGCATGACAGCAAGTTCGATCTGCTGGCGCTGGGCGTCGCAGGTTGGATGCGTTATGTCGGTGGTGTTGATGAACAGGGAAATCCGATAGAAATCAGTGACCCACTGTTACCTGTTATTCAGAAGGCTGTACAAAGTAGTGCCGAAGGGAAAGCGCGCGTCCAGTCATTGCTGGCGATTAAGGCGATCTTTGGTGATGATTTGCCAGACAATAGCTTGTTTACTGCAAAAGTGACGGAAGCGTACTTGTCTTTATTAGCGCATGGTGCGAAAGCGACCGTGGCGAAATATTCCGTGAAGTAAAAAAAGCAATGCCGCCATCGGCGGCATTCACACGCTTAGTTCATGCCGAGACGAATCAGGTCCAGAGGTGCCAGTTTCTCTTCACAACCTTCAACAACTACGGTTTTTCCGCGGCGGATTTGCTCAGCGGTCAGACCTTCAGTATCAATCGACAGGATCTTGCCAGTGTGACCGGTGCCGCTAACCATAACACGGCTGCCAGTGGTGATTGCGTTACGGTTACGATCGTAGGTCGTCATAGGTGTTTTCTCCTTTCTGATTTACAGTCGAAGCCCACGTAACGGGCGCAATATAAATACTCCTGTCGAGTGAAATATTTTTTGTTTTTGATCAAGCTCACATCTTTTTTGATGCATGCATGAGCCATAAGGCGGGGCGAATAGACTCTCACCCCGGATGGGATGAGAGGAAATGAATTACTCTTCGCTAAACCAGTCGCTGTTTTCCTGACGGATCTGGCGCACGGATTCGCTGATTTCCTGCAAATGTTGCGTCATTGCACGTTCTACCGCATCGCCATCACGTTTTTGCAGGGCAGAGAAAATCTCAAGATGCTGGCGTAACAGCATTTCTGGTGGAGAAACGTGGTCGAAACTCATATAGCGCACGCGATCAACGGTCGCTTTCAGGTTCTCAATGGTATCCCACGCCAGTTGACAGTCGGCAATCTGCGTCAGGAGTTGATGGAAGTTGTCATCAAGTTCAAAAAAATCATCCAGTTGCTTGCGCTCAATGGCAATGCGTTGCTGGTGAAGATTTTGTTCCAGTTGGTAGCACTGGCTTTCGGTAATCATGCTCGCCGCCCGACGCGCCACCGCGCACTCAATGGCCTGACGGATAAAACTGCCGTTGCGCACCTGGGCCATGGAAATTTTGTTGACGTAGCTGCCACGCTGCGGACGAATTTGAATCAGGCCGTTTTCCGCCAGTTTAATAAAGGCTTCACGAACCGGCTGGCGTGACACATTGAAACGAACAGAAACTTCTTTTTCCGACAACGGTGTGCCTGGTGCAATCAGGCAATGGACAATGTCGCGACGAAGAATACGATAAATCTGCTGATTGACAGGCTGTGTGGGATTAAGTTGCGTTTCGACGGTCATTCGTTCTTGCTTGTGAGTGAGTTAACTGCATGAGTCTACCACTTTTTTGTGACAAGCAATAACCCGGCAGTTACGCCGGGTATAAAAATTACTGACGGTGGACATTCAGTCCGGCATAGCTTTGGGTAACCGGCATCATTTCCAGGGTATTGATATTGACGTGAGCAGGCAGCGTTGACACCCACCAGACGGCTTCGCTGACATCTTCTGGCGTCAATGCAACGGTATTTTGATAGGTTTTTTCCGCTTTACCGTCATCGCCTTTAAAGCGGACATTGGAAAACTCGGTGCCACCCACCAGACCCGGCTCGATGTCGGTGACGCGCACCGCCGTACCATGCAGGTCCGTACGCAGATTCAGGCTAAACTGACGAACAAACGCTTTCGTCGCACCGTAAACGTTACCACCGGCATACGGCCAGCTGCCTGCCGTTGAGCCAATGTTAATAATATGACCATGATTACGTTCAACCATACCCGGTAAGACGGCGCGCGTCATATATACCAGGCCTTTGTTGTTGGTATCAATCATCGTTTCCCAGTCTTCAACGCTGGCTTTATGCGCAGGCTCCATGCCCAACGCCAGACCGGCATTATTTACCAGGATATCAATATTGCACCACTCGGCAGGAAGCGATGCCAGCATCTCTTCAATAGCGGCGCGGTTGCGAACGTCCAGTTGGGCGATATACAGATTATCTCCCAGTTCGTCTTTTAACTCCTGCAACCGCTCCTGGCGACGGCCAGTGGCGATAACTTTATGCCCTTGTTGAATAAAACGACGAGTAATGCATTCACCAAAACCTGCCGTTGCTCCAGTTACTAAAACGATCATCTCACTGTTCCTCAACGTTTTTGTGTGTCAATAACATAGCACGTGATGCTTAAGAGCGGGTAATACTGGTTTGCAAGATTGCACTCCGTTATCAGTAAGCCTACGCTATGGAACACCTCGCGTTCAGGAGAAGAAAATGACAACAATGAATCCTTTCCTTGTGCAAAGCACACTGCCGTATCTGGCTCCCCATTTTGATCAAATTGCCAATCATCACTATCGCCCGGCATTCGATGAGGGAATGCAGCAAAAGCGGGCAGAAATTGCTGCCATCGCGCTTAACCCGCAAGCGCCTGATTTCAACAATACTATTCTGGCACTGGAACAAAGCGGAGAATTACTTACCCGCGTTACCAGCGTCTTTTTTGCGATGACTGCGGCGCATACTAATGATGAATTACAGCGTCTTGATGAACAGTTTTCCGCTGAACTGGCGGAACTGGCTAATGATATCTATCTGAACGGTGAATTATTCGCGCGGGTAGATGCTGTCTGGCAACGCCGTGAATCCCTGGGACTTGATAGTGAATCCATCCGCCTGGTGGAGGTGATTCATCAACGTTTTGTCCTTGCCGGAGCCAAACTTGCACAAGCTGATAAAGCAAAATTAAAAGTCCTGAATACAGAAGCTGCGACCCTGACCAGCCAGTTTAACCAGCGGTTACTGGCAGCAAATAAATCCGGCGGTCTGGTTGTGAACGATTTCGCGCAGCTGGCAGGAATGAGTGAGCAAGAGATTGCGCTGGCGGCAGAGGCGGCTCGCGAGAAAGGTCTGGGTAACAAATGGCTGATTCCGCTGCTGAATACCACCCAGCAACCAGCGCTTGCTGAACTGCGCGATCGCGCGACGCGTGAAAAACTGTTCACTGCGGGCTGGACGCGAGCGGAAAAAAATGATGCCAATGATACCCGCGCTATCATTCAACGTCTGGTGGAGATCCGCGCGCAGCAGGCGAAACTGCTTGGTTTCCCTCATTATGCCGCATGGAAAATCGCCGATCAGATGGCAAAAACGCCAGAAGCAGCACTCAACTTTATGCGGGAAATTGTTCCAGCGGCGCGTCAACGTGCGAGCGATGAATTAGCCTCCATACAGGCGGTTATCGATAAGCAGCAGGGCGGGTTTAGCGCGCAGCCGTGGGACTGGGCATTTTATGCCGAGCAGGTAAGACGTGAGAAATTCGATCTCGATGAATCGCAGCTCAAGCCATATTTTGAATTAAACACGGTGTTGAATGAAGGTGTATTCTGGACCGCGAATCAGCTCTTCGGTATTAAGTTTGTCGAACGTTTTGATATTCCTGTCTACCATCCTGACGTTCGTGTGTGGGAAATTTTTGATCATAATGGCGTGGGGCTGGCGTTATTTTACGGTGATTTCTTCGCCCGTGATTCAAAAAGCGGCGGTGCATGGATGGGCAATTTTGTTGAGCAATCAACGCTTAATGAAACGCATCCGGTAATTTATAACGTCTGCAATTATCAGAAACCCGCTGCCGGTGAGCCTGCGTTGTTACTCTGGGATGATGTCATAACCTTATTCCATGAATTTGGTCATACGCTGCACGGCCTTTTTGCCCGCCAGCGTTATGCCACGCTTTCCGGCACCAACACGCCGCGTGATTTTGTCGAATTTCCGTCGCAAATCAACGAACACTGGGCAACGCATCCGCAGGTATTCGCTCGCTACGCCCGGCATTATCAGAGCGGGGCAGCAATGCCTGACGAACTGCAACAGAAAATGCGTAATGCCAGCCTGTTCAATAAAGGGTATGAGATGAGCGAACTGCTTAGCGCCGCACTTCTCGATATGCGCTGGCATTACCTGGAAGAAAACGAAGCAATGCAGGATGTCGATGATTTCGAATTGCGGGCGCTGGTAGCGGAAAATATGGATCTTCCCGCTATACCGCCACGCTATCGCAGCAGTTATTTCGCCCATATTTTTGGAGGTGGATATGCCGCAGGTTATTACGCTTATCTGTGGACACAAATGTTGGCCGATGATGGTTACCAGTGGTTTGTTGAGCAGGGCGGATTAACGCGTGAAAATGGGCTGCGTTTTCGCGAGGCGATCCTTTCCAGAGGTAACAGCGAGGATCTGGAACGACTGTATCGACAATGGCGCGGTAAGGCACCTCAGATTATGCCGATGCTGCAACATCGTGGCTTGAACGTATAAACACCACCAGTGGCTGGCCTGGAGATAACGCCAGGCCAGCCTGGTTAGAGCAGTAATTGCAGCAGCTGGGCGAGGGCAAACTTCACCGCTAATGCGAATGCCGTTTCGCAGTCGCCAGCAAAATTACTTTTTTTGTATACTCTTCCGTTATAATAATTTTCAAATTTATAAATCTGATTGTTCTGAAATATGTTTAAGACTCTTTAATCTTCTTCTTAACCTTAGTAAGTTAAATTCTCTGAATATTTGACAGCTAGTTGGCTGATTTTAAATGCCTTATAACAATTAGCAGTATTCTTATTTGGCAATTATAAAAATAGCAACCAGACTTAATAAGTCAAACCAAACGCAATTAAGGAGTCAGTATGAAATTTCAGGCCATTGTATTAGCAAGTTTTCTTGTCATGCCTTATGCGTTGGCAGATGACCAGAGCGGTTTAAAACAGGATGCAGCGCCACCGCCGCCTCATGCAATAGAAGATGGCTATCGCGGAACCGATGATGCAAAAAAAATGACCGTTGATTTCGCAAAAACCATGCACGATGGCGCTTCGGTTTCACTACGCGGTAATTTGATTTCTCACAAAGGAGAGGACCGTTACGTTTTTCGCGATAAGAGCGGTGAAATTAATGTTGTTATTCCTGCGGCAGTCTTTGATGGGCGAGAAGTTCAGCCGGACCAGATGATCAACATTAGCGGTAGTCTGGATAAGAAAAGCGCTCCGGCCGTCGTTCGGGTCACTCATTTGCAGAAATAAAAATAAATTAGCCTGATGGCCTGAACTACTGGGCCATTAGGTTATTGGGTTATGCTATTTGTCATCCTTTTAATTGCGATAATGCAGGCTTAATTTACAGAATTAAACACTTTTTTATCTGCTGATTTTGTTTCAAATCACAATGTTATCTCAGAGATGACTCATAACTTCGGATTTCTATGAAAATATTGACGTAATTTTGCTTTTCTCTCGTTAGAATAGCGCGCACAAGGAACTGTGAAAAAGGAGTGGCAATGATCAAGAAGACAACGGAAATTGATGCCATCTTGTTAAATCTCAATAAGGCTATCGATGCCCACTACCAGTGGCTGGTAAGTATGTTTCACAGCGTAGTCGCGAGAGATGCCAGTAAGCCAGAAATAACGGATAACCATTCTTATGGACTGTGCCAGTTTGGTCGGTGGATTGATCATCTGGGACCACTCGATAACGATGAATTACCTTATGTTCGGCTAATGGATTCTGCCCATCAACATATGCATAACTGTGGTCGGGAATTAATGCTGGCTATTGTTGAAAATCACTGGCAGGACGCGCATTTCGACGCCTTTCAGGAAGGGTTGCTTTCTTTTACTGCGGCATTAACCGATTACAAAATTTATTTGCTGACGATCCGAAGCAATATGGATGTTTTGACGGGATTGCCGGGTCGTCGGGTTCTTGATGAATCCTTTGATCATCAGTTACGCAACGCTGAGCCTCTGAATCTTTATTTAATGTTGTTGGATATTGACCGATTTAAATTGGTTAATGATACCTACGGGCATTTAATCGGCGATGTAGTATTACGCACCCTGGCAACTTACTTAGCCAGTTGGACGCGCGATTACGAAACGGTTTATCGCTACGGTGGAGAAGAATTTATCATTATTGTCAAAGCGGCTAATGATGAAGAAGCATGTCGTGCAGGTATCAGAATTTGCCAGTTAGTCGATAACCATGCCATCACACATTCTGAAGGGCATATCAACATTACCGTGACAGCAGGTGTGAGTCGCGCATTTCCTGAAGAGCCTCTGGATGTGGTCATTGGAAGAGCGGACCGGGCAATGTATGAGGGTAAGCAAACCGGAAGAAATCGCTGTATGTTTATTGACGAACAAAACGTGATTAACCGAGTTTAAGCTCCGTTTAACATTCATTGAGAAAACTGATGCTACTGTGTCAACGATCCGTTATCAGTGCAGGAAAATGCCTGTTAGCGTAAAAGCAAAACACAAATCTATCCATGCAAGCATTCACCGCCGGTTTACTGGCGGTTTTTTTTCGCCGTCATAAAAATCAGGCCCCTTGTACACAGTTGTAACAAGGGGCCGGTTAGGTGAGGGATTATCTCCGTTCATTAGTCATCCCATTTGTGGCTGAAATACGCGGCCAGAAAACCAGAAAATAAAATTATTCCCAGTACGGCCATAAAAACATTCATATTACCCAGCATTATTTGCCTCCGTTTATGGTGTGGTGTGTTTCCTCGCTTACCTTAATTTTCATCTCAATGAGAAAGATATTAGCAGAGGTAACCTAAACGAAGGCTGAATTAAATTTTTATTGTGTTCGACTTAAATCAACAAAGCGCGGGCTGCCCCCACGGTCTTGCTCGAATTCCTTTTAACATCAGCACCCACGCAGCAACGATCACCAACGCTAAGATGATAAACAGCGAAAAAGGTGGCAGACTGGTAAGCACTATGCCACTCACTAATGGGTTAATCGCGGCACCAAGCCAGCCTAAAGACTGGGCGGAAAAATAGCTGGCTTTCATTCCTGGCGGTGCAATATGGTCAATCAACATATACTCGCCCGGCGCATAAATGATTTCACCGACAGTAAATACCGCAGCTGACATACCCCACAATAGCAGGCTGTTGCCGGAAAAAATAAAACCGACCAGCCCAATGACGAAACAGAGGGTGCCTGCTGTCATCAGCGCGCGGATGTTAGCCGGGTTAAGGCGGCGGCCCACGGAATATTGCAACGTAACTACAATGGCAGCATTCACCGGAAGAACAACCGCGACCACCTTTTCGGCAAAATCCCCATCAGCAATCACCATCACATATTGTGAAATGCATGAAGCAAATGCGCCGCTAACAAAGGAAGCCAGAAAACCAGAGCAGGTAAACCACAACAGTGCTTTATCTTGTAATAAAACTTTCGGCGACCAGGCACTGCCTGTTTCCGTGGCGATGATTTTCTCGCTGCGCTTTACCCAAATTTGAATGAAAAGCATGGGAAACGCGGAACAGATAGCTGCCAGCCAAAAGGGCAGATTGATGCTCTGCATCACCAACAGCGTGCCGAGCGGCGGACCGATGGTCCAGCCAATGTTGAGCATGGTGTAGTTGATTGAGAAGATTTTCGTTTTGCTGGTGGAGGAAAGATTGTCGGCAAACCAGGCTTTCAACACGGTAGCAAAAACGGAATAGGCGCAGTTAATAAGGGCAAAAAAGAGCACCACCAGCGTCACGTTATTCACTAAAGGAATGGCAATAAAACCGCTGGCGAAGGCGGTAATTGCCAGTAACATATAGCGTTTCTTGTCGAACTTATCCGCCAGGATACCAAAACCGAGGCTAAAAACGACGCCAATAGTGAGCGCAATTGTCATCGCATAACCGATTAGATCGACACTCAGGCTGTACTGGCGACTCAAGTAAATGGTCATAAACGGCAGCGTAGCGCCGCGTCCGATGGTTAATAACAACGACGAGGCAAGAAGGGCGCTGGTAGAGCGTCGTAGGGATAAGTTCATTTGTCTGTCCGGCAGTGCGTTTCGTTATGTTTTGTTTTAGAGATGTAAAGAAATAGCATGGCAAAAATCCGAAGTATAGCGACTTATTTGCGCATTAATGCCGTCGTAATCGCCGACTAACGAATCAACTGTTAAAGAAAAGTAAATTCAGCTAAGTTGATTGCTTACAAAAGATGAAATTCAGAGGCGGTAGAATGTCGCGAAAAGATGGGTTGTTGGCGCTACTGGTAGTGGTCGTATGGGGGCTAAATTTTGTGGTCATCAAAGTGGGGCTTCATAACATGCCACCGCTGATGTTGGCCGGTTTGCGCTTTATGCTGGTTGCTTTTCCGGCTATCTTTTTTGTCGCACGACCGAAAGTACCACTGAATTTGCTGCTGGGGTATGGATTAACCATCAGTTTTGCGCAGTTTGCTTTTCTTTTTTGTGCCATTAACTTCGGTATGCCTGCTGGACTGGCTTCGCTGGTGTTACAGGCACAGGCGTTTTTTACTATCGTGCTTGGCGCGTTTACTTTCGGTGAGCGACTGCATGGCAAACAATTGGCGGGGATCGCCTTAGCGATTTTTGGCGTACTGGTGTTAATCGAAGATAGTCTGAACGGTCAGCATGTGGCGATGCTCGGCTTTATGTTGACCCTGGCGGCAGCATTTAGTTGGGCGTGTGGCAACATCTTCAATAAAAAGATCATGTCGCACTCAACGCGTCCGGCGGTGATGTCGCTGGTAATCTGGAGCGCTTTAATCCCAATCATTCCCTTCTTTGTTGCCTCGCTGATTCTCGATGGTTCCGCAGCCATGATTCACAGTCTGGTTACTATCGATATGACCACCATCTTGTCTCTGATGTATCTGGCGTTTGTGGCGACAATTGTTGGTTATGGGATCTGGGGGACGTTACTGGGACGCTATGAAACCTGGCGGGTTGCACCGTTATCGTTACTGGTGCCCGTAGTAGGACTGGCAAGTGCGGCACTATTGTTGGATGAACGCTTAACGGGTCTACAATTTTTCGGGGCGGTGCTCATTATGACCGGGCTGTATATCAATGTATTTGGCTTGCGGTGGCGTAAAGCGGTAAAGGTTAGAGGCTAAACCATACGCACAGAATGTGATGTCAGCACTCTGTGCGTCTGCTTTTATCGCGGGAAAAAGTACTTTACCTGGAACTCGAAAATATTGCTGTAAAGTAACGAATAATCCAGCGGAATAGAGTTACTGTCCACAGCCTGGGTCTGAATTTTAAGTATGGGATCCCGTGGGCTGATCCGTAAAATACTGGCGATTTCTGGGGTAGGAAAAGTAGGGGAGAAAGTTTCAAAGGTGCCAATGATTTTGATCCCGCATTCGTTCTCAATATACGAAAATTTGGATTTTTGCATATGTGCTACGGTTAAATCAGGAAAACGTGCCACTGACATCCACGTTTCTTCTAATTGTGCTGCATTATCCTCAATGAATCGCAGTCTCTTTATGTAATAAACCTGCTCACCAGTCACTAAATTCAGCTCAGTCGCAATAGGGGGAGAAGCATCCTGCACTTCAAATTTCATAATCTGACTTCCTGCCTCCTTGCCGCTTTTATGCGCAATTTCACTGAAGCTGTTCATGTGATCAATGTGTGCAACAAAATTCTTTTTTTGAATATATGTTCCTGAACCATGCTTTCTATGAATAATTCCTTCGCCTTCCAGCAAGGATAATGCCTTACGCAGGGTATTACGCGAAACATTATAACGAACAGCGAGTTCAGCTTCTGACGGCAACAAATCACCAACATGCCATGAATAGCCATTGATCTCGGATTTAAGTAAGCGGGCAATCTTTTGAAAAATCACTTTTGCACCTTTTAAGAGCCATTGAAAACAAGGAGTTGAGTCCTGATTGGTTTATCGTATGGTCGAGTCGTTTAATTATCACCCTGATGTTGAACAACTTTAGTGCTGTATTACTGTGATCAATGTACCAGGACGTATAGCTACTGCGGGATATGATATTTACACAATGTAATCTGTTATATACCAGTAAGGGAAAATATGAAAAAGATATTGTTAGTTTGCGCTGCTGGCATGTCAACCAGTATGCTGGTTAAACGTATGATTGATCATGCTAACGCTATTTCACTTGAAGTTAATATTTCCGCATTGGCGATTGCAGAGGCTAAAGGGAAAATTAAAAATAACGAAGTTGACGTTGTTTTACTTGGCCCGCAAGTTCGCTTTCAGAAACCAGAGATTGAAGCTGTTGCACAGGGGAAAATGCCTGTAGCTGTTATCGAGATGAAAGACTATGGCACCATGAACGGACAGGCAGTTCTTGAATTTGCGATGAAACTACTGCAAGAGTAAGAATCTAATATTATTAAACTATTACCTGAACTAACTTTTCACACATCATAAAATGGATATGGCATACATGCTTTATTGGGATGTATAAATATCCAGAACAACAGGTATAAAAAAATGGGATTAATGACCTCATTCGAACGTGGAATGGAACGTTTTCTTGTTCCAGTTGCTATCAAGTTAAACTCACAAAAACATGTTGCAGCGGTGAGAGATGGATTCGTTTTTACGTTTCCAATTATCATGGCAAGCTCATTAATTATATTAATTAACTTTGCCATATTATCGCCCGACGGCTTTATTGCCGGGCTGCTGCATCTGAACCGCGTTTTCCCCAACCTTGAAAAAGCACAAGCTATTTTTACTCCGGTAATGAATGGCTCTGTAAATATCATGTCAATTATGATTGCTTTCCTGGTCGCCAGAAATATGGCGATTAGCTATGAGCAAGATGATCTTTTATGCGGATTAACGGCAATAGGAGCATTTTTTATTGTTTATACGCCATATCAGATGATAGATGGGCAAGCATTCCTGACGACCAAATATCTCGGCGCACAGGGGTTGTTTGTTGCTGTTATCGTTGCATTAATCACCAGTGAAATATTTTGTCGCTTAGCTCGAAACCCCAAAATCACCATAACGATGCCGGCAGCTGTACCTCCTGCGGTATCGCGTTCATTTAAAGTTTTATTGCCAATATTTTTTGTCATGGTGTTCTTTTCCGCACTTAATTATTGCCTGACACTGATATCCCCGGCAGGATTAAACGATCTCATTTACACATTAATCCAGACGCCGCTCAAACATATGGGAACGAATATCTTTGCGGTAATTATCCTGGGGGCTGTGGGTAATTTCCTGTGGGTGCTGGGGATCCACGGACCTAATACCACCTCGGCAATTCGAGAAACTGTTTTTTCTGAGGCTAATCTGGAGAATCTCTCCTGGGCCGC
The DNA here is from genome assembly GCF_046487395.1 of Escherichia sp. WS1450. Taxonomy (NCBI): domain Bacteria; kingdom Pseudomonadati; phylum Pseudomonadota; class Gammaproteobacteria; order Enterobacterales; family Enterobacteriaceae; genus Escherichia; species Escherichia sp. WS1450. Next base: position 203,986 of record NZ_JBJQJO010000001.1, read on the forward strand.
TCAACACGGCACTACCTGGGGCGCGCCATATCCGATTACCTGGACTTCTATTAATGATGCATTCGCCAACTGCGGCGGTTCAGGTATGACGTTGGGGTTATTGTTGGCTATTTTTATCGCGTCTAAGCGTGCGGAATACCGTGATCTGGCAAAAATGTCGTTTATCCCCGGTATTTTCAATATCAATGAACCGATAATGTTCGGCCTTCCTATTGTACTTAACCCCATCATGATGGTGCCGTTTATTCTGGTTCCCATTGTTAACTGTGCCATTGGTTACTTCTTTGTTTCGATGGAAATTATTCCACCGGTTGCTTATGCCGTGCCCTGGACTACGCCCGGACCTTTAATTGCTTTCCTCGGAACCGGGGGAAACTGGCTGGCGTTACTGGTGGGTTTTTTATGTTTAGGTGTGGCGACAATGATCTATTTACCTTTTGTTATTGCCGCCAACAAGGTCAATAACTTAACAACTAACGGATAATCCCATTTACACAGGAAGGAGATGTTGATGTTTGCAGATGAAGAACTTGTTATGGAGTTACTGATCAACGCGGGACAGGCACGTTCTGATGCGATGGAAGCCATACGTTGTGCCGGGCAAAAAGACTGGCAGGGCGCAACTCAGCTAATGGCCAGTTCGGAATTAGCCTGTCTTCAGGCACATAAAATTCAGACCGCGTTAATTAGTCAGGATGAAGGTTGTGGCAAAATAGTAGTTAATTTAATTCTGGTTCATGCACAGGATCATTTGATGAATGCAATATTATGCCAGGATTTAGCCAGGGAAATTATTTCATTAAGAAAAGAGCTCCATGCCTGATTTTTTCCTCCAGTGCGATAGCTGGAGGAAATTATTACACTCTTAAGGATAAGTCATGAATATAAAGACGCTTAACGTCAGCCTTTTGTCTTTTTCTATTATTACAGCATTGTTTCCGTTGAACGCGTTGGCAACAAAATTAACCATTGAGCAGCGCCTTGAACTGCTTGAAAATGAATTGTCGCAAAATAAACAAGAGCTGAGAGCAACACAGAATGAACTGGGGGTATATAAATCCCGACTTTCGACCTTACAAAAAAGTATTACGGAAAATAAATACAAATCAGCCTCACTTGCTGAAATATCAGCGACATCTCCCGTCGCTGATAACATCAAAAATGAAAACGGTGAACAGAACTCGTCTGCCGCAGCGCATACTATAAATGGATCGCAGCAAGTTGCCGTTATTGAAAGTAAAGGCGACAAAACCACTATCGAAAGCGTGACCCTGAAAGATATCAGTAAATATATAAAGGATGATATTGGGTTCAGCTATCAGGGGTACTTCCGCTCAGGCTGGGGTACCGGAAATCATGGCTCACCACAAACTTATGCAGCGGGTTCTCTGGGACGTTTTGGTAACGAGATGAGCGGTTGGTTTGACTTAACCTTAAATCAGCGTGTTTATAATCAGGACGGTAAAACGGCAAATGCGGTCGTTACCTATGATGGCAACGTAGGTGAGCAGTATAACGATGCCTGGTTTGGTGACAGTGCCAATGAAAATATCATGCAGTTCAGTGATATTTATCTGACAACGCGAGGTTTTTTACCCTTCGCGTCAGAGGCAGACTTCTGGGTAGGCAAACATAAACTCCCGCAATATGAGATCCAAATGCTGGACTGGAAAACCTTAACCACGGATGTCGCTGCGGGTGTGGGGATTGAAAACTGGGCACTTGGTGTAGGGATGTTTGATATGTCCTTAAGCCGTGATGATGTCGATGTTTACTCTCGTGATTTTACGCGTACCAGTCAGATGAATACCAATTCTGTGGATGTTCGTTATCGCAATATCCCGTTATGGGATGATGCAACATTATCATTAATGGCTAAATATTCCGCACCAAATAAAACGGATCAACAACAAGATAATGAAAATGACGACAGTTATTTTGAAATGAAAGATAGCTGGATGCTGACTTCTGTTTTACGGCAAAACCTGCAACGCGATACGTTTAATGAATTTACGTTACAGGTTGCCAATAATTCCTATGCCAGCAGTTTTGCCAGTTTCTCAGATGCCAGTAACACGATGGCGCATGGTCGCTATTACTATGGTGACCATACCAATGGGATCGCCTGGCGTTTAATCTCTCAGGGCGAGATGTATCTTACTGACAATATTATTATGGCTAACGCGCTTGTCTATTCTCATGGCGAAGATGTTTATAGTTATGAAAGTGGCGCTCATAGTGATTTTGACAGTATTCGCACCGTAGTAAGACCGGCCTGGATCTGGAATACATGGAATCAGACGGGGCTTGAATTAGGCTGGTTTAAGCAACAGAACAAAACACAGCAGGGTGTAACACTAAATGAATCGGCTTATAAAACGACACTCTGGCATGCATTGAAAGTGGGTGAAAGCATTTTAGGTTCACGACCAGAAATTCGCTTCTATGGCACGTATATCAATATTCTGGATAACGAATTATCTAATTTTAAGTTTAATGAGAACAGCAAAGACGAGTTTATGGCCGGCATCCAGGCGGAAGTCTGGTGGTAATCTATTTTAGTTAAGGAGTTGTGTATGTCAGGATTTAAAAAAGGTTTTTTATGGGGCGGCGCGGTAGCCGCGCATCAGTTGGAAGGTGGCTGGAATGAAGGAGGAAAAGGCATCAGTATCGCTGATGTGATGACTGCTGGCGCTCACGGTGTGCCGCGTGAAGTGACAGAAGGCGTTATCGACGGACTTAATTATCCCAATCATGAAGCAATTGATTTTTATCATCGCTATAAAACAGATATTCAGTTATTTGCCGAGATGGGATTCAAATGCTTTCGAACTTCCATTGCCTGGACACGAATCTTTCCGCAAGGTGACGAACAGGAGCCGAATGAAGAGGGTTTAAAATTTTATGATGATCTGTTCGATGAATGCCTGAAGCAGGGAATGGAACCTGTGGTGACGCTTTCGCATTTTGAGATGCCTTACCATCTGGTGACAAAATATGGTGGCTGGCGAAACCGTAAACTGATCGACTTTTTTATCCGCTTCGCATCAACGGTCTTCACGCGCTATAAAGAAAAAGTAAAGTACTGGATGACGTTTAACGAAATCAATAATCAGGTGAATTTCAGCGAAAGCCTGTGTCCATTTACTAATTCCGGTATCTTGTATTCGCCAGAGGAAGATATCAATGAGCGCGAACAAATAATGTACCAGGCGGTACATTACGAGTTAGTTGCCAGTGCCCTGGCAGTACAGACTGGTAAATCGATCAATCCTGAATTTAATATCGGCTGTATGATCGCCATGTGCCCCATCTATCCTCTGACTTGTGCACCCAACGATATGATGATGGCCACGAAAGCGATGCATCGTCGTTACTGGTTTACTGATGTTCATGCGCGTGGATATTATCCGCAACATATGCTGAATTACTTTGCCAGGAAAGGATTCAACCTCGATATCACACCAGAAGATAATGCGATTCTTGCCAGAGGTTGTGTCGACTTTATCGGCTTTAGCTACTACATGTCTTTTACGACACAATTTTCGCCAGATAACCCGCAACTGGATTATGTTGAGCCACGAGATTTGGTCAGCAACCCTTATATCGATACACCCGAATGGGGATGGCAAATTGATCCGGCAGGGCTACGTTATTCGCTCAACTGGTTCTGGGATCATTTCCAGTTGCCGCTGTTTATTGTCGAAAATGGATTTGGTGCGGTTGACCAGAGACAAGCTGACGGCACGGTGAACGATCACTATCGCATTGATTACTTTGCTTCCCATATTCGGGAAATGAAAAAAGCCGTAGTCGAAGATGGTGTTGACTTAATTGGCTACACCCCATGGGGCTGTATTGACCTGGTTTCTGCCGGAACAGGGGAAATGAAAAAGCGCTACGGAATGATTTACGTCGATAAAGACAACGAAGGGAAGGGAACGCTGGAACGGATACGTAAAGCGTCGTTTTACTGGTATAGGGATCTCATCGCCAACAATGGCGAAAATATTTGAGACTTCAGGAAGATATTACGGAGATATCAGGCTCTGTGATCAGAGCCTGACAATAACTACATAGCGTGTTGATTATAATAGGGCACGCCGAGCGCATCCGACTTATCACTGCCAGTACCCATGTGATTTAAATCAAACGGTGGTTGTTCCTGCGATGGGGGAACAACCACGACATTGGCACAGGAAGTAACAACCGGCTGCGTGGTTTGTTCCGCAATGCCCTGCGTGGAAAAGAGAATAAACGCAGCTGCTATTGCGGATAAAAGTGGTTTCATGATTGCCTCAGTGACGTTGTCACGTTATCAACTAGCTGTTGTAATGATTTAATGGATGTAAAAAGCGCGATTCGCCCTGCATATTGGTCATCCGGTATTTATGTGGCGGAACATCAAAGTAATTTTTGAAGGTTCGGGTCAGAGTTTGTTGCGACTCGAAGCCATATCGTTCTGCCAGATAGAGTATCGGCTCGTTACTTTCCTTCAGCTTTTGCGCGATTTCCGTCATCTTACGGCTGCGGATGTATTGGCCTAATGAATGACCGGTTTCTTTTTTAAACATCCGTTGCAGGTGCCATTTGGAGTAACCCGAACGCTCTGACACTTTCTCCAGTGACAGTGGCGATTCCAGGTTGTCCTCGATCCAGTCCAAAATGCTATGAATGGTAATAGCGTCAGTATTGCGTCTGGACATCGTCATACCTCTTTTTTTGTTTACGGCAGGACTTTCTTAAGCAAATGCTCAAGTGTTGCCACTTCGTCCGCCGTCAGGTTTTTTGTTAATTCTTGATGCAGGTCCTGGCCAACTAATTGATGGCATTGTTCACATATTGCCGCGCCGCTGGTGGTAAGTTTTACCAGTACGCCGCGCTTGTCATTCGGGTTCGGCAACCTTTCCACCCAGCCTTTACAGACCAGGCGATCCAGCATACGGGTCAGCGCCCCCAGGTCGACCGATAACACTTTTTTCAGTTCAACCGGAGTAATACACGCCGCGCAGCGGATAGAGCAGAGCACCTTAAACTGTGCCGCGGTAATATCCAGCGGAGACAGATACTCGTTAAGCAGGCGATCTTTCTTCTGATTAACCATATGGATCAAGCGACCCAATGGAATAATTTCATTGAACAGATCGCTGGTACTTTTCACATTAGTTGCCCTGGCAAGTAATTAGTTGCAGGGGATAATATTGCCCAGGCAAGTATAAGTCAAATGAATGAATTGACCGATGCCACGTTTTGCTAAATCGGTTCAAGTTTTGGTCAATGCGATGCAAGGCTAGCTAAAGAGTGACACTTTATCGTTGTTTACCCCTTATACTTTTCGCTGATAACCCAGATACACAGGATAACAACCACCAATGTTAGATTTATTTAAAGCAATTGGCCTGGGGCTGGTGGTGTTACTACCGTTAGCTAACCCATTAACAACTGTCGCGTTATTTCTTGGCCTGGCAGGCAACATGAACAGTGCCGAACGTAATCGTCAGTCGTTGATGGCCTCGGTGTACGTCTTTGCCATCATGATGGTGGCGTATTACGCCGGGCAACTGGTGATGGATACATTTGGCATTTCGATTCCCGGTCTGCGAATTGCAGGCGGCTTAATCGTCGCGTTTATCGGTTTTCGGATGCTCTTTCCGCAACAGAAAGCGATTGATTCACCGGAGGCGAAAAGCAAGTCGGAAGAGCTGGAAGATGAACCCAGCGCCAATATTGCTTTTGTACCACTGGCAATGCCAAGTACCGCCGGTCCGGGAACCATAGCGATGATTATTAGCTCGGCGTCCACAGTGCGTCAGAGTTCAACCTTTGCTGATTGGGTACTGATGGTTGCGCCGCCGCTGATCTTTTTCCTGGTGGCGGTTATTTTGTGGGGAAGTCTACGCAGCTCTGGCGCAATTATGCGGCTGGTGGGTAAGGGGGGCATTGAAGCGATCTCCCGTCTGATGGGATTCCTGCTGGTATGTATGGGGGTGCAGTTTATTATTAACGGCATCCTGGAAATCATTAAAACGTACCACTAAAAAAGGCCCAAATGGGCCTTTCAACTATTGCGTCTGTTCTTCGAGTGTCACTGGCCAGCGGCGGAAAATGATGATTGACCATATTAACGCGGCAAAAGCAGGCACCGCGCCCACATAACCAATCATCGACATTGACCAGTGCAGACTGACCTGATTACCTACCAACGCACCCGCGCCGATTCCAATATTAAATATCCCGGAGAATAGCGCCATCGCGACGTCGGTAGCATCTGGTGCCAGCGCCAGCACTTTAACCTGCATACCAAGCCCAATGATCATCATCGCTATCCCCCAGAAAATACTCAGCACCCCGAGGTGTATTTCACTGTTCGCCGCAGATAGCAGCAGTGCCAGGCACACCAGCAACAGCGCAATCGCCGTACTCACCAACGCAGACGCATACTGATTACCCAGTTTACCGAAAATCACGCTGCCAATAATGCCCGCACCACCGAGTAATAACAGTAATGCCGTGGCAAAGTTGGCGCTGAATCCCGCAATGTTTTGCACAAAAGGCTCGATATAGCTGTATGCCGTGTAATGGGCGGTGACAACCACCACAGTTAACAAATAAATGCTCATCAATGCCGGGCGGCGGAATAATAGCGGGAGGCTTTTCAGCGAACCGGAATGCTCACTGGGCAGTAAGGGAAGTAACTTAATCAGGCACAAAAGGGTGATAAGCGCCCCGATACCAATCGCGAAGAAGGTCATTCGCCAACCGAAATACTGCCCCACAATGCGCCCGAGAGGTAAACCTAATACCATTGCCAGTGCAGTACCGGTGGCAATTAAACTCAACGCCTGCGCTCGCTTCCCGGCCGGAGCCATACGGATCGCCAGAGACGCCGTAATCGACCAGAAAATCGCATGTGCAAAAGCCACACCAATGCGACTGATCACCAGAACGGTAAAACTCCACGATAAAAACGACAGTACGTGGCTGGCAATAAACACTACAAACAGGCAGATCAGTAATTTGCGCCGTTCAACCTGGCTGGTCATTAACATAAAAGGCAATGACATTAGCGCTACTACCCATGCGTAAATGGTCAACATAATGCCGACCTGAGCGGTTTGCATGTGAAAACTTTGCGCAATGTCAGAGAGCAGGCCAACTGGGACAAATTCGGTGGTGTTGAAGATGAAGGCGGCGACTGCCAGCGTAACGACCCGTAGCCACGCCACTTTGCGGGAAACAGTGTTTGTTGTCATAACAGATTATCGGGTGAGTTGCGAAAAAGTGATGAAATGATCTTAAAACGGTTAATGATGTGAATACAATGCATTTGTGATCTGGATCGCGTTTTCCGTTTCTCTGACGCTGATTCTTTCACGCGTCAGAGAGTCGGTCACATCACGGTTTAATAACGTTCAGGGAGGTCTGGCGTTTTGGAGGTTGCGGGTATAGGTGGTCTGACAGGGGAGCGAGGCCTGTTTTTCACCAGGTCTTCATGAGTAACTTTTGGCGGCGTTTCATTTTTTACAAAAAGTTTGAGGGTCTTGCACGCCATATGTTTGATAATTTTATCATCACTTAATGATGCTGGCATCAACACGTCAATCAAATCACTTTCATTGGGATTCATAAATTGGTGATAGTGCAATAACATATTGGCGAAAAATAAAAATAAGTCCTGAAAATGTGGAAAATCTTGTTCTGCTAAAATGGATAAAAAGCAGATGCAGACTTCGGGTAGTACATGTTTGTTAGAACCTAGTGAATCCATCAGACTTTGCAATAAATCCTCTTTTAATTCGCTGTCCGTTATGTCGAGAATAGCGGTGAGCAAGTTAGGTTCTTTATTCCCGAACCATCTGTGAACCTCAGAGTTATTCCATAATCGGGGGAGTATGACAAAATTACCGCGAGAGATAAAATTCAGGACAAGCAAATCAAACTGGCGTAAGTAATCTGCAGCGGTATGGTGATCCGGATGCAGGGGTTCAATATGTGGCGTATGCGCTCTTTTGATAGGAACGCCAGGGTTGATCATTGGAAATTGTTCAATAAAATCATTCAGAAACAGAAAGAGTACACGCTCGACGCCGGTCTGAAATACGCGCCCCATAGTGACAGGCTTTGGGTTGGGAGCGCAAAAAATATTAATTTCCCCATCATGGCGGAAATTATCTAAATAAATAGGGCTTAAATTTATTACTACCTGAAATTCAATATTTTCTTTGTGTCTTCCATTCCTGGCAGGATAAGTGAGTTTAAATTGAACCTTTTCATTGTATAGCGTGTTGTTACCCCGGAAAGAGGTTCTCTGAATATATGATAAGTTGTCAAGGTTATTAAATATCTTTTTTGTGGCTGAGCTGATGTTTAAAGACGTACGCCACTCTTCATCACATATTATAGTACTTAGCGCATCAATAAAATCCTTTAAAACTTCTTTTACCTGTGGTGCAATATTACGAACGGGAAAATCATCAGGAAGAGATATGTAATTGCTGATGCTTACTGGCGTAACCATATTTGCCCCATATAGTCATAAGTCATCGGAGCATCACTATATAGAGCATATTAGCCGCAAGAACTATCAAAAATAGCTCATTGCTAACTCTGTTTTGCCGAGTCAGACACATCCAGTAGTTGAATAAATGCCTCAAGCGGACGCGTTTTCGCACCGCGACGCCAGACCAGCCAGGTTGTTAACCAACGCCATTGCTCAGCTAACGGCCACGCTTCAACCTGGTGATGCCCCGGCATACTTTCCAGCATAGAGCGTGGAATAAGCGCAATGCCTGCTCCTGCGACCACACAGGCCAACATCCCGTGATACGACTCCATCTCGTGAATAGTTCCCGGAGCGGCACCGTCAGCATGAAACCAGCTCTCGAAGTGGCGACGATACGAACAATTGGCGCGGAAGGCATAAATGTTACTGCCATTAACCTGACTGGCACGGGTTACTGGCGCATGTCCTTGTGGCGTGACAATCATCAGCTCCTCGCGGTACACCGGTATCCCGTCAATGGCAGTATGGTTAATGGGCCCATCAATAAACGCCGCATTCAGTTTTCCCTCCAGCACCCCTTCCAGCATAGTGCCGGAAGGGCCGGTGGAAAGTGAAAACTGAATTTTGGGATAACGACGGTTAAATTCCGCCAGCGTGGCCGGAATGCGCACTGCTGCGGTGCTTTCCAGCGAACCAAGAGAAAATAAACCTTGCGGCTCATCGCCAGCGACAATGCTCCGCGCTTCATCCACTAATGCGAGAATTTGTTGGCTATAGCGTAAAAAGTTATGCCCGGCAGGCGAGAGACGTAAACGCTGATTCTCGCGAATAAACAGATCAACCCCCAGTTCTGTTTCCAGCTGGCGTAGACGGGTAGTGAGATTCGACGGCACGCGATGCACTTTTGCTGCAGCCTGGGTTATGCTGCCAGCTTCGGCAACCGCGTTGAACATCTCCAGTTGGGTCAGATCCATAATATTCTCGATTCGTGAATAAGTGGCTTAATATTATTCATTTTAAAGCAAGAGTAAATCTGCGTATCTTCATACAATGACTCATAAAGGAGATACCCCGATGACCATTACTCCGGAAACTCATGCAATTTCGATAAATCCTGCCACCGGTGAACAACTTTCTGTGCTGCCGTGGGCTGGCGCTGACGATATCGAAAACGCACTTCAGCTGGCGGCAGCAGGCTTTCGCGACTGGCGCGAGACAAATATAGATTATCGTGCTGAAAAACTGCGCGATATCGGTAAGGCTCTGCGTGTCCGTAGCGAAGAAATGGCGCAAATGATCACCCGTGAAATGGGCAAACCAATCAACCAGGCGCGCGCTGAAGTGGCGAAATCGGCGAATTTGTGTGACTGGTATGCAGAACATGGTCCGGCAATGCTGAAGGCGGAACCTACGCTGGTGGAAAATCAGCAGGCAGTTATTGAGTATCGACCGTTGGGGACAATTCTGGCGATTATGCCGTGGAATTTTCCGTTATGGCAGGTGATGCGTGGCGCGGTTCCCATCATTCTTGCAGGTAACGGCTACTTACTTAAACATGCGCCGAATGTGATGGGCTGTGCACAGCTCATTGCCCAGGTGTTTAAAGATGCGGGTATCCCACAAGGCGTATATGGCTGGCTGAATGCCGACAACGACGGCGTCAGTCAGATGATTAAAGACTCGCGCATTGCTGCTGTCACGGTGACCGGAAGTGTTCGTGCGGGAGCGGCTATTGGCGCACAGGCTGGAGCGGCACTGAAAAAATGCGTACTGGAACTGGGCGGTTCGGATCCATTTATTGTGCTTAACGATGCCGATCTGGAACTGGCGGTTAAAGCGGCGGTAGCCGGACGTTATCAGAATACCGGACAGGTTTGTGCAGCGGCAAAACGCTTTATCATCGAAGAGGGAATTGCTTCGCCATTTACCGAACGTTTTGTGGCAGCTGCGGCAGCCTTGAAAATGGGCGATCCCCGTGACGAAGAGAACACTCTCGGACCAATGGCTCGTTTTGATTTACGTGATGAGCTGCATCATCAGGTGGAGAAAACCCTGGCGCAGGGTGCGCGTTTGTTACTGGGCGGGGAAAAGATGGCTGGGGCAGGTAACTACTATCCGCCAACGGTTCTGGCGAATGTTACCCCAGAAATGACCGCGTTTCGGGAAGAAATGTTTGGCCCCGTTGCGGCAATCACGATTGCGAAAGATGCAGAACATGCACTGGAACTGGCTAATGATAGCGAGTTCGGCCTTTCAGCGACCATTTTTACCACTGACGAAACACAGGCCGGACAGATGGCGGCACGTCTGGAATGCGGTGGGGTGTTTATCAATGGTTATTGTGCCAGCGACGCGCGAGTGGCCTTTGGTGGCGTGAAAAAGAGTGGCTTTGGTCGTGAGCTTTCCCATTTCGGCTTACACGAATTCTGTAATATCCAGACGGTGTGGAAAGACCGGATCTGACGCTACATATTCAGCTCTGATATACTCGCAGGTCTTTTCAGACCTGCGGTCCAGGAGTAGAAAGTGGCAGTCGCCATGGATAATGCAATTTTAGAAAACATCTTGCGGCAAGTGCGGCCGCTCATTGGTCAGGGTAAAGTCGCGGATTATATTCCGGCGCTGGCTACGGTAGACGGTTCCCGATTGGGCATTGCTATCTGTACCGTTGACGGACAGCTTTTTCAGGCCGGAGACGCGCAAGAACGTTTTTCCATTCAGTCTATTTCCAAAGTGCTGAGTCTCGTTGTCGCCATGCGTCATTACTCCGAAGAGGAAATCTGGCAACGCGTCGGCAAAGATCCGTCTGGATCACCGTTCAATTCTTTAGTGCAACTGGAAATGGAGCAGGGTATTCCGCGTAATCCGTTTATTAATGCCGGTGCGCTGGTGGTCTGCGATATGTTGCAAGGGCGATTAAGCGCTCCTCGGCAACGTATGCTGGAAGTCGTGCGCGGCTTAAGCGGTGTGTCTGATATTTCCTACGATACGGTGGTAGCGCGTTCCGAATTTGAACACTCCGCGCGAAATGCGGCTATCGCCTGGCTGATGAAGTCGTTTGGCAATTTCAATCATGACGTGACAACCGTTCTGCAAAACTACTTTCATTACTGCGCTCTGAAAATGAGCTGTGTAGAGCTGGCCCGGACGTTTGTCTTTCTGGCTAATCAGGGGAAAGCTATTCATATTGATGAACCTGTGGTGACGCCAATGCAGGCGCGGCAAATTAACGCACTGATGGCGACCAGTGGTATGTACCAGAACGCGGGGGAGTTTGCCTGGCGGGTGGGACTACCGGCGAAATCTGGCGTTGGTGGCGGTATTGTGGCGATTGTTCCGCATGAAATGGCCATCGCAGTCTGGAGCCCGGAACTGGATGATGCCGGTAACTCGCTTGCGGGCATTGCTGTCCTTGAACAATTGACGAAACAACTAGGGCGTTCGGTTTATTAATGCAGTCTCTCGATCCACTCTTCGCGCGTTTATCCCGTTCAAAATTTCGCTCTCGGTTTCGTTTGGGCATGAAAGAGCGTCAGTATTGTCTGGAGAAAGGCGCGCCAGTCATCGAACAACATGCGGCGGATTTTGTCGCTAAACGTCTTGCTCCGGCATTACCGACTAATGACGGTAAGCAAACCCCCATGCGCGGGCATCCTGTGTTTATCGCTCAGCACGCCACTGCAACCTGTTGTCGCGGTTGTCTGGCTAAGTGGCATAACATTCCGCAGGGTGTTTCGTTAAGCGAGGAACAACAACGTTATATCGTGGCGGTAATCTATCACTGGTTGGTTATACAGATGAATCAGCCATGATAATTGCGGAAAACGATAAAATAGCATTCCCAGGATATCTTTATTTGCCGCCGCTGTCAGCGAACATGCTATCCTTTATAAGAATTTACTTATTACGTTGAGATAATTGCCACCCGCAATTGTATGGACAGATAATTAATGCATGTACAGCCCATTTCAACTTTCCGTTTGTTCCAGGAAGGTCATCTGCTACGTAATAGCATCGCTATTTTTGCGCTAACCACGCTGTTCTATTTTATTGGTGCAGAGTTACGGCTGGTTCACGAACTTTCTCTTTTCTGGCCGCTGAATGGCGTAATGGCGGGGGTGTTTGCCCGCTATGTCTGGCTTAATCGACTGCATTACTATGCGATCAGTTATGTGGCAATGCTGGTTTATGATGCCATAACCACCGAATGGGGGCTGGTTTCACTGGCTATCAATTTCTCCAATATGATGTTTATTGTTACCGTCGCCTTACTGGTCGCGCGGGATAAGCGTCTGGGGAAAAATAAGTACGAGCCAGTAAGTGCCTTACGGCTATTTAATTACTGTCTGATTGCCGCATTATTATGCGCTATTGTCGGGGCGATTGGTTCGGTCAGTATTGATAGTCTGGATTTCTGGCCTTTGCTTGCCGACTGGTTCAGTGAGCAATTCTCAACGGGCGTGTTGATCGTGCCTTGTATGCTGACGTTGGCAATTCCTGGAGTGCTGCCGCGCTTTAAAGCAGAACAGATGATGCCCGCTATCGCGCTTATTGTGTCGGTTATTGCCTCGGTAGTCATTGGCGGAGCGGGGAGTCTGGCGTTCCCGCTGCCTGCATTAATCTGGTGTGCAGTGCGCTATACGCCGCAGGTAACATGTCTGTTGACCTTTGTCACCGGTGCGGTGGAAATCGTACTGGTGGCAAATTCGGTGATTGATATCTCGGTCGGTTCGCCATTCTCCATTCCAGAAATGTTCTCCGCACGTCTCGGTATTGCCACGATGGCGATATGCCCAATTATGGTTTCTTTTAGCGTGGCAGCGATCAATTCGCTAATGAAGCAAGTTGCGCTGCGAGCCGACTTTGATTTTCTGACTCAGGTTTACTCACGGTCCGGTCTTTATGAGGCGCTGAAAAGTCCATCGCTGAAACAGACACAACATCTGACTGTCATGCTGCTTGATATCGACTATTTCAAAAGCATTAACGATAACTATGGACATGAATGTGGCGATAAAGTGTTAAGCGTGTTTGCCCAGCATATTCAGAAGATTGTCGGTGATAAGGGGCTGGTGGCGCGAATGGGCGGCGAAGAATTTGCTGTTGCAGTGCCGTCGGTGAATCCTGTCGATGGTTTGCTAATGGCGGAAAAAATCCGTAAAGGCGTTGAATTGCAACCGTTCACCTGGCAACAAAAAACGCTTTATCTCACGGTAAGTATTGGCGTCGGTAGTGGATGCGCATCGTACCGAACGCTGACCGATGACTTTAATAAATTGATGGTCGAAGCCGATACGTGTCTGTATCGCTCGAAGAAAGATGGGCGCAACCGTACCAGCACTATGCGTTACGGTGAGGAAGTTGTCTGACATCTTTATTTACTCAGAGCGATTTAAATGCAATGTGTTCTACCACTTTATGATCCAAGAAAAGGCCTGTTTCCTCGATTAAACCATGATCCGCGCCACACTTTTCTCATAAAACTGCTCATTAATCATCAGGAGTTGATCAAAACAGGGGTTCGGCGTATTAAAGTTTGCTAACCTGTCGTACCAATTCAAACAGGTTGTATGACTAATCAGAAGGGAACCCATTGTGAAAACACTAAATCGTCGCGATTTTCCCGGTGCAAAGTATCCAGAACGTATCATTCAGTTTGGTGAAGGTAACTTCCTGCGCGCCTTTGTTGACTGGCAAATCGATCTCCTGAATGAGCACACCGATCTGAATTCTGGCGTGGTCGTTGTTCGTCCGATTGAAACTTCATTCCCGCCGTCACTGAGCACGCAGGATGGTCTGTACACCACCATTATCCGTGGTCTGAACGAGAAGGGGGAAGCGGTCAGCGACGCGCGTCTGATTCGCTCTGTTAATCGTGAAATCAGCGTCTACAGTGAATACGATGAATTCCTGAAACTGGCGCACAACCCGGAAATGCGCTTTGTTTTCTCTAACACCACCGAAGCGGGTATCAGCTACCATGCGGGCGATAAATTCGATGACGCGCCAGCGGTAAGTTATCCGGCAAAACTGACCCGTCTGCTGTTCGAACGTTTTAGCCATTTCAACGGAGCGCAGGATAAAGGTTGGATCATCATCCCATGTGAACTGATCGACTATAACGGCGATGCACTGCGTGAACTGGTGCTGCGCTACGCGCAAGAGTGGGCACTACCAGAAGCATTTATTCAATGGCTGGATCAGGCTAACAGCTTCTGTTCTACGCTGGTGGACCGTATCGTTACCGGCTATCCGCGTGATGAAGTGGCTAAACTGGAAGAAGAACTGGGTTATCACGATGGTTTCCTCGACACCGCTGAACACTTTTACCTGTTTGTGATTCAGGGGCCGAAATCCTTAGCGACTGAGCTGCGTCTGGACAAATATCCGCTCAACGTGCTGATTGTTGACGATATTAAACCGTATAAAGAGCGCAAAGTGGCAATCCTCAACGGTGCACACACGGCGCTGGTGCCGGTGGCGTTCCAGGCAGGGCTGGATACTGTAGGTGAAGCGATGAACGATGCTGAAATTTGTGCATTCGTTGAAAAAGCCATCTACGAAGAGATTATTCCGGTACTGGATTTGCCTCGTGATGAACTGGAATCTTTCGCCAGTGCAGTCACCGGACGTTTCCGTAATCCGTACATCAAGCATCAGCTGCTGTCTATCGCGCTTAACGGTATGACCAAGTTCCGCACCCGTATCCTGCCGCAGCTGCTGGCAGGGCAGAAGGCAAACGGCACACTTCCGGCGCGCCTGACTTTCGCATTAGCGGCATTGATTGCGTTTTATCGCGGTGAGCGTAATGGAGAAACATATCCGGTACAGGACGATGCACACTGGCTGGAACGTTATCAGCAACTCTGGAGCCAGCATCGTGACCGTGTTATCGGTACCCAGGAACTGGTAGCGATTGTGTTGGCAGAAAAAGACCACTGGGAGCAGGACCTGACGCAAGTGCCTGGTCTGGTCGAGCAGGTGGCTAATGACCTGGATGTGATTCTCGAAAAAGGAATGCGCGAAGCTGTACGTCCGTTGTGCTAATACTCTGAACCCGGTTTCGACCGGGTTTCTTATTTCACTATATTAGTTACAACATCCTATGTGCCTTTATCATTAACGGGTGCCATATGCCACACCTGTAAATGTTGTAAGCTTGTAGGTAATTTGTACGTAGCGTCTTGAGAATGTGATCGTAATCACGTTTAATAGGGCGACTTTTCCACGCCTGAAGATAACCATGATTGTTCGTCCACAACAACACTGGCTGCGCCGTATTTTTGTCTGGCACGGTTCAGTATTATCCAAGATATCCTCGCGCTTACTACTCAATTTTCTCTTTTCTATCGCTGTTATTTTCATGCTGCCCTGGTACACGCATTTGGGCATTAAATTCACCCTCGCACCTTTCAGCATTCTCGGTGTCGCCATCGCCATTTTTCTTGGTTTTCGTAATAATGCCGGGTACGCCCGTTACGTTGAAGCGCGAAAACTTTGGGGGCAGTTGATGATTGCCTCACGGTCGTTACTGCGCGAGGTAAAAACGACATTGCCGGATTCGGCAAGTGTAAGGGAGTTTGCCCGGCTGCAAATCGCCTTCGCCCACTGTTTACGCATGACATTACGCAAACAACCACAGGCGGAAGTGCTGGCACATTATCTCAAGACTGAAGATCTTCAGCGTGTACTGGCTTCAAACACTCCAGCTAACCGTATTTTGTTGATAATGGGGGAGTGGTTGGCGGTTCAGCGACGCAATGGACAGCTTTCAGATATCCTGTTTATTAGCCTCAACGATCGGCTTAATGATATTTCAGCGGTTCTGGCAGGCTGCGAGCGCATTGCCTATACGCCAATTCCCTTTGCCTACACCCTGATTTTGCATCGTACCGTTTATCTGTTTTGTATCATGCTGCCGTTCGCGCTGGTCGTGGATCTGCATTACATGACGCCTTTTATCTCTGTGCTGATTTCCTACACTTTTATTTCGCTGGATTGTCTGGCGGAAGAACTGGAAGATCCCTTCGGTACTGAAAACAATGATTTACCGCTGGATGCTATCTGCAACGCTATTGAAATTGACCTGTTACAGATGAACGATGAAGCAGAAATTCCGGCAAAAATTCTTCCCGATCGTCATTACCAGCTGAGGTAATATTTACTCCGTACGCCGGGCAACAATAAACAGACGCGGAAATGCCAGCAGTATCTGTCCGTTCTCTTGCAGTGGATACTGCTCTTCCAGCATCTGATGGTAGCGCGTAAGAAAATGCTGCTGTTCGCTCTCGGTCAGATCCTGTAACCACGGACGTAATCCAGTGGCGGTCACCCAATCGATAATCGCCTGGTGCGACGGCATCTGGTGATAGTAGGTGGTTCGCCAGATATCGACCTCACATCCGGCTTCGCTCAAAATATCGTAGTAAGCATGAACGCCAGCCAGCGGCTCACGCCCGCGATCCGGATAATTTTGTTCCCAGGCGACTTCGCGCATGAGCACATGGGTTGGCTCTAGCCAGTTATCTGGCATCTGTACTGCCAACACACCATGCGAATTAAGTAAAGAAACCAGATGAGGGAACAATTCGTAGTGGTCGGGCAGCCATTGCAGTGAGGCATTAGCGAAAATCAGATCCAGTGTCTATTCCGGTTGCCAGTTGCGGATATCTGCTTCCACAAACTGGCAGTCTGGCAAAGCACTGCGCGCTTCGGCAATCATCGCCGGAGACGAGTCGATGCCTGTTATCCTGGCCGCAGGCCAACGTTGATGCAGCAGGGCGGTGCTGATACCTGGGCCACAGCCAAGATCGGCAACGTATTTGATATTCTCCAGCGGCACTCTGGCAAGCAGCTCCACCGCCGGACGCGATCGTTCAGCGGCAAAGTGCAGATATAAAGAGGGGTTCCAGTCAGACATTTATTTACTCCCGTCAGCGCGTTACCCCTAGTGTAGATAAAACTGATAAATTCGCCTCACGGCATCAACCCATTGAACAGACGTTTTTTACGCGGCCCGGTCATTAAAGATTCCAGTTTCGCGACACAGGTTTTGTAATGGGGCGTGGTTTTATGGAATGCCACTGCGTCTTCATCTTTATAGGCTTCGTAGATATAAAAGCGCGAATTCACTTCAGGGTCCTGTAAGACATCGAAGCGCAAATTGCCTTCTTCCTGTACCGAGCCCAGGTGGTTCTGGCGAAAGACCTCGATAAACTCGTCAACTTTGTCTTCATGAACGTTAATTTCAACCAGTGTGACGTGCATAATTCTTCTCCTTAAATCCGCAGTTACTGTTTTTCACTCAGATAGAGTTCATATGCCCGATCAGCCGTTTCGTTATGGTGTACCACCGCCTGTACGGCTTTCATCATCGCCACCGGATGTTCAGACTGGAAAATATTACGCCCCATATCCACACCAGAAGCGCCCTGATCGATAGCCTGCCAGCACATTTCCAGCGCTTCGCGCTCCGGTAACTTTTTACCGCCAGCAATAACAATGGGTACCGGACATCCGGCAACAATCCGTTCAAAACCTTTATCGACATAATAGGTTTTGATAATTTGCGCCCCCATTTCAGCGGCGATTCGAGTCGCGAGCGAGAAATAGCGCTGATCGCGCACCATATCTTTGCCCACGCCTGTCACGGCCATGGTCGGCATTCCCACTTTCATTCCGGCATCGACCAGCTGAATAATATTTTTGATCGACTGATGTTCATATTCGCTGCCGATATAAACCTGCGCCGCCACCGCGCAACTGTTCAGGCGCACGGCATCATCCATCGATAACGCCACGGCTTCATTACTTAATTCCGCCAGAATAGAGTTTGCACCTGACGCCCGTAGTACCACCGGCTTATTGGTCGCCGGGGGGACTACGCTGCGCAAAATGCCGCGCGTACACATTAATACATCGGCATGTTCAAACAGCGGGGCGATATTTATATCAATGCGTTCAAGTCCGGTAGTCGGCCCCTGAAAATAACCATGATCAAAGGCCAGCATCACGGTTTTACCCGTTTTCGGATTAAATATCCGCGATAAGCGTGACTGCATTCCCCAATCCAGTGCACCGCAACCTTTCAGGGTAAAAGGGATATTTTGTTGCGGTTGATCGGTACGAAAATCTTTACCATCTTTAATATCGTCTAAATCTGCCATAACGTACTCCGGTTAAGTAATGCACATCAGAAATCGTATTTGCCGATATTCTCTTTGTTGAATATCACGCGCTCCGGTAACAGTACGATGCCATTACCATCCGCTTCGTAGTCATAGCCCTGAACGCTGTTTGGCGAGACTTCCACCTGACCTACGCCCTGAATATCCAGCTTGTCGCCCGTTTTCATTGATCCTTTTTTCAATAATGCATCCGCGACATAAACTGAAATTTTGCCTTGCTGAACCACATCCCACAGGCCAAATTCTTTCACCGTGCCGCGCTCTACATACGGGCGCATCACATTTGGCGTACTGAATCCGACAATCGCAACTTTGTCATTTTTCAGGTTTTCTGCGGCTTGTGCGGCAGCGGGCAGGGCGTTGGCATCGGGGGCGATAATGGCGTCGAGATCGCTATACGCTTTTAATATTCCTTCTGCGGTTTGTAACGATTTAGTGGCATCGTTATAGCCAAACTGCGTAGTGACAATTTCCCAGCCAGGATGCTCTTTGGCGATTTTCGCTTTCGCTTCTTTCACCCACTGGTTTTGGTCCGTAACGGTGGGGCTTGAGTAGAAAAACGCGACTTTGGCTTTGTCTTTATTCACCTGACGCGCCGCCATATCCACCAACATACCTCCCAACTGGGCGGGCGTTCCCTGATTAATGTAGTAAGAGCGGCACTCCGGTTTGGTATCAGAGTCCCAGGTCAGCACTCTCACACCACGTTGCATGGCGCGTTTCAGTGCCGGACACAAGCCATCAGGCGAAACCGCAGAAACGATAATGGCGTTATACCCCTGATTGACGAAGTTATTAATCAACTGTACCTGACCAGAAACACTGGGTTCTGTCGGCCCGTCGTAGGTCACATCAACGCCCAGCTCTTTACCCGCTTGTTGTGCGCCGTTGCCACCGCTGGTAAAAAATCCTACGCCAACCAGTTTGGGAATAAATGCAATACGCTCTGCCGCCTGCACATTCATAGAGATTACGGCAATGCCAAGCGCGCTAAGTAAGGCGATTTTCTTAAAGCGATGAAGTGTCATGAAGATATCCTTTATGGCAATGGGTTATTGGCCCGACGCGCCAGCCACTCTTTAATTTGCTGGCGATGCAGGCTAACGGAACGACCTACGACAACGACGATAAGTAGCGCACCGGAAAGGGCGCTGGACACCTGATTTGGCACTCCTGCCATTTGCAAACCTTGTTGCAAATATCCCACTAATAAAACCGCAATGGCGGTGCCGATAATGGAACCAGAACCACCATAAATATTGGCACCGCCGAGCACTACGGCGGTGATGGCGGGCATCAGAAACGACGCACCGAGATCGGAACGTGCTGAACCAAAATACGATACCAGCAGCACAGCGGCGACCGCAGACGCCAGCCCCGTCATGGCATAGAGCGCACACAAGGTGCGGTTAACTGGAATCGCGCTATAAACCGCCACACGCGGGCTTTGCCCAATTAAAAACACGTTACGTCCGGCATGGGTTTTATGCAGCCAGAGCCAGAAAACGAGGAGACATATCAGGAAGATAATCAGCGGAACAGGGAGTCCCAGCACATCCAGGTTAGCGAAATCTGTAAACGCCATCGGGAATCCACCAATACCTTCGTACCCCGTCGCTCCGGCCATCCCGGAAAGCAGCAGGGCGCTTCCGGCAAACAGATACAGCGTGCCAAGCGTAATCACCAGCGGGTTAACTTTGGTATAGATAATTAATCCGGCGTTGATCAGCCCGCACAATGCGCCGAGCAGTAAGGTCAGGAGAATCGCCAGCGGCATCGGCACACCACTTTGAAACAGTACGCCCAATGCAATGGCGCAGAGGCCGATGGTCGAACCAAACGAAATATCGATCCCGCCACTGACAATCACCATCGTCAGCGGTAGGGCGACAATGCCAATGCAGATAAAGTCACTGGTGCTGAACAGCAACATATTGAGATCTAACATCCGCGGGTTAATTGCACCAAATGCGACAATCTCAATAACGAGCAGTGCGGCAAGAGCCAGTTCCCAACCGTAGCGAATACGCATTATGCGGCCTCCCGTTTTTTACCTAACGAAGCGGGTTTAACGGATGGCGGTGGCATCATAAAGCGGGCATATTTTTGCCGCCGCAGATTACGTTCCAGCGCACAACGCAGGCGTCCATCAAACACCAGCACCGCCAGCAGCACGAGGCCCGCGATAAAATCGTTCCACCATGCCGGAATGCGCAACAGCACCAGTACGCTATCGATCTGCGTCAGGAACCATGCGCCTAATACCGCACCGATGATCGCGCCGGAACCGCCGAGCAAACTAATGCCGCCCAGCACGCAGGCTGCAATTGCTTTCATCTCCAGCCCGGTACCGGTCTGGTTGGGGATAAAACCAATCTGCGAAGCAAACACAATTCCCGCCAGTGCCGCCATGCAGCCGTTCAACGAAAATGCCACAATGCGAATGGCTTCCGTACGAACGCCCAGTTGACGAGCGCCCTGTAAATTATCGCCCGTGACATAAAAACTGCGTCCAAACGCCGTCTTTGCCAGCAGCCAGGCCATAAATGCCACCAGAATTATCGTCAACCAACCAATCGCGGAAACGCCAAACAGCAGCGGTGCGGAGAGCTGTTTCAGTTCGGCGGGTAACCCTTCAATCCATTTGCCGCCAGTCCACAGCAACATGATGCCTCTGTACAACCCTAACGTGCCAAGGGTGGTAACAATGGCAGGGATCTTTAGCCACGCGACCAGGACACCGTTGAAAAATCCCGCGAGCAAACCAAGCAGTAAAGTCGCGACACAGGCAACAGGTAGTGAATATCCTGCGTTCAGTAACATCCCCAACAGCACCGCGCACATTCCGGTAATCGAACCCACTGATACATCAATATTGCGCGTAAGCATTACCAGCGTCGCGCCCATTGCCAGCAGGATCAGGATTTGCGCGCTGCTATAAACCATGGTCAGCGTTTGCACACTTAAATACTGGCGGTCGAGAAAACCGGGTAATACAAACAGCAGCACCACCGCCAGCAGTGCCGTGATTTCACGGTTGTTCTGAATAAATTTCAGCATGACGCCTCCTGACGCTGACTATCGCCGAAGGCAACGCGCATAATGGTCTCGACATTAATATCGCGTCCGGTCAGTGCAGAGTGGGCAATTTCGCCCTGATGCATCACATATACGCGATCTGCCATCAGTTCGATCTCTTCCAGATCAGAGGAGATAAGCAGCACTGCCACATTCTGTGCGGCGATGCTGCGCAACAGCTGGTAGATATCATTACGGGCTGAGACATCCACGCCGCGCGTCGGCTCATCGACAATCAATACTTGCGGCGAGGCTTCCAGACATTTGGCAATCAGGATTTTTTGCTGGTTGCCGCCGGATAAGGTCCGCGCAGCTTGTTCCGGTTGGTTAAATTTAATATTCAGCGCCCGACGATAACGTTCCAGTGTGGCGTTATCTTTCGCGGTTTTCGCCCAGAATCCACGAAGGTTATGAGTAAGGGCGCAGACATTCCAGGCCAGCGAAGCATCGAGATTCAGTCCGGATGACTGGCGATCTTCCGGCAGATAAACCAGACCGCGCAGTAAACGTTCTCCAGTGGATAATTTATTGATCTCTTTACCATTCAGCATAATGCGTCCGCCACGCAAAGTACGCAGACCATAGAGCGTCTCGGCCAGTTCTGTGCGTCCGGCCCCCACCAGCCCAGCCAGCCCCAGAATTTCTCCGGCATTAAGCGTCAGGCTGACATTCATAAAACCTTCGCCGGTCAGGTTTTCCAGTGTCAGCACCGGCGTTCCGGCGGCATGTTGTGGGCGGTTGCCAGGTAACTCCAGCCATAATTTTTGGCTGGCAGAGAGCGATTTTTCCCGTAGCGCTGGCGTGATGGCCTGAATAATGTCGTCGGTAGACAGTTCGATGGTTTTGCCGCTTAAGGCGATAGTTCCGTCGCGCATCACGCTAAT
The DNA here is from genome assembly GCF_046487395.1 of Escherichia sp. WS1450. Taxonomy (NCBI): domain Bacteria; kingdom Pseudomonadati; phylum Pseudomonadota; class Gammaproteobacteria; order Enterobacterales; family Enterobacteriaceae; genus Escherichia; species Escherichia sp. WS1450. The sequence goes on from NZ_JBJQJO010000001.1 coordinate 226,638, forward strand.
CCGATCGGCAATCTGGCGAATTTCCGGCAGCTTATGCGAGATAAAAACAATACCCACGCCAGTAGCAAGCAGCTCCCGCAAGCGACTAAACAAGCGTTCGGTTTCCGCAGGGGTAAGCGAGGCGGTAGGTTCATCGAGGATCAGAATCTGCGAGTCGCGCATCAGCCCACGGAGGATTTCCACCATTTGGCGATCGGCGACATCCAGCGATCCTGCCAGACTATGCAGATCAAACTGGCAGCCCAGCGCCACCAGCAAGTTATTCATTTTCTGTATGGAGAGTTGTTTTTTTGCCAGACCAAACAGGATGTTTTCTTTTATCGACAGGCTTGGAAAAAGCAGCGGTTCCTGGGGAACGAGATAAATGCCCAGCTGATGAGCATGAACTGGCGTTAATCTGGTGTAGTTGTTGCCCCCAATCTCAAGCGTACCGCTATCAGCAGGGGTAATACCGGCAATAATCTTCATTAACGTCGATTTACCGGCACCATTGCCGCCGAGCAGGGCGTGGACCTCCCCCTGGTGCAACGTAAAATCGATGCCTTTCAGGACATTAACCCCTGAATACTGTTTATAAACCGAGCGGGCGCAAAGTAGCGGTAACGCGCGGGTATCACTCGTTTGCATATTTCCCCCGTTCAGTTTTGCAGGTGAGTTTTGAACAAATGTATTTTTGCTTTTAATTTGTTCATAACCTTAGGCGGGCATTGCATATATTTCCGACGAATAGATCACAATTTATGCTATTTTGATTTTCACGGTTGCGTTTGTTCATGCTCGTAGAGTCAAACTGTGGTTGCTATCACAGATATAAATGCGCAAGAACTGAACAATTGCATTAAAGATTTAAATATGTTCAAAGTGAAGAATGAATTATGACAATCAACGATTCGGCAATTTCAGAACAGGGAATGTGTGAAGAAGAACAGGTCGCGCGGATCGCGTGGTTTTACTACCACGACGGGCTGACCCAGAGCGAGATCAGCGATCGTCTCGGGCTGACCCGTTTGAAAGTGTCGCGATTACTGGAGAAAGGGCATCAGTCCGGCATTATTCGCGTGCAGATTAATTCTCGCTTTGAAGGCTGTCTGGAATATGAAACACAATTACGTCGTCAGTTTTCGCTACAACATGTCCGGGTGATCCCTGGGCTTGCGGATGCTGATGTCGGCGGGCGACTGGGGATAGGCGCGGCGCATATGTTGATGAGTTTACTTCAACCACAACAGATGCTGGCGATTGGTTTTGGCGAGGCAACCATGAATACGCTGCAACGCTTAAGTGGTTTTATTTCGTCACAGCAAATTCGCCTGGTCACGCTCTCCGGTGGCGTCGGTTCTTATATGACGGGTATCGGGCAGCTTAACGCGGCGTGCAGTGTGAATATTATTCCGGCTCCGTTGCGGGCATCCTCCGCTGACATTGCCCGTACGCTAAAAAATGAAAATTGCGTCAAAGACGTTCTGCTAGCCGCGCAAGCAGCGGATGTGGCGATTGTCGGCATTGGGGCTGTGAGTCAACAAGACGACGCAACAATCATTCGCTCCGGCTATATCAGCCAGGGCGAACAGTTAATGATTGGTCGAAAAGGGGCGGTTGGCGACATTTTAGGCTACTTTTTTGATGCAAAAGGTGACGTTGTCACGGATATTAAAATACATAACGAACTGATTGGCTTACCTTTAAGCGCGCTGAAGACCATTCCCGTCCGGGTTGGTGTGGCAGGGGGAGAAAATAAAGCCGAAGCCATTGCCGCTGCAATGAAAGGCGGCTATATCAACGCACTGGTTACCGATCAGGACACAGCAGCGGCGATTTTACGTATTTAAATTTGCATGACCTTATTACCGGGAATGATGGAGAACGTATAGAGGAACAGACAGAACGCATAAGCCGAGGATAATCTAATGGCTCGACTCTTTACCCCTTCAGAATCAAAGTACTACCTGATGGCGCTGGATGCAGGCACCGGAAGTATTCGGGCTGTGATATTCGACCTGGAAGGCAATCAAATAGCAGTGGGACAGGCGGAGTGGCGGCATCTGGCAGTACCGGACGTTCCTGGTTCTATGGAATTTGATCTCAACAAAAACTGGCAACTGGCGTGTGAGTGTATGCGCCAGGCGCTGCACAACGCCGGCATAGCCCCGGAGTATATCGCTGCCGTTTCGGCATGTTCGATGCGCGAAGGCATTGTTTTATATAACAATGAAGGAACACCGATCTGGGCCTGCGCCAATGTGGATGCCAGAGCGGCGCGCGAAGTTAGCGAACTTAAAGAACTGCACAACAATACCTTTGAAAACGAAGTTTATCGCGCCACCGGACAAACGCTGGCTTTAAGCGCTATTCCCAGATTACTTTGGCTGGCGCACCATCGTTCTGATATCTACCGACAGGCGTCGACCATCACCATGATCAGCGACTGGCTGGCCTATATGCTCAGCGGCGAACTGGCGGTGGATCCCTCTAACGCTGGCACCACGGGACTTCTTGACCTAACCACCCGTGACTGGAAACCTGCATTGCTGGATATGGCCGGACTGCGGGCCGATATTCTTTCTCCTGTCAAAGAAACCGGCACATTGCTGGGCGTGGTAAGTTCACAAGCGGCGGAACTCTGCGGTCTGAAGGCGGGCACTCCGGTGGTCGTTGGAGGAGGCGACGTGCAACTTGGTTGCCTGGGGTTAGGCGTTGTGCGTCCGGCACAAACCGCTGTTCTTGGCGGCACATTCTGGCAGCAAGTTGTAAACTTAGCCGCGCCGGTGACAGACCCAGAAATGAACGTGCGCGTTAATCCTCATGTTATTCCTGGCATGGTACAAGCTGAATCTATAAGCTTTTTTACCGGACTCACCATGCGCTGGTTCCGCGATGCTTTCTGTGCCGAAGAAAAACTGATTGCCGAACGTTTAGGCATCGACACCTATACGCTGCTGGAAGAGATGGCAAGTCGGGTGCCGCCTGGGTCGTGGGGCGTAATGCCGATATTCTCCGACAGAATGCGCTTTAAAACCTGGTATCACGCTGCGCCTTCCTTTATTAATTTGTCTATTGATCCGGATAAATGTAACAAAGCGACGTTGTTCCGTGCGCTGGAAGAAAATGCGGCGATTGTATCAGCGTGTAATTTGCAACAAATCGCTGATTTCTCGAATATTCATCCTTCATCGTTAGTCTTTGCAGGCGGAGGTTCAAAAGGGAAATTATGGAGTCAAATTCTCGCTGATGTCTCGGGATTACCCGTCAATATTCCGGTGGTCAAAGAAGCCACCGCATTAGGATGTGCCATTGCAGCTGGCGTCGGTGCCGGAATTTTTTCATCAATGGCAGAAACCGGAGAACGCCTGGTTCGCTGGGAACGGACGCACACACCAGACCCGGAAAAGCATGAACTTTATCAGGATTCACGGGATAAGTGGCAGGCAGTTTATCAGGATCAGCTGGGGCTGGTTGATCATGGACTGACGACGTCGTTATGGAAAGCGCCTGGGTTATAGTTTCATTGACAGCCACATCATGATGACCGTGGCTGTTTTTTGAGTATTCTTATTTCCCTTCTTTTAGAGCTGGTTTGTTAAATGCCAGCTTGCAGATTCATCGTTCCATCGCCCGTAATATATTCAAGGGGAAATTGCTATTTTTCTTAAAGCATTAAGCATAACCCTTATTTTATATCGAATATTCCTAAAGGCATTGGATGAAAAAGGGGTTTAATAAACTTCTTTTTTTAGCAATTAGTGCTATTCTTTGTTAAATATGATGATGGTAATTTTCTTATTGAAAGAAACATTTTTCTTATTAAGCAACAATAACTCATGGTTCATTTTTAAATAAAATAAGAACTATGCAATTTTTAATCTATCGCTTCGAAAGTATTAGCAAATTAGCCAAATTGACACCTTCCCACCTCCAACCAACACTCAATACAGACCTCTGACAACTTAATAAGTTTCATTTTTAACGTCTGATGACTCATCTCTTTCGTGGCTGTATTGTTTGTATATGGAGCGTTTATATGAATAGAATCTATCGCGTGATATGGAATTGCACCCTACAGGTATTTCAGGCCTGCTCGGAATTAACTCGCAGGGTAGGTAAAACATCGACGGTTAATTTGCATAAATCCTCTGGACTGACAACGAAATTCAGTAGATTGACGCTGGGTGTTTTGCTGGCACTAAGCGGTTCAGCGTCTGGTGCGAGTCTGGAAGTTGATAATGATCAGATTATCAATATTGATACTGATGTTGCTTATGATGCCTACCTGGTTGGCTGGTATGGCACTGGAGTGCTTAATATTTTGGCTGGCGGTAATGCCTCCTTAACCACTATTACTACCAGCGTCATTGGTGGTAATGAGAACTCGAAGGGCACCGTTAATGTTTTGGGTGGCACCTGGCGATTGTATGATAGCGGAAATAATGCAAGGCCTTTAAATGTGGGTCAATCCGGAACGGGGACGCTGAATATTAAACAGAAGGGTCACGTTGACGGAGGATATTTAAGGATAGGTTCTTCGACAGGAGGCGTCGGGACGGTCAATGTTGAGGGAGAGGACTCGGTTCTGACGACCGAATTATTCGAAATAGGGAGTTACGGTACAGGCTCATTAAATATTACGGATAAGGGTTACGTCACGAGTTCAATCGTCGTCATTGTAGGATATCAGGCGAACAGCAATGGTAAGGTTGTCGTTGAAAAGGGTGGCGAGTGGCTAATAAAAAATAATGATTCCTCAATTGAATTTCAAATTGGCAATCAAGGGACGGGAGAAGCGATTATTCGCGAGGGGGGGTGATTACGGCTGAAAATACGATTATCGGTGGCAATGCCACCGGTATCGGAACCCTGAATGTGCAGGATCAAGACTCTGTCATCACGGTACGCAGACTCTATAATGGATATTTCGGTAATGGCACAGTCAATATTTCCAATAATGGACTGATTAATAATAAAGAATATTCATTGGTGGGCGTTCAGGACGGTTCCCACGGTGTCGTCAACGTGACCGATAAAGGGCATTGGAATTTCCTCGGAACGGGCGAAGCTTTCCGCTATATCTATATCGGTGATGCTGGCGACGGTGAACTTAATGTCTCTAGTGAAGGCAAAGTAGATTCGGGAATTATCACTGCGGGGATGAAAGAAACAGGCACAGGCAACATTACTGTTAAGGATAAGAACTCCGTTATCACTAATCTCGGAACTAATCTTGGTTATGACGGCCACGGCGAAATGAATATCAGTAATGAGGGGCTTGTTGTCAGCAACGGAGGAAGTTCACTCGGTTATGGAGAAACCGGCGTCGGGAAGGTTAGCATCACCACGGGGGGGATATGGGAGGTCAATAAGAATGTCTATACCACCATTGGTGTTGCGGGCGTCGGAAACCTCAATATTAGCGATGGCGGTAAGTTTGTATCGCAAAATATTACTTTTTTGGGCGATAAAGCAAGCGGTATCGGCACACTGAACCTTATGGATGCGACATCATCGTTCGATACTGTAGGTATCAATGTCGGTAATTTTGGTAGCGGCATCGTAAATGTCAGTAATGGTGCCACCCTTAATTCAACGGGCTATGGATTTATCGGAGGAAATGCCTCCGGTAAGGGGATAGTTAATATTTCAACGGATAGTCTCTGGAATTTAAAAACGTCATCTACTAACGCCCAATTGCTACAGGTCGGTGTATTAGGTACGGGTGAACTGAATATTACTACCGGAGGTATAGTTAAAGCGCGTGATACACAGATAGCTCTGAATGACAAAAGTAAGGGCGACGTGCGGGTGGATGGGCAGAACTCTCTTCTTGAAACATTCAATATGAATGTAGGGACGACTGGCACAGGTACGTTAACACTGACGAATAACGGTACGCTGAATGTCGAAGGTGGAGAAGTTTACTTAGGTGTTTTTGATCCTGCTGTAGGAACGCTAAACATTGGTGCAGCTCACGGTGAGGCGGCGGCAGATGCCGGGTATATAACCAACGCGACGAAAGTAGAGTTTGGTTCTGGCGAAGGTGTTTTTGTCTTTAATCATACCAATAACAGTGATGCCGGCTACCAGGTCGATATGCTGATTACGGGTGACGATAAAGACGGAAAAGTGATACATGATGCAGGCCATACGGTGTTCAATGCAGGGAATACTTATAGCGGTAAAACGCTGGTCAATGACGGCCTCCTGACCATTGCGTCACATACGGCAGATGGGGTAACGGGCATGGGTTCGAGTGAAGTCACCATTGCAAACCCCGGTACGCTCGACATTCTCGCATCAACGAACAGTGCAGGAGATTACACGCTGACCAATGCGCTCAAAGGCGATGGCTTGATGCGAGTGCAGCTGTCATCCTCCGACAAGATGTTTGGCTTTACCCATGCAACAGGGACTGAATTCGCCGGTGTTGCCCAATTTAAAGACAGTACCTTCACTTTGGAACGCGACAACACCGCTGCGCTTACTCACGCGATGCTTCAGTCTGACAGTGAAAATACCACATCGGTAAAAGTGGGAGAGCAATCCATTGGTGGACTGGCCATGAATGGCGGTACGCTCATTTTCGATACGGATATTCCTGCTGCGACGCTCGCGGAGGGATATATCAGCGTCGATACGCTGGTTGTCGGCGCGGGTGACTACACCTGGAAAGGCCGTAACTATCAGGTAAACGGGACGGGCGACGTGCTTATCGACGTGCCTAAACCGTGGAATGATCCCATGGCGAATAACCCTCTGACGACGCTCAATTTGCTGGAACACGACGATAGCCATGTCGGCGTTCAACTGGTGAAGGCGCAAACGGTTATTGGGTCGGGTGGCTCATTAACGTTACGTGATTTACAGGGCGACGAGGTGGAAGCGGACAAAACGTTACACATTGCACAAAATGGAACAGTGGTCGCCGAGGGTGATTATGGATTCCGCCTCACGACCGCACCAGGTGATGGTTTGTACGTTAACTATGGGCTGAAAGCGCTGAACATCCATGGTGGGCAAAAGCTGACGTTAGCCGAACATGGCGGAGCTTATGGCGCAACGGCCGATATGTCGGCAAAAATCGGTGGCGAAGGGGATCTGGCAATCAATACGGTGCGACAGGTTTCGCTTTCCAACGGTCAGAACGACTATCAGGGGGCAACCTATGTTCAGATGGGGACATTACGTACCGATGCGGATGGTGCACTTGGCAACACCCGGGAACTGAACATCAGCAACGCGGCCATCGTCGATCTTAATGGATCGGCCCAGACGGTAGAGACATTCACCGGGCTGATGGGTTCGACTGTTTTGTTTAAAGAGGGGTCGCTGACGGTGAATAAAGGTGGGATCAGTCAGGGCGAACTGACAGGTGGCGGAAACCTGAATGTTACAGGGGGAACACTGGCTATCGAGGGGCTTAATGCACGCTACAATGCGTTAACCAGCATTAGCCCAAATGCGGAAGTCAGCCTCGATAATACGCAGGGGTTAGGTAGAGGAAATATTGCCAATGACGGTCTGTTAACGCTAAAAAATGTGACCGGCGAACTGCGTAATAGCATAAGCGGGAAGGGTATCGTGAGCGCAACCGCCAGGACAGACGTAGAGCTGGATGGCGATAATAGCCGCTTTGTGGGGCAATTCAACATTGATACAGGCAGCGCGCTCAGCGTCAACGAGCAGAAAAACCTGGGTGATGCTTCCGTTATCAATAATGGCCTGCTCACCATCTCCACTGAGCGTAGCTGGGCGATGACGCACAGTATCAGCGGTAGCGGTGATGTGACAAAACTGGTACGTCCAGCCACAGGTACAAATCACCTGGATGGGTGTGAAAGATTCTGACCATACCCGGAAAGACGGAACACGCATTGAAACGGAAGGCGACGGAAACGTGCAAACGCGACTTGGGGTGAAAACCTACCTGAACAGCCATCACCAGCGTGACGATGGTAAACAGCGTGAGTTCCAGCCTTACATTGAAGCGAACTGGATCAACAACAGCAAAGTCTACGCAGTGAAGATGAATGGTCAAACCGTAAGCCGTGATGGTGCGCGTAATCTCGGTGAAGTACGTACCGGGGTTGAGGCGAAAGTAAATAACAACCTTAGCCTGTGGGGGAATGTCGGTGTGCAACTAGGTGATAAAGGCTATAGCGATACTCAGGGCATGCTGGGAGTGAAATATAGCTGGTAAACCGTATAAGCCGCATGTCGAGATGGCATGCGGCTTAAGCCTTCCTTTTATCCGCGATCGCGGATATCGCAGCGTTTATCCCGTACAGCGGATAAGATGTGTTTCCTGATTGACTTTATCCCCACTAAAGGATAAAACTGATAATATCCCCTTGAGCGGATAAATATGCTGTGGACGTATGACATGATGAGCTTTCAGAAGATCTATAACCCAACGCAATTAGCGAATGCAATGAAACTGGTTCGTCAGCAAAATGGCTGGACGCAGAGCGAGCTGGCGAAAAAAATCGGTATTAAGCAGGCGACAATTTCCAATTTCGAAAACAACCCTGACAATACCACGCTCACGACATTTTTTAAGATTTTACAGTCGCTTGAACTCTCAATGACGCTATGCGACGCGAAAAATGCCTCGCCAGAATCAACAGAACAGCAAGATCTGGAGTGGTAATGCCTAAACTTGTCACTTGGATGAACAACCAGCGGGTAGGCGAGTTAACGAAGTTAGCCAACGGCGCGCACACCTTTAAGTATGCACCGGAGTGGTTAGCCAGCCGTTATGCCAGACCGTTGTCACTTTCGCTGCCATTGCAGAGGGGGAATATCACCTCTGATGCCGTATTTAACTTCTTCGATAATCTGTTACCCGATAGCCCGATTGTACGTGACCGGATCGTTAAACGTTATCATGCCAAATCCAGACAACCGTTTGATTTATTGTCAGAAATAGGGCGAGACAGCGTTGGTGCCGTGACGTTAATACCCGAAGACGAAACCGTAACGCATCCGATAATGGCATGGGAAAAGCTTACTGAAGCCAGACTTGAAGAAGTATTAACGGCTTATAAAGCAGATATCCCTCTGGGCATGATTAGAGAAGAAAATGACTTTCGCATCTCGGTTGCTGGCGCGCAGGAGAAGACAGCGCTGCTCAGAATAGGCAATGACTGGTGCATTCCGAAAGGAATAACGCCGACGACGCACATCATTAAATTACCGATTGGCGAAATCAGGCAGCCCAATGCGACGCTCGATCTCAGCCAAAGCGTTGATAATGAGTATTACTGTCTGCTGCTGGCGAAAGAACTTGGGTTGAATGTGCCGGACGCAGAAATCATTAAAGCGGGGAATGTGCGCGCGTTAGCGGTCGAACGTTTTGACAGGCGTTGGAATGCTGAGCGAACGGTTTTACTTCGCTTGCCACAGGAGGATATGTGTCAGACATTCGGTTTAACTTCATCGGTGAAATATGAATCAGATGGAGGCCCAGGCATCGCGCGGATCATGGCTTTTTTGATGGGGTCCAGCGAGGCGCTGAAAGATCGCTATGATTTTATGAAGTTTCAGGTGTTCCAGTGGTTGATTGGCGCAACGGATGGCCATGCAAAAAACTTCTCCGTATTTATTCAGGCTGGCGGCAGTTATCGACTCACGCCATTTTACGACATCATTTCAGCATTTCCGGTATTGGGTGGCGCAGGAATACACATCAGCGATCTCAAACTGGCAATGGGGCTTAACGCATCCAAAGGCAAAAAAACGGCAATCGATAAAATTTATCCGCGACATTTTCTGGCGACAGCAAAGTTGCTGAAATTTCCGGAAGTGCAGATGCATGAAATCCTGAGTGACTTTGCCAGAATGATTCCGGCAGCACTGGATAACGTGAAGACTTCATTACCGACAGATTTTCCGGAGAACGTGGTGACGGCAGTTGAAACCAATGTGTTGAGGTTGCACGGCCGGTTAAGCCGAGAATACGGTATTAAGTAAGATATGGGGTTTTGGTCGTTGTTAATGAGCAGGACAATCATGACCGCCAACGACTGGATTCTCCCTTGGTTTATATTAGTGCGCATAATGTATATTATGTTAAATATGGTGGGTTTGTTCTTAAGTTCATGTGTTCCGCTCTTTCAGTAGCTTAACTGATGAATCAGTCAGCAGCTTTTGCCGTGCAAGCTACGCGGCGGTTCGTACCAGATTGGCCACCTCCATCTCCTGGTTCGCTTTCCCCTCCCCCCGGTAAACCTCACCCAACGTTAATTAATGATGTCAGTATGTGGGCGCTATCCTTGTATGTAAAATCCACTGACGATTACGCCCATCTGTGAAAAAAACTCACAATGCCATTCGATGCATCTCCATACCGAACGAGGCGTTATCGTCTTTATCGCCCCGTAGTGGATATCAGAAAATCAATCAGGGCCTTCACTCTTTTCGTTTTACCCGCGTTTTTGGGGTAATAGAGATACACTGGCGGGTAGGTTTTCCAGTAGCTCTCCATCACCGGAATAAAGCGCTCCCTGTCCGGCTGTAACTGCCAGACAGGCTCAAACAAGCGCCCAATTCCCAGCCCGTTACGGATCCCGTCTGCCATAACGTCAATATCGTTGCTGATTAACTGCCCCGGCATCTCAACGGTCAACTGCTCACCGCGATCGTTCAGGAGCAGCGGAAGGATGCGGTTGTTGGTGATAAAACGGTAACCAATCAGCTGGTGATGACAGAGATCTGCCGGCACTTCAGGCGTTCCATGTCGGGAGAGATACGCTGAGGATGCATATAATCCTTCACGAAACGGTTTCATTAACGGTCGGGCCACCACCCCTCCCTCAAGAATATCGCCAAAACGGATCCCCAGATCAAAACGCTCTTTGATGATATTCACGGTACCGTCGTAGACCGAAATTTCTAACTGTATACCCGGATATTGCTGACAGAATTCTGCCATCGCAGGCTTAAGAATTAACAGGTAGGCAAAACGCGAGAGCGTAATTCGCACCATCCCTGAGGGCTCCTGATGCTGGTCGCGAATGCTTTCAAGTGAGTTTTCCAGCGACTCCACCGCCGCAGCGGTCTGTTCCAGCAATAATTGACCGGTTTCCGTCAGCTCTATACGGCGGGTCGTACGCACAAAAAGCGGATGACCGATATACTCTTCCAGCAGCTTTAGTGCATTGCTGACGGAGGGAGGCGTAATTTCCAGTTTCCTTGCGGCTGCCGAAATATTGCCCTCCCGCGCAATGCTCTGGAAGATGCGAATCTGGTTATAAAGAGCGTTATTCATAATGTTTTCCTAAAGCAATTCTCGCCTGATTATTAAGTACAGTCTAAAAATGCTTAAGTCAATGACCCTCTAATCTTCCTGAAATACGCCTCTTATACTTTAGTCTCTTTCTACTACGACCTGAGTTCAGGAGACTATGATGCGAATTTTATGTCTGGATATCCCTGCCCCTGGAGCATCGCTGGAGAAATATGCTCCGCACCTCAACGCTGAAGCGCTGCACGCCTGGGGATTGTATAAATCAGGCTTCATCCGCGACATCTACTTCCGTCAGGACAGACCTGGCGTCGCTATTTTTCTTGAATGTGACTCTGTCGATGAAGCGATGAACGTTATGGCCGAATTCCCGTTGGCAAAAGCAGGCTTACTAAGCTTCGAGTGTATACCGCTTGGCTCCTTTATTAACTGGGAAAATCTCTTCGCCGATGAATTTAAAAATAAAGAGTGAGGACCGATATGAAACCTGCATATAAACCAGTGCTATGTGTCGTTTCCAGCCATCCGATTAAAGGCGCATCCGGTGTACCAACCGGTTTTTTCCTGGCCGAGCTGACTCATCCGCTGAAAGTACTGGAAGATGCCGGAATAAAAACAACAATAGCCAGTATTCGCGGGGGGCAGCCACCGGTGGATGGATTTAACCTCAGCGACCCTGTTAACGCCTGGTACTGGAACGAAACCGATTTTCAGCAGCGCCTGGCAACAACACCTGCGTTATCCGAGCTGAAAGGTGCCGATTACAGCGCAGTTTTCTTTGCAGGTGGTCATGGGACCATGTGGGATTTCCGTGATAATCAGGATGCCCAGCGTATTATCCGCGAAGTGTATGAAAGTGATGGGATTGTCTCAGCCGTCTGCCACGGGCCTGCGGCATTGGTTGACGCAAAACTCAGTAGCGGCGAATACCTGATAAAAGGGAAAAATGTGGCGGCCTTTACCAACAAGGAAGAGGAAGAAGTTCACACAACAGATGTGGTTCCCTTCCTGCTTGAAACCGCACTTCGCGAGCATGGTGCGCTTTATCATGAAGCTCCAAACTGGTCTGAAAACGTGGTTACCGACGATCGCCTTATCACGGGGCAGAATCCCGCTTCAGCACATGGGGTTGGTGTGGCGCTGTTAAATGCACTCCGCCGGACAGCTTAATTAATTCCTTACTTGGCCGGTTTAAGTCAGCCACGATCCGGCCTTTTTTCAGGAGCTGAATATGAAAACACTACCTCCAGTCGCACTAGGTACATGGTCCTGGGGCACAGGCTTTGCCGGCGGCGACACCGTCTTTGGTAATCATCTTTCTGATACTCAGATGGCAGAAGTGTTCACTGCGGCCATGAGTAAGGGCCTCAATCTCTGGGATACCGCAGCAGTATATGGTATGGGGAGTTCCGAGACTGCGCTGGGAGCATTAGTCCGTCAGTTTCCTCGCGAGAACATAATTTTATCCACCAAATTCACGCCGCAGATTGCGGACAAGCAGTCTGCGCAGCCTGTCAGCGATATGCTTGAGGCCAGCCTTGGGCGCTTGGGCGTGGACGCGATTGATATCTACTGGATCCATAATCCCCTCGACGTCGAAAAATGGACGCCAGGATTGATCCCACTTTTACAAAGCGGTAAGGTAAAACGCGTAGGTGTTTCCAACCACAATCTGGCACAAATCAGACGCGCCAATGAAATCCTTAACGCTTCCGGTTATTCCCTCAGTGCAGTACAAAATCACTACAGCCTGCTCTATCGCGCTTCTGAAGAGGCCGGGATCCTTGATTATTGCCGACAAAATAACATCACGTTCTTTGCTTACATGGTCCTGGAGCAAGGCGCGCTCAGTGGTCGTTATGATTCAAATCATCCCATGCCTGCCGGGAGTGGCCGGGCCGAAAGTTATAACGCAGTACTGCCGCAGATAGAAAGACTAACCGCCGCCATGAAAAAAATGGGAGCCGAAAGGAATGCCAGCGTGGCACAGATAGCCATCGCATGGGCTATTGCGAAAGGTACCCTTCCCCTCGTTGGTGCGACTAAAGTCCATCACGTTCTGGACGCCGCCTGCGCTTCAGACATCCAGTTACGCGATGAGGAAATCATCCTGCTGGAACAACTCGCCGCAGAGACCAGAGTGGATACACGAGGCGCCTGGGAAAAACCGATGGTGTAAAGCCCGTCCGGAACAGACTGTCATGAATGACACACACGAACGGGCTGTTCCGGGTGATTCTAATCTGTATCACTTTTACTGCTTTGTATGAATGGTGAGAATATGAAAATCATTTGCCTCGAAGAACATTATCTCGACAGCGAGTTAGGGTGAGCGTGTATGCCTGTTGCGCTTGAGCAGGCACCTTTCCTTGGCGACTGGGGGAAAACCGTCGCTGATGGTCATAATCCTGACCGACTCCCTGCTTTCCCGCTTTAATAAACTGAATGTGCCACTCTATCTTCATCCCGGGTTACCGCTTAAAAGCGTACAGCAGGCCTACTTCACGGGCTTCAGCGCAGAGGTCAACGCCAGGCTTTCTATGTTTGCCTGGGGCTGGCATCACGAAGCGGGGATCCATTTGTTGCGGCTGATGTTATCGGGCGCATTTGATAAATATCCCAACCTGCAGGTAATCAGTGGCCACTGGGGGGAGATGTTACCCTTCTGGCTCCAGCGTCTTGATGACAGCCTACCACTGGCTGCAACGGGTCTGTCACGCACGCTAACGAGAACCTTCCAGGAACACGTTTACGTTACCCCGCCATATGCTAACACTGCCGCACTTCCAGTTTATCTACGCGTTAATGGGTGCTGAAAGGATCCTGTTCTCCGTCGATTATCCCTATCAGACCCTGGACGGTGTAAAAACCTTTATAGACAGTCTGCCCGTCAACAAGGCTGAAAAAGAGGCCATCGCATTTCGCAATGCAGAACGTTTACTGGGCATCACGGCGTAGTTCACGGGTTCGTGATGACCGGTACAATGAGAACAGTTGACCATTATTAGTTTTTGTCTAAAAGTGAATGAGTCTTTACTGCTCTAAAAAAATAATGTTGTCACTCTATACTGGATTTAATATTCACCAAAGATGTTTAACTGATTGAAATGAAAAATATCCTTGTTATTTCAGGTCATCCTGAGCTTACCCATTCCGTCGCCAATGCCACTATTCTTGATGAAGTGGAGACCGCCCTTCCTGATGTTGAGATTCGTCGTCTGGACAGGCTCTATCCGGATGGCAAATTCAACATCGCGGCGGAGCAGGAAAGCCTGCTCAGGGCCGATGTGATTGTCTGGCAGTTCCCTTTTTCCTGGTATGGGCTGCCAGGATTAATGAAAAAATGGCTGGACGAGGTCTTTGTTCACGGCTTCGCGCATGGCTCAACGGCGAAACTGGGCGGTAAAAAGCTGATCCTCTCCTTTACAACGGGAGCGCCAGAGGAGCTCTATACCGTCGACAGTTTCTTTGGCCATACCATTGAAGAGTATCTTATTCCGTTCGAAACCACGGCAAGGCTGTGCAATCTTGAGCTGCTGACGCCGGTTTATACCTGCGGTATCAGCTATGCCGACCGGGATGCCGACAAAATCGCGCAGCAAAAAACGCTTGCCCGGGAACACGCTTCAAGGCTTGTCGAACTGCTCAATTCCGTCGTGAATAATCCAGAGGGAGAATAACAATGCAGTATACCCGGCTCGGTAAAAGTGACTTACTTGTTTCCCGCATCTGCATGGGATGCATGGGGTTTGGCGATCCGTCGACGGGTCAGCATAGCTGGACGCTGGACGAAACAGCAAGCCGCGACATCATTCGCTATGGCCTTGAAAAGGGCATCAACTTTTACGATACCGCTATAGCCTACCAGAATGGCTCCAGTGAGCGATACGTTGGCCGGGCATTACGGGAGATGGCGAAACGCGATGATATCGTCCTGGCCACCAAGTTTCTGCCGCGAACCCCCGCACAAATTGCCGGAGGGATCAGCGGAAAAGAGGCAATCGCTCAATCCCTTGACCAGAGCCTGAAGAATCTGGGGGTGGACTATATCGACCTCTACATCTACCACATCTGGGATTACAACACGCCCATTATCGACGTGCTTGAAGCGTTACATACCGCTGTTACTGCTGGCAAAGTACGAGCTGTTGGTATTTCAAACTGCTATGCCTGGCAGCTGGCGAAGGCGAACGCCCTTGCTGAACGCGAAGGGCTGACGCCCTTTGTTTCCGTACAGAGCCACTACAATCTAATTATGCGCGAAGATGAACGGGAGCTCTTCGGCCTGTGCACTGAGGATAATATCGCAATGACCCCCTATAGCGCGCTGGCCAGCGGCCGCCTCTCTCGTAAAGAAGGCTATACACGGCGAGCCACAGAGGATGACTATGCGCGTGGAAAATATGACAGCACGGCTGAACAGGATCGCAGCATTATTGAGCGTGTAGCCGAACTGGCCGAACGCCATCTGGTGTCAATGACGGAAATATCTCTCGCTTGGCTGCTGACAAAAGTCACATCACCTGTCGTAGGGGCTACAAAAAAAGCTCATGTCGATGGCGCGGTAAACGCAGTAAATCTTCAACTAAGTCCGGAGGAAATTCAGTTTCTGGAAGAAACCTACCAGCCGCATGTTCTGACGGGGATCATGGCGCAAAATACGCCGCAAACGAAAGATGTTAAGCAGGTCTGGATGCGATAGCCCTTATTCACTTTTCCTCCTCTCGTCTTTGAGAGCGCCAGTAGCGGTCGGTTACGTTCTTACCAGCACCAGTTGATCGAACGTCTTAAACAGTAACGTCAGTAAAAAGATCATCGTGAAAAAGACTTTTATGCTTTTAATTTGCATGCTAATAAGCAGCCCTGTCTTTGCAACAAAACCGGACGCGCCGAATAAGTCGGAGATGAATATCTTCGAGCTCGGCATCAGACCCGATCGGGACAACGACTTTGCAGACGTGGCCAGACAGACGATTTCCGCTTCGGTTGATCATGAAGCAGGTACACTGGCGATGTATGCCCTGCAACGCAGCGACAATTCAGGTCAGGCATTCATGTTCGAACTCTATGAAAATGAGCGTGCTTATCGCAAACATCTCAATGCCGCCCCATACAAAGCATTCGCTGCTCGTGCACCTGACATTATTGACAGGAAGAAGAAAATTACCCTGGAGCCACAGTTTCTGGGCGACAAACACATCATACCGAATGAACGAACTATCAATAATCTGGTGATCGTCGAAGTAAAGCCTGAATTTCAGAGCGAATTTAGAAACATCGTCCTTCCTGAAATGGTCGAGTCGCTCAAAGTAGAGAAAGGCGTGTTAGCCATGTATGCCGGTACAGATTCAGAGACTCCAAAACGCTGGTATTTCTATGAGATTTACGCCAGTGAGGAGGATTATCAACTGCACCGACAAACGCTGCACTTCCTGGATTACCTCAGGCAAACGGCGCATATGAGCGCCAGGAAGGACGCAATCCCGGTAAAACCGGTATTTCTTCGTAACAAAGGCGGAATCAAACAGGAGCCGCAACGTTGACCAGTAAGGATTAACATGAAAAGCGTACTTGCAGCAGCGGCTATGTCGCTTGTTATTTCTGATTTTGCCAATGCTGAGGAAACAAGAGGTAAAGCTATGATGAAAATAGAACCGTCAGCGATTTCGGAAGCTGATATTCGTTCCGTCTCACCGGCTCTCGCGCGCTTTGGTCGCGAAGCTATTACTGAAGATCTGTGGACACGCGACGCCCTCTCACCGAGGGATCGTAGTGTGGTGACCGTCGCCATGCTGATTGCCCGCAACCAGCCTGCCGAGCTTAAGCACTATATTGACGTCGCTCTCGATAGCGGCGTGACGCCAGCGGAATTATCAGAAATCATTACCCATCTGGCGTTCTACTCAGGTTGGCCAAATGCAATGTCAGCCGTCAGCGTGATCAAAGCAGTATTTGAAACTCGTGGCGTCACGGCAGATGCACTTCCTGAAGCTTCTCCGGACCTGCTTCCTCTCAATCAGGAAGCAGAAAAGCAGCGTTCAGAGACAGTGGAAAAAAATGTTGGCCCAATATCTCCAGGCCTGGTTAAATTCACTGCTGATCCACTCTTCCTGGATCTCTGGCAAAGACCCGCGCTGAAACCCCGCGACAGAAGCCTGATTACGGTCAGCGCCTTAATCGCATCCGGACAGAGCGCGCAGATTGGCTATCACCTCAATAGAGCAATGGATAATGGACTTTCTGTTGAGGAAGCTGGTGAGATCGTTACCCAGGCCGCCTTCTATGCTGGCTGGCCAAACGCATTTACCGCTGCTCCGGTTGTGGGAGAGGTGCTAAACAATCGATCATCGAGTAAAAGGTAACATTACTGAACACTAAAACCTGACGCACATCACAAAATTAGAACGATCAGTTCATGAACCAACAGACGTGACATCGAGTGATTTATGGACAGCGTTTAACACAGTTATGAACCAAAACTGAGTTCATAACTGTGAGTTTGAATCGTCATTTGATTAATATCCATTTAAAACAGTTTGTTATGCTGTTTCTGGTGCTGAAGTCAATTATGTATATCCCTCAAACCCAGAATAGTTAAATGGAATTTGAGTGATGCGAAGCGATTTTACGGTCGTCGTTATTACTTCAGGGTTCCAGAACATAAAGCCTCTCCTCTTTCATGATTGGCCTGTGCATACCTGATATAGGCTGGCTGGTATGCAGGTTTGCCGTTTGCCGCATCTTCCCTGCGTTGAAGAGTCAGGCTGGCAAACCGCGTGCAAATGAACACCCCCTCTTTCCATCAACAATTCAGACAGCTTGCGGGAATGAGTCCACTCCGGTATCAGAAATGGCTACGCCTCAATGAAGCCAGGCGACTGATGCTGAATGAACATTACGATGTCACCACTGCAGCCTATGCTGTCGGTTACGAAAGCTTATCCCATTTCAGTCGGGAATATTCGCGGATGTTTGGAGAGTCACCTAAGAGAGATATTACCAGGTTAAGAAAGTCTGTCGGTCAGCTTTAATAAACCCTGCACTTATCTGTTTAGAGCAATTCCGTGTTAGTTACACCAGGCAAACATTAACCATAGCTAATGTTTTATAGCCATATAAACCATTGGCCGCTCTTGACCTTTCCTGACACTTCCCTTGTTCGCAATAATATTCTGTTTAGTCGCTGTTTATAAATAACATGCATAATGAAATCGTAATGTTATTTAGCGACATAAAATGTCTTTGCAAATACTCTCTACAACAAGTGCTGCAATAAACTTGTTGTGATTAGGTGTCCTTGTAATTTAAAGATATTATCGTTCTTCGTGAAATGTAATAACCCTGGAAACTATATTCTCAGGGCAATATCCCATCAAGAATGATTCTTGTTTTATAAGCAATAACAGAATGACTTAATTGTTAACTTTCTTTATTCAGCTACTTAAATATAAATTTTGGAGAATTATGAAACTCAAACATGTCGGTATGATTGTCGTTTCTGTGTTGGCGATGTCGTCTGCTGCGGTAAGCGCAGCCGAGGGTGATGAATCAGTAACGACCACTGTTAATGGCGGTGTTATTCATTTTAAAGGTGAAGTGGTAAATGCCGCTTGTGCGATTGATTCAGAATCAATGAACCAAACGGTTGAGCTGGGTCAGGTCCGTTCTTCTCGTCTGGCTAAAGCGGGTGACCTCAGCTCCGCCGTTGGCTTCAATATCAAGCTGAATGATTGTGATACCAATGTTTCCAGTAATGCAGCTGTTGCATTCCTGGGTACTACTGTCACCAGTAATGACGACACATTAGCGCTTCAGAGTTCAGCGGCAGGCTCTGCCCAAAATGTCGGTATTCAAATTTTGGACCGTACGGGTGAGGTATTAATACTTGATGGTGCCACTTTTAGTGCTAAAACTGACTTGATTGATGGCACGAATATATTGCCGTTCCAGGCTCGATATATTGCTCTCGGGCAGTCAGTAGCTGGTACTGCAAACGCTGATGCGACCTTCAAAGTTCAATATCTATAATTCAATCTTAAGGTGGCTATACGTCATCTGAAATTGAAACAGGGTGTGTGTGGCATGGTTACGCACACCCGAGCAATTCACCAATGTTCATCTCATTATTAATGAGGAATAGTTTGTGTTTTGGAGCGGTATGAAAAAATCACATAATATCTAAACGATCAATAAACAACAGTAGTTAAACTTACTGTTATTTAAAATATTTACTTTGTAGCAAGGTTTTCCTATTAAAAGAGAACCAACATTTATTACAAACGCATTAAGTCTGGAAACCCGGCGAGTCGCCAATGTATTAGCAATATTTACTGATTGTCTGATGTAACGGTTTTCCCGCTTATCCTCTTAACACATGGAGAATGCATCAGATGCAAACTACGCGTACCCCCTACTCTATTTCCTTTATGGCGACAGTGTTACTTTTATTGCTCTTTGCTTGCCATAGCACCATTGCCAACGCAGCTGTCGCACTGGGTGCGACGCGGGTAATTTATCCGGCAAACCAGAAACAGGTTTTATTGCCTGTCACGAATAATGATCCTGCCAGTGTCTATCTCATTCAGTCATGGATAGAAAATGCAGGTGACCAAAAAGACACCCAGTTTGTCATTACGCCACCGCTTTTTTCCATGCAAGGTAAAAAAGAGAATACGCTGCGGATAATCAACGCCACTAATCATCAGTTACCAGGCGACCGTGAAAGCCTGTTCTGGGTTAATGTTAAAGCTATTCCTGCTATGGAAAAAGATCAGAAGAATGAGAATACATTACAGCTGGCAATTATTAGCCGCATAAAAATGTTTTATCGCCCCACGAACCTGGCAATGGCACCTGAAGAAGCGCCTGCAATGCTTCGGTTTCGTCGCAGCGGCAGCAAACTCACTCTTATTAATCCAACGCCCTACTTCATTACCGTAACAAATATGAAAGCAGGAAATAGCAATCTCCCAAACACCATGGTGCCGCCAAAAGGTGAAGTATCGGTGGATATCCCGCATGCTGCAACCGGGGATATCAGTTTTCAGACGATCAATGATTACGGTGCATTAACTCCGCGTATTAAGGCAACCATGCAGTAAGCCAGTGACCTAATTAATAATAAACTCAATCGGAATTAATAATGACAGCCTTTCGTGCCGCATTTAAGGCATATCGTATGCATCAGGTGTTACTACTGCCTCGCTTTGCACGGCTTACCATTGCCCTTGGCTTAGCAACTGCGGTATTTCCCGTTGACGCAGAGTATTATTTTAATCCACGGTTTTTAAGCAATGATCTTGCTGAATCTGTCGATTTATCCGCCTTTACTAAGGGACGCGAGGCACCACCTGGTACATATCGGGTCGACATTTATTTGAACGACGAATTTATTACTAGTCGGGATATTACTTTTATTGCAGATGATAATAACGCAGATCTCATCCCATGCCTGAGTACAGATCTTCTAGTCAGTCTTGGCATAAAAAAATCAGCGTTATTAGACAATAAAGAACATTCGGCAGAAAAACATGTGCCGGACAACAGCGCATGCACACCACTTCAGGATCGTTTGGCCGACGCATCAACTGAGTTTGATGTTGGTCAGCAACATCTGTCACTCTCCGTTCCGCAAATTTATGTTGGCAGAATGGCTCGCGGCTATGTTTCTCCTGATCTGTGGGAAGAAGGAATAAATGCTGGGCTTCTAAACTATAGTTTTAATGGTAATTCTATTAATAATCGTAGTAACCATAATGCAGGAAAATCCAACTATGCATATTTGAATTTACAGAGTGGCATCAACATTGGTAGTTGGCGACTGCGCGATAACTCAACGTGGAGTTATAACAGTGGGAGTAGCAATTCATCTGACAGCAATAAATGGCAGCATATCAATACGTCGGCTGAACGTGACATTATTCCCTTACGCTCACGCTTAACGGTAGGTGATAGTTATACCGATGGCGATATTTTTGATAGTGTGAACTTTCGTGGCCTCAAAATAAATTCAACAGAAGCGATGTTGCCCGATAGCCAACATGGTTTCGCTCCGGTGATTCATGGTATTGCCCGCGGCACCGCACAAGTGAGTGTAAAACAGAATGGATACGATGTTTATCAGACTACTGTCCCACCCGGCCCTTTTACTATTGATGATATCAACTCTGCGGCCAATGGTGGTGATCTGCAAGTAACCATAAAAGAGGCAGACGGCAGTATTCAGACATTATATGTTCCTTATTCGTCTGTTCCGGTTCTCCAACGTGCTGGATATACGCGTTATGCGCTTGCCATGGGGGAATATCGTAGTGGAAATAACCTGCAAAGCTCCCCCAAGTTCATACAAGGTAGCTTGATGCATGGACTGGAAGGAAACTGGACACCTTATGGCGGAATGCAAATTGCAGAAGATTATCAGGCCTTCAACCTTGGTATTGGTAAAGATTTAGGACTTTTTGGTGCCTTTTCTTTCGATATCACGCAGGCCAATACGACACTTGCAGATGGCACCCGTCACAGCGGGCAATCGATTAAATCCGTCTACAGCAAATCCTTCTACCAGACGGGAACCAATATCCAGGTCGCAGGATATCGCTATTCTACGCAAGGTTTTTATAACTTATCCGACAGTGCCTACAGTCGAATGAGTGGTTACACCGTCAAGCCTCCTACCGGAGACAGCAACGAGCAGACACAATTTATTGATTATTTTAATCTGTTCTACAGTAAGCGTGGTCAGGAACAAATAAGCATCTCTCAGCAGCTTGGAAATTACGGTACGACATTTTTTAGTGCCAGTCGCCAAAGTTACTGGAACACGTCACGCAGCGACCAGCAAATATCATTTGGATTAAATGTGCCGTTTGGTGATATTACGACTTCGCTGAATTACAGCTATTCCAATAATATATGGCAAAACGATCGGGATCATTTACTTGCTTTTACGCTTAATGTTCCCTTCAGTCATTGGATGCGTACAGACAGTCAGTCGGCATTTCGTAATTCAAACGCCAGTTACAGTATGTCAAACGATTTGAAAGGCGGCATGACCAATCTATCGGGAGTTTATGGCACTCTGCTGCCGGATAATAACCTGAATTATAGTGTTCAGGTCGGTAACACCCACGGGGGTAATACATCGTCTGGCACCAGTGGTTACAGTTCTCTTAATTATCGTGGAGCTTACGGTAATACGAATGTCGGTTACAGTCGGAGTGGTGACAGCAGCCAGATTTATTACGGAATGAGTGGTGGCATTATTGCTCATGCTGATGGCATCACCTTTGGACAGCCGCTGGGCGACACAATGGTTCTGGTTAAGGCTCCTGGCGCTGATAATGTCAAAATAGAGAACCAGACCGGTATTCATACCGACTGGCGTGGCTATGCCATATTACCATTTGCGACAGAATATAGAGAAAATCGTGTCGCTCTTAACGCGAATTCCCTTGCAGATAATGTTGAACTGGATGAAACCGTGGTCACTGTCATCCCAACTCACGGTGCTATTGCCAGAGCAACATTTAATGCACAAATCGGCGGGAAAGTATTAATGACGTTGAAGTACGGTAATAAGAGCGTTCCATTCGGTGCAATTGTCACTCACGGAAAGAATAAAAATGGCAGCATTGTCGCGGAAAACGGTCAGGTTTATCTGACTGGACTTCCACAGTCAGGGAAATTACAGGTTTCATGGGGCAAAGATAAAAACTCAAACTGTATTGTCGAGTACAAGCTTCCTGAAGTTTCTCCTGGTACCTTACTGAACCAGCAGACAGCAATCTGTCGCTAAGGAACAATAGATTATGAAATACAATAACATTATTTTCCTCGGTTTATGTCTGGGGTTAACCACCTATTCTGCTTTATCCGCAGATAGCGTTATTAAAATTAGCGGGCGCGTCCTCGATTATGGCTGCACAGTCTCATCGGATTCGCTTAATTTTACCGTAGATCTCCAAAAAAACAGTGCCAGACAATTTCCAACGACCGGTAGCACAAGTCCAGCCGTCCCTTTTCAGATTACGTTAAGTGAATGCAGTAAAGGGACAACGGGGGTTCGGGTTGCATTTAACGGGATTGAGGATGCAGAAAATAATACTCTGTTGAAACTGGATGAAGGAAGCAATACGGCCTCCGGTTTGGGTATAGAAATACTGGACGGAAATATGCGTCCGGTGAAATTGAATGACCTTCATGCCGGGATGCAGTGGATCCCACTGGTACCAGAACAGAACAATATTTTGCCTTACTCCGCTCGTCTGAAGTCAACTCAGAAGTCCGTCAATCCGGGACTGGTGAGGGCTTCGGCAACCTTTACCCTTGAATTTCAATAATCAGAGTCAGATATGAAAAGACTTCACAAGAGGTTCCTGTTAGCTACGTTTTGCGCGTTATTCACAGCAACTCTCCAGGCCGCCGATGTCACTATCACTGTTAATGGTCGGGTAGTCGCTAAACCCTGCACTATTCAAACCAAAGAAGCTAACGTTAATCTCGGGGATCTTTATACGCGCAATCTGCAACAACCTGGTTCTGCATCAGGCTGGCACAATATTACTTTGTCATTAACCGATTGTCCGGTTGAAACAAGTGCAGTGACGGCAATCGTGACAGGTTCAACTGACAATACGGGTTATTACAAAAATGAAGGTACTGCCGAAAATATTCAGATAGAGCTAAGGGATGACCAGGATGCGACGTTAAAAAATGGCGATAGCAAAACGGTTATTGTTGATGAGATCACTCGTAATGCACAGTTTCCACTTAAGGCAAGAGCTATCACGGTGAATGGAAACGCAAGCCAGGGAACGATCGAGGCGCTAATCAATGTGATCTACACCTGGCAATAACGTCGATTCGATTTTCTTAGCCTCTTTTTAAATCAATTTTTTAACCTTAGGATATATCATGGGTAAAACAATAAGTATGAAGCTTCTGTTCGGTATTTATCTTCTATTAATGGCAGGCAAAGTTTTTGCCTTCAGTTGTAATGTCGATGGCGGGTCAAGTATTGGAGCAGGTACAACCTCTGTTTATGTTAATCTCGACCCTGTAATACAACCGGGCCAGAATCTGGTTGTAGACTTGTCTCAGCATATAAGTTGCTGGAATGATTACGGCGGCTGGTACGACACTGATCATATAAACCTGGTACAAGGCTCAGCTTTCGCAGGCTCTCTACAGTCATATAAAGGATCGCTGTACTGGAATAATGTGACCTACCCCTTCCCGTTGACGACAAATACTAATGTATTAGATATTGGTGATAAGACACCGATGCCATTACCGTTAAAACTCTATATTACCCCAGTCGGTGCGGCCGGTGGAGTTGTCATAAAAGCCGGGGAAGTTATTGCCCGTATTCATATGTATAAAATTGCCACGTTAGGAAGTGGAAATCCGCGTAATTTTACGTGGAATATTATTTCAAATAACAGTGTTGTTATGCCAACAGGCGGCTGCACCGTTGATAGTCGTAATGTCAACGTGAATCTCCCGGACTTTCCTGGAAGCGCAGAAATACCCCTTGGCGTATATTGCTCAAGTGAACAAAAGCTCTCATTTTATCTTTCGGGTGCTACCACTGACAGTGCCAGACAAGTGTTTGCTAACACAGCACCAGATGCAACAAAAGCATCGGGAGTGGGTGTCTCTCTGATGCGTAATGGAAAAATACTGGCTACGGGAGAAAACGTCTCCCTGGGGACAGTAAATAAAAGCAAAGTACCTCTGGGTTTAAGCGCAACCTATGGACAAACAGGAAACAAGGTTGCAGCCGGAACCGTCCAGTCAGTCATTGGTGTCACTTTTATCTATGAATAATTGTGATTTTGACATTGGTCTATGCGCTCCATTCACGAAGATTGCGCGGATAATTATTTTGTGAAGGCTATTATCCTACATCTGTAAGAAAATCCGCGCACAATTGAAGCCAGAGTCTTATTTTTTATATTGAAAAATATGTTAATTTAAACACTATGAGAGATGATGCTTAATTTATCGTATTTAATCTTTTGTTTAACGATAATAGATTAAAATAGAAAGAGAGTAGTCCCCTACTCTTATATATCCATGTTGACGATAATCCCTTTGTATATACTGTGCATCATCGCTATTACAAATCCTAATAATTCATTTCCACACAGGATAAGCAAATGAAGAAAAAAATTGAATCCTACCAGGGAGCTGCCGGTGGTTGGGGTGCTGTTAAATCCGTAGCGAATGCAGTACGTAAGCAGATGGATATACGCCAGGATGTTATTGCCATGTTTGACATGAATAAGCCAGAGGGCTTTGACTGTCCGGGATGTGCATGGCCAGATCCTAAGCACAGTGCGTCATTCGACATTTGTGAAAACGGCGCAAAAGCAATCGCCTGGGAAGTCACGGATAAGCAGGTAAATGCCTCTTTCTTTGCTGAGAATACGGTTCAATCATTACTTAACTGGGGAGATCACGAGCTTGAGGCTGCGGGGCGTCTCACCCAGCCTTTGAAATATGATGCCGTCAGCGACTGTTACAAGCCATTAAGCTGGCAACAAGCTTTCGACGAAATTGGCGAACGCCTTCAAAGCTATAGTGATCCCAATCAGGTTGAATTCTATACTTCGGGCCGCACTTCCAATGAAGCTGCCTTTCTTTATCAGCTTTTTGCTCGTGAATACGGGAGCAATAACTTCCCCGACTGCTCCAACATGTGCCATGAACCGACCAGTGTGGGTTTGGCAGCGAGTATCGGTGTAGGTAAAGGGACCGTGTTGCTGGAAGACTTTGAGAAATGCGATTTAGTCATTTGCATTGGGCATAACCCTGGTACAAACCACCCTCGCATGTTGACTTCGTTGCGCGCTTTAGTGAAACGGGGAGCGAAAATGATCGCCATCAATCCTCTACAGGAACGTGGCCTGGAGCGATTTACCGCACCGCAAAACCCGTTTGAAATGCTGACGAACTCTGAGACTCAGTTGGCCAGTGCCTACTACAACGTGCGCATTGGTGGTGATATGGCGTTGCTCAAGGGGATGATGCGCCTGTTAATTGAGCGCGATGATGCTGCAAGCGCCGCAGGTCGGCCCTCATTGCTGGATGACGAATTTATTCAAACGCATACCGTCGGCTTTGACGAGCTACGCCGTGACGTTCTCAATTCCGAGTGGAAAGATATCGAGCGTATTTCTGGACTAAGTCAGACTCAAATCGCCGAACTGGCTGATGCATATGCCGCTGCCGAACGCACCATTATCTGTTACGGAATGGGGATCACTCAGCACGAACATGGTACCCAGAATGTACAGCAACTGGTCAATCTGCTGTTGATGAAAGGTAACATTGGCAAGCCTGGTGCGGGTATCTGCCCACTACGAGGTCACTCTAATGTACAGGGCGACCGAACCGTCGGTATCACCGAGAAACCGTCTGCAGAGTTTCTGGCTCGCCTGGGTGAGCGCTATGGTTTCACCCCACCTCATGCACCTGGACATGCAGCAATTGCCAGCATGCAAGCAATATGTACGGGGCAGGCTCGAGCATTGATCTGCATGGGGGGCAACTTTGCACTGGCAATGCCAGATCGGGAAGCAAGCGCTGTACCGTTAACACAATTAGATCTGACGGTACACGTAGCCACTAAGCTTAACCGCTCTCATCTGCTGACCGCACGGCATAGCTATATTCTGCCGGTTCTGGGACGTAGCGAGATTGACATGCAAAAAAGCGGTGCGCAGGCGGTAACCGTTGAGGATTCAATGTCGATGATTCATGCCTCGCGTGGCGTGTTAAAACCCGCCGGTGTAATGCTGAAATCAGAGTGTGCAGTGGTCGCGGGTATCGCGCAGGCGGCACTACCCCAGAGCGTGGTAGCCTGGGAGTATCTGGTGGAAGATTATGATCGCATTCGCAATGACATTGAAGCTGTGCTGCCAGAGTTCGCCGACTATAACCAGCGCATCCGACATCCTGGAGGTTTTCACCTGATAAACGCAGCTGCTGAAAGGCGCTGGATGACGCCGTCAGGTAAGGCTAATTTCATTACCAGTAAAGGGCTGTTAGAAGATCCCTCTTCAGCGTTTAACAGTAAGCTAGTCATGGCGACAGTACGCAGTCACGATCAGTACAACACGACGATTTATGGTATGGATGATCGCTATCGAGGGGTATTCGGTCAACGAGATGTGGTCTTTATGAGTGCTAAACAAGCTAAAATTTGCCGTGTAAAAAACGGCGAAAGAGTTAATCTTATTGCGCTTACGCCAGACGGTAAGCGAAGCTCACGCCGCATGGATAGATTAAAAGTGGTCATTTACCCTATGGCTGACCGCTCACTGGTGACCTATTTTCCAGAATCGAATCACATGCTAACACTTGATAACCACGATCCATTAAGTGGCATTCCTGGCTATAAAAGTATTCCGGTTGAATTAGAACCATCAAATTAATTCGCCTCCTCATTTCTTCTGCTGTCATCCGCACAGCAGAAGAATTCCTCATTGACCATTGTCGCGCAATTTACTCACATGTGCTAAATTAAACTGCTCGTTATAAGATATATACCTCCGCCTACAGCTGTAAGAAACTCCGCTCAGTACTGAAGCGCCAGTCCTATTTCCTCTATTCTCCAGCCTGTTATATTAAGCATACTGATTAACGATGATTAACGTCATTCGTTTAATAAACACATTTGAAATGCATGCGACCATAGTGAAAAATAAAATCACGCAAAGAGACAACTATAAAGGGATCATGTCTGTAATTGTGGTTGTCTTATTACTGACCCTTACATTGATAGCCATTTTTTCGGCAATTGATCAGCTGGGTATTTCAGAAATGGGGCGCATTGCAAGGGATCTTACACATTTCATTATCAATAGTTTGCAAGACTGAAAATAAACAGCAAATTATAAATATGAAATGTTAAAAAAGTATCGATAAAAACTTTATTGTTTTAAGGAGATAAAATGTCGCTCGTTTGTTCTGTTATATTTATTCATCATGCCTTCAACGCTAACATTTTAGATAAAGATTACGCCTTCTCTGACGGCGAGATCCTGATGGTAGATAACGCTGTTCGTACGCATTTTGAACCTTATGAGCGGCATTTCAAAGAAATCGGATTTAATGAAAATACCATTAAAAAATATCTACAATGCACTAACATCCAGACAGTGACGGTGCCTGTTCCTGCGAAGTTTTTACGTGCTTCAAATGTACCGACTGGATTGCTTAATGAAATGATTGCTTATCTCAACTCGGAAGAACGCAATCATCATAATTTTTCAGAACTTTTGCTTTTTTCTTGCCTGTCTATTTTTGCCACATGCAAAGGTTTCATTACACTATTAACTAACGGTGTGCTATCCGTTTCCGGGAAAGTGAGAAATATTGTCAACATGAAGCTGGCGCACCCATGGAAGCTGAAAGATATTTGTGACTGCCTGTACATCAGTGAAAGCCTGTTGAAGAAAAAACTAAAGCAAGAGCAAACGACATTCTCACAGATTCTTTTAGATGCCAGAATGCAGCACGCAAAAAATTTGATACGCGTAGAAGGTTCAGTCAATAAAATTGCCGAACAATGTGGTTATGCGAGTACATCTTATTTTATTTATGCGTTCCGCAAACATTTTGGCAACAGTCCAAAGAGAGTTTCTAAGGAGTACCGTTGTCAAAGGCACACGGGTATGAATAAGGGCAACACGATGAATGCTTTAGCTATTTGATTATTTGCTAACGAGTAGTCAACCACGCACCCTACGTAAAAATTAAAATGGGGCAGCCATTCCCTGCCCCGCGTTGTTTTTAGGCGATATATTTATTGAAATAAATAAGTGACATTCATCACATATTTATGCATTTGCATAACCTGTTGCATGATTATTTATGATCTCAATTCGGCATTTTGTCAGTAAAATACAATAATTTATTAAATATCAATAGATTAGTTGTTTATCGTCGAGAAATTACTTAGTAGAATAGAAAGTAATGTCAACGCTTCATGGGCTGTTATTTCCCTTTTTTTAGCTAAATCTGCTATCTCTTTATGTGACTAACTTCACTTACATTCACTTATTTCTCTTCGTAAAATTACTTTGGAATTAAGTACAATAAGAAGAGGAACATTTATGAAGTCTGCATTAAAGAAAAGTGTCGTAAGTACCTCGATATCTTTGATACTGGCATCTGGTATGGCTGCATTTGCTGCTCATGCGGCAGATGATGTAAAGCTGAAAGCAACCAAAACAAACGTTGCTTTCTCAGACTTTACGCCGACTGAATACAGTACCAAAGGAAAGCCAAATATTATCGTACTGACCATGGATGATCTTGGTTATGGACAACTTCCTTTTGATAAGGAATCTTTTGACCCAAAAACAATGGAAAATCGTGAAGTTGTCGATACCTACAAAATAGGGATAGATAAAGCCATTGAAGCTGCGCAAAAATCAACGCCGACGCTCCTTTCATTAATGGATGAAGGCGTACGTTTTACTAACGGCTATGTGGCGCACGGTGTTTCCGGCCCCTCCCGCGCCGCAATAATGACCGGTCGAGCGCCCGCCCGCTTTGGTGTCTATTCCAATACCGATGCTCAGGATGGTATTCCGCTAACAGAAACTTTCTTGCCTGAATTATTCCAGAATCATGGTTATTACACTGCAGCAGTAGGTAAATGGCACTTGTCAAAAATCAGTAATGTGCCAGTACCGGAAGATAAACAAACGCGTGACTATCATGACAACTTCACCACATTTTCTGCGGAAGAATGGCAACCTCAAAACCGTGGCTTTGATTACTTTATGGGATTCCACGCTGCAGGAACGGCATATTACAACTCCCCTTCACTGTTCAAAAATCGTGAACGCGTCCCCGCAAAAGGTTATATCAGCGATCAGTTAACCGATGAGGCAATTGGCGTTGTTGATCGTGCCAAAACACTTGACCAGCCTTTTATGCTTTACCTGGCTTATAATGCTCCGCACCTGCCAAATGATAATCCTGCACCGGAGCAATATCAGAAGCAATTTAATACCGGTAGTCAAACAGCAGATAACTACTACGCTTCCGTTTATTCTGTTGATCAGGGTGTAAAACGCATTCTCGAACAACTGAAGAAAAACGGACAGTATGACAATACTATTATTCTCTTTACCTCCGATAATGGTGCGGTTATCGATGGTCCTCTGCCGCTGAACGGGGCGCAAAAAGGCTATAAGAGTCAGACTTATCCTGGCGGTACTCACACCCCAATGTTTATGTGGTGGAAAGGAAAACTTCAACCAGGTAATTATGACAAGCTGATTTCCGCAATGGATTTCTACCCGACAGCTCTTGATGCAGCCGATATCAGCATTCCAAAAGACCTTAAGCTGGATGGCGTTTCCTTGCTGCCGTGGTTGCAAGATAAGAAACAAGGCGAGCCACATAAAAATCTGACCTGGATAACCTCTTATTCTCACTGGTTTGACGAGGAAAATATTCCATTCTGGGATAATTACCACAAATTTGTCCGCCATCAGTCAGACGATTACCCGCATAACCCCAATACCGAGGACTTAAGCCAATTCTCTTATACGGTGAGAAATAACGATTATTCGCTTGTCTATACAGTAGAAAACAATCAGTTAGGTCTATACAAACTGACGGATCTACAGCAAAAAGATAACCTTGCCGCCGCCAATCCACAGGTCGTTAAAGAGATGCAAGGCGTGGTAAGAGAGTTTATCGACAGCAGCCAGCCACCGCTTAGCGAGGTAAATCAGGAGAAGTTTAACAATATCAAGAAAGCACTAAGCGAAGCGAAATAACTAAACCTTCATGCGGCGGATTTTTCCGCCGCCTTATTGAGCGAGATAGCGATGCACGTTACAGCCAAGCCCTCCAGTTTTCAATGTAATCTCAAATGTGATTACTGTTTTTACCTTGAAAAAGAGTCGCAGTTTACTCATGAAAAATGGATGGATGACAGCACTCTGAAAGAGTTCATCAAACAATATATCGCAGCGTCTGGCAATCAGGTCTATTTTACGTGGCAAGGCGGTGAACCCACTCTGGCTGGTCTGGATTTTTTCCGTAAAGTTATTCACTATCAACAACGCTATGCAGGCCAAAAACGTATTTTTAATGCATTACAAACGAATGGCATTTTATTGAATAATGAATGGTGTGCCTTTCTCAAAGAACATGAGTTTCTGGTTGGTATCTCGATCGATGGACCCCAGGAGCTACATGACCGTTACAGACGCAGTAATTCTGGTAACGGTACTTTTGCAAAAGTGATAGCAGCCATCGAGCGTCTGAAATCATATCAAGTAGAGTTTAATACGTTAACCGTCATTAATAACGTTAATGTCCATTACCCTCTTGAGGTTTATCATTTTTTAAAATCTATCGGCAGTAAACATATGCAATTTATCGAATTGCTCGAAACCGGGACGCCGAATATTGATTTCAGTGGTCATAGTGAGAACACATTCCGTATCATTGATTTTTCTGTGCCTCCTACGGCTTATGGCAAGTTTATGTCGACCATTTTTATGCAATGGGTTAAAAACGATGTGGGTGAAATTTTCATCCGTCAGTTTGAAAGTTTTGTCAGCCGTTTTTTGGGGAATGGGCATACCAGTTGTATTTTCCAGGAGTCCTGCAAGGATAATCTGGTTGTTGAAAGTAATGGAGACATTTACGAATGCGACCATTTTGTCTATCCACAGTACAAAATTGGAAACATTAATAAATCTGAACTTAAAACGATGAACAGTGTACAACTGACAGCGCAAAAAAAACGGATTTCAGCGAAATGTCAGCAATGTGCATATAAACCTATCTGCAATGGCGGTTGCCCTAAGCATCGTATTACTAAAGTAAACAATGAGACTGTTTCCTATTTTTGCGAAGGTTATAAAATCCTTTTTTCAACCATGGTACCTTATATGAACGCCATGGTGGAGTTAGCCAAGAACAGAGTACCGCTTTACCACATTATGGATGTTGCAAAACAAATGGAGAATAATTAATAACGCTCCTTCTTTGCTCCAGTCTTAGCCTCCGTCTTATGACCTTAACAAAGCACCCGACATAAATTCCTGTTGGGTGTTTCGTCATCATCATCTTCCCTTGCGAAAATTCTGGCTTACGTGGCATGCGTCAGGGCATTAGCAATACCCTTGATTATCAATAGCATAATCGTAACCATTGAAAATAAAAAATTTCTTTATATTTCAAAATGTTAAATGACACTTAAATAAATTTCATCAGTAAATCATTGCCATAGATAATCATTGGATGGCACAATCAATTTTCGCTAATGATAACCATTCCCATTACGTTTCGTATGTTGATAGCAAAGTATCTCTGTCTGCTGAAGCCCTTTTGGCTGCGTAAGAATAATAAAACTTCAGTGCTGTTAATCATTATTATCCTCGCCATGATCCTTGGCGTGGTTAAAATTCAGGTCTGGTTAAACGACTGGAATAATGATTTTTTCAATGCGCTAAGCCAGAAAGAAACCGATAAGCTTTGGCAGCTTGTCCTTTGGTTCCCTGCCCTGCTGGGGATCTTTGTATTAATATCCGTAAACAAAACATGGTTAATTAAACTACTGACTATTCGCTGGCGCGAATGGTTAACAGATTACTACCTTAATCGCTGGTTTGCAGATAAAAACTACTACTTCACGCAGATCTACGGTGAGCATAAAAATACAGATAACCCTGACCAACGTATCGCTGAAGACATTCTCTTACTGATCAGCAAAACGCTCAGTCTTTCATTTGGCTTCATCCAGTCACTTAGCATGTTGATCACCTTTACCGTTATTCTTTGGCAAAGCGCGGGTACGCTCTCATTCACTGTTGGTGGAACAGAATGGAATATCCAGGGGTATATGGTCTATACCGTCGTGCTCATTGTGATCGGTGGAACTTTATTTACTCATAAGGTGGGTAAACGTATTCGTCCGCTTAATGTGGAAAACAACGTAGCGAAGCGACATTTCGAACTAATCTTGTGCAGCATAATAAGCAGGCTGAACTGATTGCGCTAAGCAATGCTGAGTCTCTACAACGCCAGGAGTTGAGCGACAATTTTCATACCATTAAAGATAACTGGCATCGTTTAATGAATCGTCAGC
The DNA here is from genome assembly GCF_046487395.1 of Escherichia sp. WS1450. Classification (NCBI taxonomy): domain Bacteria; kingdom Pseudomonadati; phylum Pseudomonadota; class Gammaproteobacteria; order Enterobacterales; family Enterobacteriaceae; genus Escherichia; species Escherichia sp. WS1450. The sequence goes on from NZ_JBJQJO010000001.1 coordinate 260,000, forward strand.
GGTGGCTTGATTACTGGCAGAATATTTATTCGCGCTCGCTTAGCGTTCTTCCCTACTTTCTGTTATTGCCGCAGTTTATTAGCGGACAGATCAATCTGGGCGGACTGATGAAATCGCGCCAGGCATTTATGCTGGTATCGAACAATTTAAGCTGGTTTATTTATAAATATGATGAACTTGCTGAACTGGCTGCGGTTATCGATCGCTTGTATGAGTTCCATCAACTCACCGAACAGCGCCCTACGAATAAGCCTAAAAATTGCCAACATGCGGTACAAGTGGCTGACGCGAGTATTCGTACTCCTGATAATAAGATCATATTAGAGAACCTAAACTTTCATGTTTCGCCAGGCAAATGGCTATTACTGAAAGGTTACTCTGGTGCGGGAAAAACCACACTGCTTAAAACATTATCCCACTGCTGGCCGTGGTTTAAAGGTGATATTTCGTCTCCTGCTGACAGTTGGTATGTGTCACAAACACCGTTAATCAAAACCGGCTTACTGAAAGAGATAATTTGTAAAGCACTTCCCCTGCCCGTAGACGATAAATCGTTGAGCGAAGTACTGCATCAGGTTGGTCTGGGGAAATTGGCTGCGCGTATTCATGACCACGATCGCTGGGGAGATATTCTTTCCAGCGGCGAAAAACAACGTATCGCCGTGGCACGATTAATTTTACGACGTCCGAAATGGATATTTCTTGACGAAACTACCTCTCATCTTGAGGAACAAGAGGCTATCCGCTTACTGCGTTTAGTGCGTGAAAAACTACCCTCAAGCGGCGTCATTATGGTTACACATCAACCCGGTGTCTGGAACCTGGCCGATGATATTTGTGACATTAGCGCGGTTTTATAAAAACAATAAAAGCCCTGCTGTACGGAGATAAAAATAAATGAAGCGAGTTCTTATTCCTGGCGTCATTTTATGTGGCGCTGATGTGGCGCAGGCCGTCGATGACAAAAACATGTACATGCATGTTTTTGAAGAGATGACGGTCTATGCTCCTGTCCCTGTACCCGTAAACGGCAACACGCATTACACCAGTGAAAGCATCGAGCGTTTACCGACCGGGAATGGCAATATCAGCGATCTGCTGAGAACAAACCCTGCGGTGCGCATGGATTCAACGCAAAGTACCTCGTTGAACCAGGGAGATATTCGCCCGGAAAAAATCTCTATTCACGGTGCGTCGCCCTACCAGAATGCCTATTTGATTGATGGTATTAGTGCAACTAATAACCTGAACCCAGCGAATGAGTCCGATGCCAGTAGTGCAACCAATATTAGCGGGATGTCACAGGGGTATTATCTTGATGTCAGCTTACTGGACAATGTGACGCTTTATGACAGTTTTGTGCCGGTTGAATTTGGTCGCTTCAATGGCGGGGTAATTGATGCAAAGATCAAACGCTTCAACGCTGATGATAGCAGCGTGAAACTGGGTTACCGCACTACGCGTTCGGACTGGTTAACATCGCATATCGATGAGAATAACAAGAGCGCATTTAATCAAGGTTCTTCAGGAAGTACTTATTTCTCTCCAGATTTTAAAAAGAACTTTTATACCTTGTCGTTTAATCAGGAACTGGCTGATAACTTTGGCGTTACTGCCGGTTTATCGCGCCGCCAGTCTGATATCACCCGCGCGGATTATGTTTCGAATGACGGCATTGTCGCCGGTCGGGCACAGTATAAAAATGTTATCGATACCGCATTGAGCAAATTTACCTGGTTTGCCAGCGACCGCTTTACCCACGATTTAACCTTAAAATATACCGGCTCCAGCCGTGATTATAATACCAGCACCTTCCCGGAGTCTGATCGCGAAATGGGTAATAAATCCTATGGTCTGGCATGGGATATGGATACCCAGCTCGCATGGGCCAAACTGCGTACCACCGTTGGTTGGGATCATATTAGTGATTATACCCGTCACGATCATGACATCTGGTACACCGAACTTTCATGTACATATGGTGATATTTCAGGGCGTTGCACCCGTGGCGGATTAGGACACATTTCCCAGGCTGTAGATAATTACACCTTCAAAACACGCCTGGACTGGCAAAAATTCGCCGTGGGTAATGTTTCGCATCAACCCTACTTCGGCGCGGAATACATCTATTCCGATGCTTGGACTGAACGCCATAACCAGTCTGAATCCTATGTGATTAATGCTGCAGGAAAGAAAACTAACCATACCATTTACCATAAAGGTAAAGGCAGTCTGGGAATTGACAACTACACGCTGTATATGGCGGATCGCATTAGCTGGCGGAATGTGTCGTTAATGCCCGGTGTGCGGTATGACTATGACAACTATCTGTCAAACCACAATATCTCCCCGCGATTTATGACGGAATGGGATATTTTTGCTGATCAAACCTCAATGATTACCGCAGGTTATAACCGTTACTATGGCGGGAATATTCTTGATATGGGATTACGTGATATCCGCAATAGCTGGACGGAATCGGTATCAGGCAATAAAACCCTGACGCGTTATCAGGATTTGAAAACGCCTTATAACGATGAACTGGCAATGGGGTTGCAGCAGAAAATCGGTAAGAACGTTATTGCGCGTGCAAACTATGTTTATCGTGAAGCGCATGATCAAATCAGTAAAAGCAGTCGTACCGACAGCGCGACTAAAACCACCATTACTGAATATAACAACGACGGCAAAACCAAAACGCATTCGTTCAACCTCAGTTTTGAACTGGCCGAACCCCTGCATATCAGCCAGGTAGATATTAACCCGCAAATTGTCTTTAGCTATATCAAGAGCAAGGGCAACTTGTCGTTAAACAATGGTTATGAGGAGAGCAATACCGGTGATAACCGGGTGGTTTATAACGGTAATCTGGTCTCTTACGATAGCGTTCCAGTGGCGGATTTTAATAATCCACTAAAGATCTCCTTAAACATGGATTTCACGCATCAACCGAGCGGGTTGGTGTGGGCGAATACGCTGACCTGGCAAGAAGCGCGTAAAGCTCGCATTATCCTGGGTAAGACGAATGCGCAATACATCAGCGAATATTCAGATTACAAGCAGTATGTTGACGAAAAACTGGATAGCAGCCTGACCTGGGACACCCGCTTGTCCTGGACGCCACAATTTCTGAAACAACAAAACCTGACGATCAGTGCCGATATTCTCAATGTACTGGATAGCAAAACCGCGGTTGATACAACGAATACCGGTGTGGCGACCTACGCCAGTGGCCGTACTTTCTGGCTTGATGTCAGCATGAAATTTTAATAGTTCGGATTTTACTTAACCGGGTAAATTTGCCCGGTTTTCGCATGGAGATAATTATGAGAAACCTCTGTTTCTTACTGACGTTAGTGGCAACTCTGTTGCTCCCCGGGCGACTGATTGCCGCCGCCTTACCGCAGGATGAAAAGTTAATTACCGGGCAACTGGACAATGGCTTGCGATATATGATTTATCCGCATGCTCAACCAAAGGATCAGGTAAATTTATGGCTGCAAATTCATACCGGTTCATTGCAGGAAGAGGACAATGAGCGCGGCGTGGCTCATTTTGTAGAACATATGATGTTTAACGGCACAAAAACATGGCCGGGTAATAAAGTCATCGAAACATTTGAGTCAATGGGCCTGCGTTTTGGTCGCGATGTTAATGCCTATACCAGCTATGACGAAACGGTGTATCAGGTGAGTTTGCCGACTACGCAGAAACAAAATCTGCAACAAGTGATGGCAATCTTTAGTGAATGGAGTAATGCCGCAAGCTTTGAAAAACTCGAAGTAGACGCTGAACGCGGCGTAATTACTGAGGAATGGCGTGCCCATCAGGATGCGAAATGGCGCACCTCTCAGGCGCGCCGCCCTTTCCTGCTGGCAAATACCCGTAATTTAGACCGTGAACCTATCGGCGTGATGGATACTGTCGCTACGGTCACACCGGCACAATTGCGCCAATTTTATCAACGCTGGTATCAACCAAATAATATGACCTTTATCGTGGTCGGCGATATCGACAGTAAAGAAGCGCTGGCGCTGATTAAGGATAATTTAAGTAAGCTTCCGGCTAACAAAGCAGCTGAAAATCGCGTCTGGCCGACAAAAGCCGAAAACCACCTGCGCTTTAATATCATTAATGATAAAGAAAACCGGGTGAACGGCATCGCACTCTATTATCGCCTGCCAATGGTGCAAGTGAGCGATGAGCAAAGCTTTATCGAACAAGCTGAATGGAGCATGTTGGTTCAGCTGTTCAATCAGCGTCTGCAGGAACGCATACAGTCGGGCGAGTTGAAGACTATTTCTGGCGGCACTGCGCGCAGCGTTAAAATTGCACCCGATTATCAGTCGCTGTTTTTCCGTGTAAATGCACGAGACGATAATATGCAGGATGCTGCGAATGCATTAATGGCAGAGTTGGCAACTATTGATCAGCATGGTTTTTCTGCTGAAGAACTCGATGATGTCAAATCTACCCGCCTCACCTGGCTGAAAAATGCGGTTGATCAGCAAGCTGAACGTGATTTACGTATGCTGACCAGTCGCCTGGCATCCAGCTCATTAAATAATACGCCGTTCTTGTCGCCGGAAGAGACATATCAACTTTCGAAACGTCTGTGGCAGCAAATTACCGTGCAAAGTCTGGCGGAAAAATGGCAGCAGTTAAGAAAGAACCAGGATGCATTTTGGGAGCAAATGGTAAACAATGAGGTTGCTGCCAAAAAAGCATTGTCTCCTGCGGCTATCCTGGCGCTGGAAAAAGAGTACGCCAACAAAAAGCTGGCGGCTTACATCTTCCCAGGCAGAAATTTATCGTTAACAGTAGACGCTGACCCACAGGCGGAAATTAGCAGCAAAGAAACGCTGGCTGAGAATCTGACATCATTAACACTTTCCAATGGTGCCAGGGTTATTCTGGCAAAATCCGCGGGTGAAGAGCAAAAGCTACAAATTACTGCCGTATCTTATAAAGGCGATTTAAGTTTCCCTGCGCAGCAAAAATCACTTATCGCGCTGGCAAATAAAGCAGTAAGCGGAAGCGGCGTTGGTGAACTCTCCTCTTCCAGCCTGAAACGCTGGAGTGCGGAAAACTCGGTAACCTTGAGCAGTAAAGTCAGTGGCATGAATACATTGCTCTCTGTTAGCGCGCGGACTAATAACCCTGAACCTGGTTTCCAGTTGATTAACCAGCGAATCACCCACAGCACGATTAACGATAATATTTGGGCATCGCTACAAAATGCTCAAATTCAGGCGTTGAAAACGCTCGACCAGCGTCCAGCGGAGAAATTCGCCCAGCAGATGTATGAGACGCGCTATGCTGATGACCGCACGAAATTACTGCAAGAAAATCAGATTGCACAGTTTACTGCCGCAGATGCGCTGGCTGCCGATCGCCAGTTGTTTTCATCTCCAGCGGATATCACGTTTGTCATTGTCGGTAATGTCGCAGAAGACAAACTCCTGCCGTTAATTACGCTTTACTTAGGATCAATCAAACACTCTGATTCGCCATTAGCCGCAGGTAAACCATTAACTCGCGCGACGGACAACGCATCGGTTACTGTAAAAGAACAAAATGAACCTGTGGCACAGGTTTCACAGTGGAAGCGTTATGATTCCCGGACACCGGTTAATCTGGAGACGCGTATGGCGCTCGATGCTTTTAACGTCGCACTGGCAAAAGATCTACGCGTTAATATTCGTGAACAGGCCTCTGGGGCATACAGCGTTTCTTCTCGCCTCTCGGTTGATCCTCAGGCCAAAGATATCAGTCATTTGCTGGCTTTTACTTGTCAACCGGAACGACATGATGAACTGTTAACGTTAGCGAATGAAGTGATGGTTAAGCGTCTGGCTAAAGGGATCAGTGAGCAAGAACTGAACGAATACCAGCAAAACGTTCAGCGCAGCCTCGATATCCAACAGCGTAGCGTTCAACAATTAGCGAACACCATTGTAAATAGTCTTATTCAATATGACGATCCTGCAGCATGGACTGAGCAGGAGCAATTATTGAAACAAATGACGGTAGAGAATGTTAACACTGCCGTTAAACAATATCTTTCTCATCCGGTGAATACCTATACCGGAGTATTATTGCCAAAATAATAACAGCCCCGTCAACACATCGTTGGCGGGGATTTTATCAATATTCGCTATTTTTATGTAATAATTTTATAAATGCGTTCAAAATAATAACCAAGTACTAATAGTGATATTTTAAGGTCTGATTTTTACGTGATAATTCAGGAGGCGTAGAAAGTGCATAAAAATAACAACACAAAACACCTTGCTACCACCCAATGATTCAATAATGTATTGATTTTCAATGTAAAAAATATTATTCGCATAATATATCACGATAAATAACATTAGGATTTTGTTATTTAAACACGAGTCCTTTGCACTTGCTTACTTTATCGATAAATCCTACTTTTTTAATGCGATCCAATCATTTTAAGGAGTTTAAAATGGATAAGAAGCTAGTAACGGATTTAAGGTCGGAACTACTCGATTCACGTTTTGGTGCGAAGTCTATTTCCACTATCGCAGAATCAAAACGTTTTCCGCTGCACGAAATGCGCGACGATGTCGCATTTCAGATTATCAATGACGAATTATATCTTGATGGCAACGCTCGTCAGAACCTGGCCACTTTCTGCCAGACCTGGGACGACGAAAATGTCCACAAGTTGATGGATTTATCCATTAACAAAAACTGGATCGACAAAGAAGAATATCCGCAATCTGCAGCCATCGACCTGCGTTGCGTAAACATGGTTGCCGATCTGTGGCATGCGCCTGCGCCGAAAAATGGTCAGGCCGTTGGCACCAACACCATTGGTTCTTCCGAGGCCTGTATGCTCGGCGGGATGGCGATGAAATGGCGTTGGCGCAAGCGTATGGAAGCTGCAGGCAAACCAACGGATAAACCAAACCTGGTGTGCGGTCCGGTGCAAATCTGCTGGCATAAATTCGCCCGCTACTGGGATGTGGAGCTGCGTGAGATCCCTATGCGCCCCGGTCAGTTGTTTATGGACCCGAAACGCATGATTGAAGCCTGCGACGAAAACACCATCGGCGTGGTGCCGACTTTCGGCGTGACCTACACCGGTAACTATGAGTTCCCGCAACCGCTGCACGATGCGCTGGATAAATTCCAGGCCGACACCGGTATCGACATCGACATGCACATCGACGCCGCCAGCGGTGGCTTCCTGGCACCGTTCGTCGCCCCGGATATCGTCTGGGACTTCCGCCTGCCGCGTGTGAAATCGATCAGTGCTTCAGGCCATAAATTCGGTCTGGCTCCGCTGGGCTGCGGCTGGGTTATCTGGCGTGATGAAGAAGCGCTGCCGCAGGAACTGGTGTTCAACGTTGACTACCTCGGTGGTCAGATTGGGACTTTCGCCATCAACTTCTCCCGCCCGGCGGGTCAGGTAATTGCACAGTACTATGAATTCCTGCGCCTCGGTCGTGAAGGCTATACCAAAGTACAGAACGCCTCTTACCAGGTTGCCGCTTATCTGGCGGATGAAATCGCCAAACTGGGGCCGTATGAGTTCATCTGTACCGGTCGCCCGGACGAAGGCATCCCGGCGGTTTGCTTCAAACTGAAAGATGGTGAAGATCCGGGATACACCCTGTACGACCTCTCTGAACGTCTGCGTCTGCGCGGCTGGCAGGTTCCGGCCTTCACTCTTGGCGGTGAAGCCACCGACATCGTGGTGATGCGCATTATGTGTCGTCGCGGCTTCGAAATGGACTTTGCTGAACTGTTGCTGGAAGACTACAAAGCCTCCCTGAAATATCTCAGCGACCACCCGAAACTGCAGGGTATTGCCCAGCAGAACAGCTTTAAACATACCTGATAACGTTTAACGGTAACGGTGTCCCGAAACGAACCCGTTTCGGGACAATTTCCAAAGTCTGTTCACTGGCATTAGCAACGGAAAATATTGTTCTGAATACGCTTCAGAACAAAACAGGTGCGGTTCCGACAGGAATACCGTTTTAGGGGGATAATATGGCTACATCAGTACAGACAGGTAAAGCTAAGCAGCTCACATTACTCGGATTCTTTGCCATAACGGCATCGATGGTAATGGCTGTTTATGAATACCCTACCTTCGCAACATCGGGCTTTTCATTAGTCTTCTTCCTGCTATTAGGCGGGATTTTATGGTTTATTCCCGTGGGACTTTGTGCTGCGGAAATGGCCACCGTCGACGGCTGGGAAGAAGGTGGTGTCTTCGCCTGGGTATCAAATACTCTGGGGCCGAGGTGGGGATTTGCAGCGATCTCATTTGGCTATCTGCAAATCGCCATTGGTTTTATTCCGATGCTCTATTTCGTGTTAGGGGCACTCTCCTACATCCTGAAATGGCCAGCGCTGAATGAAGACCCCATTACCAAAACTATTGCAGCACTCATCATTCTTTGGGCGCTGGCATTAACGCAGTTTGGTGGCACGAAATACACGGCGCGAATTGCTAAAGTTGGCTTCTTCGCCGGTATCCTGTTACCTGCATTTATTTTGATCGCATTAGCGGCTATTTATCTGCACTCCGGTGCCCCCGTTGCTATCGAAATGGATTCGAAGACCTTCTTCCCTGACTTCTCTAAAGTGGGCACCCTGGTTGTATTTGTTGCCTTCATTTTGAGTTATATGGGCGTTGAAGCTTCCGCAACCCACGTCAATGAAATGAGCAATCCAGGGCGCGACTATCCACTGGCTATGTTACTGCTGATGGTGGCGGCAATCTGCTTAAGCTCTGTTGGCGGTTTGTCTATTGCGATGGTCATTCCGGGTAATGAAATCAACCTCTCCGCAGGTGTAATGCAAACCTTTACCGTTCTGATGTCCCATGTGGCACCGGAAATTGAGTGGACGGTTCGCGTGATCTCCGCACTGCTGTTGCTGGGTGTTCTGGCGGAAATCGCCTCCTGGATTGTTGGTCCTTCTCGCGGGATGTATGTCACAGCGCAGAAAAACCTGCTGCCAGCAGCATTCGCTAAAATGAACAAAAATGGCGTACCGGTAACGCTGGTCATTTCGCAGCTGGTGATTACTTCTATCGCGTTGATCATCCTCACCAATACCGGTGGCGGTAACAACATGTCCTTCCTGATCGCACTGGCGCTGACGGTGGTGATTTATCTGTGTGCTTATTTCATGCTGTTTATTGGCTACATTGTGTTGGTTCTTAAACATCCTGACTTAAAACGCACATTTAATATCCCTGGTGGTAAAGGGGTGAAACTGGTCGTGGCTGTTGTCGGTCTGCTGACTTCAATTATGGCGTTTATTGTTTCCTTCCTGCCGCCGGATAACATCCAGGGTGACTCTACCGATATGTATGTTGAATTACTGGTCGTTAGTTTCCTGGTGGTACTTGCCCTGCCCTTTATTCTCTATGCTGTTCATGATCGTAAAGGCAAAGGGAATACCGGCGTCACTCTGGAGCCAATCAACAGTCAGAACGCACCAAAAGGTCACTTCTTCCTGCACCCGCGTGCACGTTCACCACACTATATTGTGATGAATGACAAGAAACACTAACCATGTCTGAATGGTTATAAGATAAGGGAGCGATAATTCATCGCTCCCTTTTTCGTGCTTGCTGTCGTATTGACTTAACCGGGATAAGTACGAGAATGAGCGCACATCTGTTTACCGGAAACCAGCACATATGGATATCTGCTCCCGAAACGAGAAATTAGCGATTAGAAGACCAGCGATACTGGTTGCACTGGCACTTTTACTGTGTAGTTGTAAAAACACGCCTCCAGAGTCCATGGTGACACCACCAGCGGGTTCAAAGCCACCAGCCACGACGCAACAATCGTCACAACCGATGCGTGGCATCTGGCTGGCCACGGTGTCTCGCCTCGACTGGCCACCGGTTTCCTCGGTTAACATTAGTAACCCCACCAGCCGGGCCCGTGTACAACAACAGGCGATGATCGACAAACTGGATCATCTGCAACGTCTCGGCATAAACACGGTCTTTTTCCAGGTCAAGCCGGACGGTACCGCCCTGTGGCCATCAAAAATTTTGCCGTGGTCCGATCTTATGACCGGAAAGATTGGTGAAAATCCAGGTTACGATCCGCTGCAATTCATGCTCGACGAAGCCCACAAGCGTGGGATGAAAGTACACGCATGGTTTAACCCCTATCGCGTATCGGTTAATACGAAGCCCGGTACTATCAGGGAACTGAATAGCACTCTGGCTCAACAACCAGCGAGCGTCTATGTGCAACACCGCGACTGGATCAGAACGTCCGGCGATCGCTTTGTCCTCGACCCGGGCATCCCTGAAGTTCAGGACTGGATCACATCAATAGTCGCGGAAGTGGTTTCCCGCTATCCGGTAGATGGCGTGCAGTTTGACGACTATTTCTATACTGAGTCACCGGGTTCACGGCTAAATGATAACGAAACGTACCGCAAATACGGAGGCGCATTTGCGTCAAAAGCAGACTGGCGGCGCAACAATACTCAGCAGTTAATTGCGAAGGTATCGCACACCATTAAAAGCATTAAGCCGGAAGTCGAATTTGGCGTTAGCCCGGCAGGCGTGTGGCGTAACCGATCACACGATCCGCTCGGTTCCGATACCCGAGGCGCGGCAGCCTATGACGAATCCTACGCTGACACCCGTCGATGGGTGGAACAAGGATTGCTGGATTACATTGCTCCCCAAATTTACTGGCCGTTCTCACGGAGTGCCGCACGTTATGACGTTTTGGCAAAATGGTGGGCGGATGTCGTTAAACCGACCAGGACCCGCCTGTATATCGGTATCGCCTTCTATAAAGTGGGTGAACCTTCAAAAATAGAGCCAGACTGGATGATTAACGGCGGCGTACCGGAACTGAAAAAGCAGCTCGATCTTAACGATGCCGTGCCAGAAATTAGCGGCACAATCTTGTTCCGTGAGGACTATCTGAATAAGCCACAGACTCAACAAGCGGTCAGCTATCTGCAAAGTCGTTGGGGCAGTTAAACTCCCATTCTTACTTTGTAACAAGCCGGTGCTTTTCCCCCGGCTTGTTACCCTCTTGAAATATCCCACTAGTAATCATGCTTACTTAAGTCAAATTAACTACGCAATTAACCACACTTAGTTAAACAGTCATAAATCCCCTAATAAAAATGTATGAATATGAAAAAACATACGATATTCGCTGTCACCGAAAAATAATTACGATGGGCTATACTCTTCTGAAGAACAGTAGCGTAGATTGAAACTGTCCTAAGTCGCTTATTTGTTTTCAGTATATCTTCATATTTCAGGAGAATATGGTGCAGTTAGTCGACCTCGCACGTTGCGTTTCGTTTTGATTCCGTCTGCTTTCCCAGCCTTATAAGGGTGTGAATTATGGAGATGTATTTTAAAAGAATGAAAGATGAGTGGACCGGGCTTGTCGAACAAGCAGATCCGCTCATTCGTGCTAAAGCCGCGGAAATTGCCGTTGCGCATGCCCATTATCTGAGTATTGAGTTTTACCGAATTGTACGTATCGACCCGCATGCCGAAGAATTCTTGAGTAATGAACAAGTTGAGCGGCAGTTGAAAAGTGCGATGGAACGCTGGATTATTAACGTGCTTTCTGCCCAGGTTGACGATGTCGAAAGGCTAATACAAATCCAGCATACCGTCGCGGAAGTGCATGCCCGCATAGGAATTCCGGTAGAAATTGTCGAGATGGGGTTTCGGGTGCTGAAAAAAATCCTCTATCCAGTCATCTTCTCTTCGGATTATTCCGCCGCAGAAAAACTTCAGGTCTACCATTTCTCTATTAACAGTATTGATATCGCTATGGAAGTGATGACCCGCGCGTTTACCTTTAGTGACAGTAGTGCCTCAAAGGAAGATGAAAACTATCGTATCTTCTCGTTACTGGAAAATGCCGAAGAAGAAAAAGAACGGCAAATAGCCTCATTACTTTCATGGGAAATAGATATTATCTATAAAGTCCTGCTGGATTCTGATTTAGGCAGTAGTTTGCCTTTAAGCCAGGCTGATTTTGGCCTGTGGTTTAACCATAAAGGTCGACATTATTTTAGCGGCATAGCCGAAGTGGGCCATATCTCCCGTCTGATTCAGGATTTCGACGGTATTTTCAATCAAACCATGCGTAACACCAGGAATTTGAATAACAGAAGTCTTCGGGTGAAGTTTCTATTACAGATAAGAAATACTGTATCGCAGATTATTACCTTGCTGCGTGAATTGTTTGAAGAAGTATCGCGCCACGAAGTCGGTATGGATGTCCTGACGAAATTACTTAACCGCCGTTTCCTACCGACGATCTTCAAACGCGAAATTGCCCATGCCAACCGGACCGGTACACCGCTGTCAGTGCTGATTATTGACGTTGATAAATTCAAAGAGATCAACGATACGTGGGGCCATAACACTGGCGATGAAATTCTGCGTAAAGTCTCTCAGGCCTTTTATGACAACGTCCGCAGTAGTGATTATGTTTTCCGCTACGGGGGCGATGAATTTATCATTGTTTTGACTGAAGCATCTGAAAACGAAACGTTACGTACCGCAGAACGTATTCGCAGTCGGGTAGAGAAAACCAAACTGAAAGCCGCGAACGGCGAAGATATTGCCCTCTCACTTTCCATCGGTGCCGCCATGTTTAATGGTCATCCTGACTATGAGCGCCTCATTCAAATAGCCGATGAAGCTCTGTATATCGCCAAAAGACGAGGTAGAAACCGTGTTGAACTCTGGAAAGCCAGTCTTTAGATGCGCCAGGATGCAGAGGTAATCATGAAGCTAACCGATGCGGATAATGCCGCCGATGGCATTTTTTTCCCCGCCCTTGAGCAAAATATGATGGGCGCGGTGTTAATTAACGAAAATGATGAAGTGATGTTTTTCAACCCCGCCGCAGAGAAGCTCTGGGGGTACAAACGTGAAGAAGTCATTGGCAATAACATTGATATGCTGATTCCACGGGATTTGCGTCCCGCGCATCCTGAATACATCCGTCACAACCGTGAAGGCGGTAAAGCGCGCGTCGAGGGGATGAGTCGGGAGCTGCAGCTGGAGAAAAAAGACGGCAGTAAAATCTGGACCCGTTTTGCGCTATCGAAAGTGAGCGCCGAGGGTAAAATTTATTACCTGGCGCTGGTACGGGATGCCAGCGTAGAAATGGCGCAAAAAGAACAGACCCGACAATTGATTATTGCCGTTGACCATCTCGACCGACCGGTGATTGTCCTCGATCCGGAACGCCATATTGTGCAGTGCAATCGCGCATTTACCGAAATGTTTGGTTACTGCATTAGCGAAGCCAGCGGTATGCAGCCCGATTCACTCCTGAACATTCCTGAATTCCCTGCCGATAACCGCATTCGTTTACAACAGTTGCTTTGGAAAACCGCCCGCGATCAGGACGAATTTCTGCTATTGACGCGCACCGGTGAAAAAATCTGGATTAAAGCCTCTATCAGCCCGGTTTATGACGTGCTCGCGCATCTGCAGAACCTGGTAATGACCTTCTCGGATATCACCGAAGAACGGCAAATCCGCCAGCTTGAAGGCAATATTCTCGCCGCCATGTGCAGCAGCCCGCCATTTCATGAAATGGGGGAAATCATTTGTCGTAACATCGAATCTGTACTCAACGAATCGCATGTTTCGCTGTTCGCGCTGCGCAACGGGATGCCGATACACTGGGCGTCATCTTCGCACGGTGCAGAAGTTCAAAATGCGCAAAGCTGGTCAGCGACCATTCGTCAGCGTGATGGTGCGCCTGCGGGGATCCTGCAAATTAAAACCTCGTCAGGAGCAGAAACCAGCGCCTTTATCGAACGCGTGGCAGATATCAGCCAGCATATGGCCGCGCTGGCGCTGGAACAGGAAAAAAGCCGTCAGCATATTGAACAACTCATCCAATTTGATCCGATGACCGGTCTGCCAAATCGCAATAACCTGCACAATTACCTCGATGACCTGGTCGACAAAGCCGTCTCTCCGGTGGTCTATCTCATCAGTGTTGACCATATTCAGGATGTGATTGATAGCCTTGGCTATGCGTGGGCCGATCAGGCATTGCTGGAAGTGGTCAATCGCTTTCGTGAAAAACTCAAACCGGATCAATATCTCTGTCGTATCGAAGGTACGCAGTTTGTCCTCGTGAGCCTGGAAAACGACGTCAGTAACATTACGCAAATCGCCGATGAGCTACGGAATGTGGTCAGCAAGCCGATAATGATTGACGATAAGCCATTCCCGCTCACCTTGAGCATTGGCATCAGCTACGACGTGGGTAAAAACCGCGATTACCTGCTCTCCACTGCTCACAATGCAATGGATTTTATTCGCAAAAATGGCGGTAACGGCTGGCAGTTCTTCAGCCCGGCGATGAACGAAATGGTAAAAGAGCGTTTGGTTTTAGGCGCGGCGCTGAAAGAAGCAATTAGCAATAACCAACTGAAACTGGTTTACCAGCCGCAAATCTTCGCAGAAACGGGTGAACTGTACGGCATCGAAGCCCTTGCTCGCTGGCACGATCCCCTGCATGGTCATGTGCCCCCTTCACGGTTTATTCCTCTCGCAGAAGAGATCGGTGAAATCGAAAATATTGGGCGCTGGGTCATCGCGGAAGCTTGCCGTCAGTTAGCAGAATGGCGTAGCCAGAATATTCATATCCCGGCGTTATCCGTTAACTTGTCGGCGCTGCACTTTCGCAGTAATCAACTGCCTAATCAGGTGTCTGATGCAATGCACGCCTGGGGTATTGACGGCCACCAGCTGACGGTGGAAATCACGGAAAGCATGATGATGGAACACGATACCGAAATCTTTAAGCGCATTCAGATCCTGCGCGATATGGGCGTGGGTTTATCGGTAGATGATTTTGGCACGGGCTTTTCCGGATTATCCCGCTTAGTCAGTCTTCCGGTAACGGAAATCAAAATTGACAAAAGTTTTGTCGATCGTTGTCTGACCGAAAAACGCATCCTTGCCTTACTTGAAGCCATTACCAGCATTGGGCAAAGCCTTAATTTAACCGTCGTGGCGGAAGGCGTCGAAACCAAAGAGCAATTTGAGATGCTACGCAAGATCCACTGTCGCGTTATTCAGGGATATTTCTTTTCCCGCCCCCTGCCCGCCGAAGAAATTCCAGGCTGGATGAGCAGTGTGTTACCGCTGAAAATCTGACAAATTCCTCTCGCCCGCACTCGCGGGTTTTCCTTTAAAGTGACACTGTCACTTAAATACTGTGATTTCAGCTACGATTCCGGGAGATTCCTTCCTTAACTTCCCCTCTTGCACCAAAACTGCACTACGCTGCACAAATGTTGATCAAAAGTTAAAAAATATAACTTTAAGCCAGCATTCTGGCGCTTATCCCGGCATGGCATGAGATCTGCATAAGCGGAAAGCGCAGCAATTTTTGTCTTATACAGGAACCGTTTATGTCGGATACCACCGAACTGGTTGATTTAGCCGTGATCTTCCCTGATCTGGAGATCGAACTGAAATACGCCTGCGCTGATAACATCACAGGCAAAGCTATTTATCAGCAAGCGCGTTGTCTGTTACACAAGGATGCGATTACTGCGCTGGCGAAAAGTATCAGTATCGCCCAGCTGTCAGGCTTACAACTGGTGATTTACGATGCGTATCGCCCACAACAAGCACAGGCGATGTTGTGGCAAACCTGCCCAGACCCGCAATATGTTGTTGATGTGACGGTCGGTTCTAATCACAGCCGTGGCACGGCGATCGACCTGACGCTTCGTGATGAGCACGGGAACATCCTGGATATGGGTGCAGAGTTCGATGAAATGCACGAACGTTCCCATGCTTATCACCCTTCCGTCCCGCCCGCCGCTCAGCGCAATCGGCTGTTGCTGAATGCGATTATGACTGGCGGTGGCTTTGTCGGTATCCCGAGCGAATGGTGGCACTTCGAATTACCCCAGGCAGCGAGTTACCCACTACTCGCTGATCAATTCACCTGTTTTATATCCCCTGGCACACAGCACGCCAGTTAATCAGGAAACTGTCATGAAGAGATCGATTTTGTTTCGTCCTACATTGCTCGCGATCGTCCTTGCCACAACAATGCCGGTTGCGCACGCCGCCGTACCGAAAGATATGCTGGTGATCGGTAAAGCTGCCGACCCACAAACCCTCGACCCAGCGGTGACAATTGATAATAACGACTGGACAGTGACCTACCCGTCTTATCAGCGACTGGTTCAGTACAAAACGGACGGTGATAAAGGCTCAACCGACGTTGAAGGCGATCTGGCGAGTAGCTGGAAAGCGTCTGACGATCAAAAAGAGTGGACATTCACCCTGAAGGATAATGCTAAATTTGCCGATGGCACTCCTGTCACTGCCGAAGCAGTAAAACTCTCTTTTGAGCGGTTACTAAAAATCGGCCAGGGGCCAGCAGAAGCATTTCCCAAAGATTTAAAGATTGATGCTCCCGACGAACATACAGTGAGGTTTACCCTTAGCCAGCCATTCGCACCGTTCCTCTACACGCTGGCGAATGACGGTGCATCCATTATCAATCCGGCGGTCTTAAAGGAGCATGCGGCGGATGATGCTCGTGGTTTCCTCGCGCAAAATACCGCTGGCTCCGGACCGTTTATGCTGAAAAGCTGGCAAAAAGGTCAGCAATTAGTTCTGGTGCCAAATCCGCATTACCCCGGCAATAAACCGAATTTCAAACGGGTATCGGTAAAAATTATCGGTGAAAGTGCTTCCCGTCGCCTGCAGCTCTCCCGTGGCGACATTGACATTGCCGATGCGCTGCCGGTGGATCAACTCAACGCACTGAAGCAGGAAAACAAAGTCAATGTGGCAGAGTATCCGTCACTGCGCGTCACCTATCTGTATCTGAATAACAGCAAAGCGCCACTTAATCAGGCGGATCTGCGTCGGGCCATTTCCTGGTCTACCGATTATCAGGGTATGGTTAACGGCATTCTGAGTGGTAACGGAAAACAAATGCGCGGCCCGATTCCGGAAGGCATGTGGGGATACGATGCGACGGCAATGCAATACAACCATGACGAAACGAAAGCCAAAGCCGAATGGGATAAAGTGACGAGCAAACCCACCAGCCTGACGTTTCTCTATTCTGATAATGATCCGAACTGGGAGCCTATTGCTCTGGCGACACAATCCAGTCTCAACAAGCTGGGCATCAACGTGAAGCTGGAAAAGCTGGCGAACGCCACCATGCGCGACAGAGTGGGAAAAGGTGATTATGACATTGCGATTGGCAACTGGAGTCCGGATTTTGCCGACCCGTATATGTTTATGAATTACTGGTTTGAGTCAGACAAAAAAGGTCTGCCGGGTAACCGCTCGTTCTATGAAAACAGTGAGGTCGATAAGTTACTGCGCAATGCGCTAGCGACCACCGACCAGACGCAGCGTACTCGGGACTACCAGCAGGCACAGAAAATCGTCATTGATGACGCTGCTTATGTGTACCTGTTCCAGAAAAACTACCAACTGGCGATGAACAAAGAGGTGAAAGGTTTTGTGTTCAATCCCATGCTGGAACAGGTCTTCAATATCAATACCATGAGTAAATAACGTGACCTTCTGGAGTATTTTACGCCAACGCTGCTGGGGGCTGGTGCTCGTGGTGGCGGGCGTCTGTGTGATAACGTTTATTATCTCGCACCTGATCCCCGGCGATCCGGCGCGGTTACTGGCGGGTGACCGCGCCAGCGATGCTATCGTGGATAATATTCGCCAGCAACTGGGACTGGACCAGCCACTGTACGTACAGTTTTACCGCTACGTCAGCGACCTGTTTCAGGGTGACCTGGGAACATCCATTCGTACCGGGCGTCCGGTGCTGGAAGAGTTGCGTATATTTTTCCCGGCGACGCTGGAACTGGCTTTTTGTGCCCTGCTGCTGGCACTCCTGATTGGCATCCCGCTGGGCATACTCTCTGCAGTCTGGCGAAATCGCTGGCTGGATCATCTGGTGCGAATAATGGCCATTACCGGAATCTCCACACCTGCGTTCTGGCTTGGGCTGGGCGTCATTGTGCTGTTTTATGGTCATCTGCAAATTCTTCCCGGCGGCGGAAGGCTTGATGACTGGCTGGATCCACCAACGCACGTTACCGGCTTTTATCTGCTCGATGCGCTGCTTGAAGGCAACGGTGAAGTCTTCTTCAATGCGCTGCAACATCTCATCTTACCGGCATTAACGCTGGCGTTCGTTCACCTGGGAATTGTCGCTCGCCAGATCCGCTCAGCTATGCTGGAACAATTGAGTGAAGATTACATTCGTACCGCCCGGGCCAGCGGCTTGCCCGGCTGGTATATCGTTTTATGTTATGCGCTACCCAATGCGTTGATCCCCTCGATTACCGTATTGGGTCTGGCGCTGGGCGATTTGTTGTATGGCGCAGTGCTCACCGAAACCGTTTTTGCCTGGCCCGGAATGGGGGCATGGGTAGTGACATCAATACAGGCGCTCGACTTCCCTGCGGTGATGGGATTTGCCGTCGTGGTTTCGTTTGCTTATGTGCTGGTCAACCTGGTGGTGGATTTGCTCTATTTGTGGATTGATCCGCGTATCGGACGTGGAGGTGGTGAATGATGCTAAGCGAGGAAACGTCAGCCGTGCGCCCACCAAAACAAACGCGATTTAACGGTGCAAAACTGGTATGGATGCTGAAAGGCAGCCCGCTTACCGTGACCGGCGCAGTCATCATTGTATTAATGCTACTGATGATGATTTTTTCACCGTGGCTGGCGACGCATGATCCCAACGCCATTGATTTAACCGCCCGCCTTTTGCCGCCTTCTGCGGCGCACTGGTTTGGCACCGATGAAGTGGGACGCGATCTGTTTAGCCGCGTACTGGTCGGCAGTCAGCAATCAATTCTCGCCGGATTAGTGGTGGTCGCCATTGCAGGTATGATGGGGTCGCTACTCGGGTGTCTATCCGGTGTGCTTGGCGGACGCGCAGACGCGATTATCATGCGCATCATGGACATTATGCTGTCGATTCCTTCGCTGGTGCTGACAATGGCACTGGCAGCCGCTCTCGGGCCGAGTTTGTTTAACGCCATGCTGGCGATTGCTATTGTGCGAATTCCCTTTTATGTGCGCCTGGCGCGGGGGCAAACATTAGTTGTTCGCCAGTATACCTATGTTCAGGCGGCGAAAACCTTTGGTGCGTCGCGTTGGCATCTGATCAACTGGCATATTTTACGTAACTCCCTGCCGCCGCTGATTGTGCAGGCATCGCTGGATATCGGTAGCGCGATTTTAATGGCCGCCACGTTGGGATTTATTGGCCTGGGTGCTCAACAACCAAGTGCTGAATGGGGGGCGATGGTGGCGAATGGTCGCAACTATGTGCTCGATCAATGGTGGTATTGCGCATTTCCGGGGGCAGCGATTTTGCTTACCGCCGTCGGGTTTAATCTCTTTGGTGATGGTATTCGCGATCTGCTTGACCCGAAAGCAGGAGGAAAGCAGTCATGACCCAACCCGTTCTGGACATTCAACAACTGCATTTGAGTTTCCCCGGTTTTAACGGTGATGTTCACGCGCTCAACAATGTGTCATTGAAAATCAACCGCGGTGAAATTGTCGGTCTGGTGGGAGAATCCGGCTCGGGTAAATCAGTCACTGCAATGTTGATTATGCGTCTGTTACCGACGGGCAGTTATTGCGTACATCGGGGACATATTTCACTGCTGGGAGAAGATGCTCTTAACGCTCGGGAAAAACAGCTTCGTCAGTGGCGCGGCGCACGAGTGGCGATGATCTTTCAGGAACCGATGACCGCCCTTAATCCGACACGTCGAATAGGTCTTCAGATGATGGACGTGATCCGCCATCATCAACCAAAAAGTCGTCGGGAAGCCAGAGCTAAAGCGATTGCCCTGCTGGAAGAGATGCAAATCCCGGATGCCGTGGAAGTTATGTCGCGCTATCCGTTTGAGCTTTCAGGTGGTATGCGACAGCGGGTAATGATTGCGCTGGCATTCTCCTGCGAGCCGCAATTGATTATTGCCGACGAACCGACTACGGCGCTGGACGTCACGGTACAGTTGCAGGTACTGCGTCTGCTTAAACATAAAGCCCGCGCCAGTGGAACTGCGGTACTGTTCATCAGCCATGATATGGCCGTGGTGTCGCAACTGTGCGATAGCGTTTACGTGATGTATGCCGGAAGCGTGATTGAGAGCGGCGTGACGGCAGACGTTATCCATCATCCCCGGCATCCGTATACCATTGGTTTGCTGCAATGCGCACCGGAACATGGAATACCGCGCCAGCCATTACCCGCTATTCCGGGGACGGTACCAAACCTCACCCATTTGCCTGACGGCTGCGCTTTTCGCGATCGTTGCTATGCGGCAGGTGCACAGTGTGAAAACGTCCCGGCGCTAACAGCGTATGGTGACAACAACCACCGCTGCGCCTGTTGGTATCCTCAGCAGGAGGTCATTAGTGTCTGACACGTTATTAACGTTACGCGACGTCCATATCAATTTCCCGGCCCGAAAAAACTGGCTTGGTAAAACTACGGAACATGTTCATGCCATCAATGGTATTGATTTACAGATCCGTCGTAGTGAAACCTTAGGGATCGTCGGTGAGTCAGGCTGCGGCAAAAGCACCCTCGCACAGCTTTTAATGGGTATGCTGCAACCGAGCCACGGGCAGTACATCCGTTCAAGATCACAACGCATTATGCAGATGGTGTTTCAGGACCCGCTCTCTTCGCTCAATCCGCGCTTACCGGTGTGGCGCATCATCACAGAACCGCTCTGGATAGCTAAGCGTAGTAGTGAACAACAGCGGCGAGCGTTGGCAGAGGAGCTGGCTGTGCAGGTGGGTATTCGTCCGGAGTATCTCGATCGCTTGCCTCATGCGTTCTCAGGCGGGCAGCGGCAACGTATCGCCATTGCCAGAGCACTCTCTTCGCAGCCTGACGTGATTGTGCTTGATGAACCAACCTCGGCGCTGGATATCTCCGTGCAGGCGCAGATCCTCAATTTACTGGTAACGCTACAGGAAAATCGCGGGCTGACTTATGTGCTGATTTCACACAATGTCTCGGTGATACGTCATATGAGCGATCGGGTGGCGGTGATGTATCTCGGACAGATTGTGGAACTAGGAGACGCGCAACAGGTGCTGACAGCTCCGGCACATCCATACACCCGATTATTGCTGGATTCCCTCCCCGCCATTGATAAACCGCTGGAGGAAGAATGGGCATTACGTAAAACGGATCTACCAGGAAACCGCACGTTGCCACAAGGCTGTTTTTTCCGCGAACGCTGCCCTCTGGCAACCCACGGATGTGAAGTCCGGCAATCATTAACAATAAGGGAGGACGGACGTGAGATCCGGTGCTGGCGGGCGCTGTAGAGACGCTAACAACGCATCAGGCAATCACGCGCCTGACGCGTCATCCGGCAACGCTTTACGATTTCAACTGGTAATCAAGCGTAATTTCAGCTTTCAGTACCTGAGAAACCGGGCATCCTGCTTTTGCTTTCTGGATAATGCCGTCAAAAGTAGAGGCATCAATACCCGGCACCGCAACTTCGCTCTTCAGTGCGATTTTAGTAATCGCAAAACCTGCATCCACTTTATCCAGCGACACATCGGCGGTGGTATCAATCGATGTTGGCGTGAATCCCGCTTCCCCCAGCATTAATGAAAGCGCCATTGAGAAACATGCGGCATGCGCTGCGCCAATCAGTTCTTCAGGGTTGGTTCCTTTTTCGCCTTCAAAACGCGTGTTAAATCCATACGGCTGTTGGTTCAGCACGCCGCTCTCGGTGGATACAGTTCCCTTCCCGCGTTTGATATCGCCTTCCCAGTGTGCCTGACCTTTCTTATGGATTGTCATTGTTGCTCTCCTGTGGGCTTAAAAAGGAAATTATAGACTACGTGAGAAACCGCACGAGGATAAGCAGGATATTCCGAATAAAATCCGGCGAAAACATTATCTCTGTACTTAAATTAAATTCCCACAATAGATAACGGGGAATATATAATCCAAAAGATATTGTATCAATATTAATCGGATCGCCCCAATTACAATCCCTATGAATATCATGGTGTTATAATATAAAAATTATCAACCAGGACTAATCTTAACAACGAAGCGGCAAATATTTGCCATGCTGAATGTGCTTTATATATCTGCGATCCGTAGCAGACACCAAAAATACACAGACACGGAGAATCGCTATGTTTACTTATTATCAGGCAGAAAATTCAACAGCAGAACCCGCTCTGGTTAATGCCATTGAGCAAGGCCTTCGGGCAGAGCACGGTGTTGTCACTGAAGATGACATTCTCATGGAGCTGACCAAATGGGTGGAAGCTTCTGATAACGACATCCTCAGTGATATCTACCAGCAAACGATCAATTATGTGGTCAGTGGCCAGCACCCTACGCTTTAAGGTGCTATGCTTGATCGGCAACCTAATTTAGGGGTTTAGCACGTGTTTCTTCGCTACGGCGATGTTGTCCTTAAAACTAGCAACAGGATTGAGGAGTTAAAATGAAATCGAACCGTCAGGCACGTCATATTCTTGGACTGGACCATAAAATTTCTAACCAGCGCAAAATAGTTACCGAAGGTGACAAATCCAGCGTGGTAAATAACCCAACCGGCAGAAAACGCCCCGCTGAAAAGTAATTCATAACCATCAGTCCTCAATGACGATTAAACACCATTGCCTGCGCAATGGTGTTTTTGTTTTTATCTGCTTTATACTTGGGGCCGACGCCCTGGCGGTAAAGCAAAGACGATAAAAGCGTGCCAGGGATGGATATTCAAAAAAGAGTGAGTGACATGGAACCAAAAACAAAAAAACAGCGTTCGCTTTATATTCCTTACGCTGGCCCTGTACTGCTGGAATTTCCGTTGTTGAATAAAGGCAGCGCCTTCAGCATGGAAGAACGCCGTAACTTCAACCTGCTGGGGTTACTGCCGGAAGTGGTCGAAACCATCGAAGAACAAGCGGAACGAGCATGGATCCAGTATCAGGGATTCAAAACCGAAATCGACAAACACATCTACCTGCGTAACATCCAGGACACTAACGAAACCCTCTTCTACCGTCTGGTAAACAATCATCTTGATGAGATGATGCCTGTTATTTATACCCCAACCGTCGGCGCAGCCTGTGAGCGTTTTTCTGAGATCTACCGCCGTTCACGCGGCGTGTTTATCTCTTACCAGAACCGCCACAATATGGACGATATTCTGCAAAACGTGCCGAACCATAATATTAAAGTGATTGTGGTGACTGACGGCGAACGTATTCTGGGGCTTGGTGACCAGGGCATCGGCGGGATGGGCATTCCGATCGGTAAACTGTCGCTCTATACCGCTTGTGGCGGCATCAGCCCGGCGTATACCCTTCCGGTGGTGCTGGATGTCGGAACGAACAACCAACAGCTGCTTAACGATCCGCTGTATATGGGCTGGCGTAATCCGCGTATCACTGACGACGAATACTATGAATTCGTTGATGAATTTATCCAGGCTGTGAAACAACGCTGGCCGGACGTGCTGTTGCAGTTTGAAGACTTCGCACAAAAAAATGCGATGCCGTTACTTAACCGCTATCGCAATGAAATTTGTTCTTTTAACGATGACATTCAGGGCACCGCGGCGGTAACGGTCGGCACACTGATCGCAGCCAGCCGCGCGGCGGGTGGTCAACTGAGCGAGAAAAAAATCGTCTTCCTTGGCGCAGGTTCAGCGGGATGCGGCATTGCCGAAATGATCATCGCCCAGACCCAGCGCGAAGGATTAAGCGAGGAAGCGGCGCGGCAGAAAGTCTTTATGGTCGATCGCTTTGGCCTGCTGACCGACAAGATGCCGAACCTGCTGCCTTTCCAGACCAAACTGGTGCAGAAACGCGAAAACCTCAGTGACTGGGATACCGACAGCGATGTGCTGTCACTGCTGGATGTGGTGCGTAATGTAAAACCAGATATTCTGATTGGCGTCTCAGGACAGACCGGGCTGTTTACGGAAGAGATCATCCGTGAGATGCATAAACACTGTCCGCGTCCGATCGTGATGCCGCTGTCTAACCCGACTTCACGCGTGGAAGCCACACCGCAGGACATTATCGCCTGGACTGAAGGTAACGCGCTGGTCGCCACTGGCAGTCCGTTTAACCCAGTGGTATGGAAAGATAAAATCTACCCTATCGCCCAGTGTAACAACGCCTTTATTTTCCCGGGCATCGGGCTGGGCGTTATTGCTTCCGGCGCGTCACGTATCACCGATGAGATGCTGATGTCGGCAAGTGAAACGCTTGCTCAGTATTCGCCGCTGGTCCTGAACGGCGAAGGTCTGGTACTACCGGAACTGAAAGATATTCAGAAAGTCTCCCGCGCAATTGCCTTTGCGGTTGGCAAAATGGCGCAGCAGCAAGGCGTGGCGGTGAAAACCTCCGCCGAAGCTCTGCAACAGGCCATTGATGATAATTTCTGGCAGGCCGAATACCGCGACTACCGCCGTACCTCCATCTAAGCCTGCGCCCGGTAGTGAAGGCTACCGGGCAATTTCCCTCTCCCTTTTTCAGATCTCATCCATACTGGGTAGTGGCGAATAAATCTCATTTGCCTCACCTGCTATGCAGAACATCATCCGAAAAGGAGGAACTATGAAGGCTGCAGTTGTTACGAAGGATCATCATGTTGACGTTACGAATAAAACACTGCGCTCACTGAAACATGGCGAAGCCCTGCTGAAAATGGAGTGTTGTGGTGTATGTCACACCGATCTTCATGTTAAGAATGGCGATTTTGGTGACAAAACCGGCGTAATTCTGGGCCATGAAGGCATCGGTGTGGTGGCAGAAGTTGGCCCAGGTGTCACCTCATTAAAACCAGGCGATCGTGCCAGCGTGGCGTGGTTTTACGAAGGATGCGGTCATTGCGAATACTGTAACAGTGGTAACGAAACGCTCTGCCGTTCAGTTAAAAATGCCGGATACAGCGTTGATGGCGGGATGGCGGAAGAGTGCATCGTGGTCGCCGATTACGCGGTAAAAGTGCCAGATGGTCTGGACTCGGCGGCGGCCAGCAGCATTACCTGTGCGGGGGTCACCACCTACAAAGCCGTTAAGCTGTCAAAAATTCGTCCAGGGCAGTGGATTGCTATCTACGGTCTTGGCGGTCTGGGTAACCTCGCCCTGCAATACGCGAAGAATGTCTTTAACGCCAAAGTGATCGCCATTGATGTCAATGATGAGCAGTTGAAACTGGCAACCGAAATGGGTGCAGATTTAGCGATTAACTCACGCACCGAAGACGCCGCCAAAATTGTGCAGGAGAAAACCGGTGGTGCACACGCTGCGGTGGTGACAGCGGTAGCTAAAGCTGCGTTTAACTCTGCGGTCGATGCCGTTCGTGCAGGCGGGCGTGTTGTGGCAGTCGGTCTGCCGCCGGAGTCTATGAGCCTGGATATCCCACGGCTGGTGCTGGATGGTATTGAAGTGGTCGGTTCGCTGGTCGGCACGCGCCAGGATCTCACCGAAGCCTTCCAGTTTGCCGTCGAAGGCAAAGTGGTGCCGAAAGTCGCCCTGCGTCCGTTAGCGGACATCAACACCATCTTTACTGAGATGGAAGAAGGCAAAATCCGTGGCCGTATGGTGATTGATTTCCGCCGCTAAGAAGCCTTTGCTGCGACTGCCATGTTCGGGTCGCAGCCTGTTTTGCGAGACGCTTTCCGCAATTTCACTCTTCTTCTTTTCCTCCCCCATCTTTCCCCTCACAATTCGCGAAAACGTAGCGAAATTTGTTGCGCTGCACGGAACAATAGTGATAGTGTTCCTTTCGAGGGAACAAGGATGAAGAGATGATAATGAATTTCAGACACAAGGGATTGCGTGACTTGTTTCTTCTCGGCAAAACCTCCGGCGTTATACCGACGCAAGTCAAACGATTACGCCATCGACTTGCTGTGATTGATGCGGCAAGCTGTCTTGCTGATATCGATATGCCCGGTTACCGACTACACCCGTTAAGCGGCGATCGCGATGGAATTTGGGCGATATCTGTCTCGGGCAACTGGCGAATCACATTTGAATTCGTCAATGGCGATGCATACATACTGGATTACGAGGACTATCACTGATGAAAATGGCCAATCATCCCCGCCCGGGGGACATTATTCAGGAATCACTGGACGAACTTAATGTCAGCCTGCGCGAGTTTGCCAGAGCAATGGAAATTGCGCCCTCAACGGCAAGCCGATTGCTGACCGGAAAAGCAGCTTTGACGCCAGAAATGGCAATTAAACTTTCCGTGGTGATCGGCAGTTCGCCGCAAATGTGGCTGAATCTGCAAAACGCCTGGAGTCTGGCAGAGGCTGAAAAAACGGTGGATGTGTCGCGATTACGCCGTCTGGTTACGCAATAAAAAAATGGCACTTTATAAAGCGCCATTTAGAACTGATGACAAACGCAACATTGCCTGATGCGCTACGCTTATCAGGCCTACAAGTTCACTGCAATCTATTGGATTTGAAGGGTTTGTAGGCCGGATAAGGCGTCACGCCGCATCCGGCATGAACAAAGCCTACGTTGTCTACAATATGAAAATGACGCCTTTTACAGCGCCATTTTCAGCTTAAAGTTCAAAAGAGATTATATCCCTTCTTCACTCTCTTTTTTCGCTTCTGCCTTCTCGATTTCACGATACCAGCGTGGATGGTGTTTCTTCGCCCAGCGACGGCTCACCTTTCCTTCGATCATCCCTTTAATCGATCCTTTCACCCAGAATGCCATATACATATGGATCAGGATGGCGTGGATCAGGATGATACCCGCAGCCGCGTGGATCAGCAGGCTATAACGGACAACCTGTATCGGGAAGTACTGCGCAAAGTACGGACGCCAGATAATCACCCCGGTCACCAGCAGCACGAAAATCATGCTCATGATCGACCAGAACATCATCTTTTGCCCGGCGTTGTACTTACCGACATCCGCTACTTTATGCTCATTGCCTTTCAATACTTCGACAATGTTCAACAGCCACGGAATATCTTTCTTATCCGGGATGTTGTGATGCACAAAACGCACAAACATAAACATCAGCGCGACGAAAATCGCAATGCCGAAGAACGGGTGCAAAATGCGCCCCATCTGCGGCGTACCGAAGGTTTGCGTCAGCCATTGCAGCGTCGGGAAGAAGAACGAAATCCCGGACAGCGCCACCAGGAAGAAGCAAATCACCACGGTCCAGTGACAGGCGCGATCAATAAATTTGGTGCGCACAATCATTTTCGACTTACTCATGATGATCCTCCTCGTCATCGTCCACTTCCTTATTCGGGCCAATACCGATGTAGTGGAAAATCAACCCGGCAAAAGTGGCAATAAAGCCAGCCGCTGCCAGCGGTTTCAACGCGCCTTTCCACAGGCTTACCGAGGTGTCGATCTTCGGATCTTTCGGCAGACCGTGATACAGCTCCGGCTGATCGGCGTGATGCAGCACGTACATAACGTGCGTACCACCGACCCCTTCCGGGTTGTAGACGCCAGCATGTTCGTAACCACGCGCTTTCAGTTTCGCCACGCGCTGTTCCGCCAGCTCCAGCATCTCCTTCTTGGTGCCGAAGTGGATAGCCCCGGTCGGACAGGTTTTCACACAAGCCGGTTCCTGGCCGACGCTGACGCGATCGACGCAGAGCGTGCATTTATATACCCGGTTATCCTCTTTGTTGAGGCGCGGAATATTAAACGGACACCCAGCAATGCAGTAACCACACCCGATGCAGTTTTCCGACTGGAAATCAACAATCCCGTTAGCGTACTGAATGATTGCACCAGCAGACGGGCACGCCTTCAGGCAGCCCGGATCTTCACAGTGCATACAGCCGTCTTTACGGATCAGCCACTCCAGCTTGCCGTTCTGTTCGGTTTCGCTAAAGCGCATCACCGTCCAGGACTTGGCGCTCAGATCGGCGGGGTTATCGTAAACCCCGACGCAGTGCCCCACTTCATCACGGATGTCGTTCCACTCTGAACACGCCACCTGACAGGCTTTACAGCCGATACAGGTGGAAACGTCGATAAGTTTCGCGACTTCTGCTTTGTAATCACGCACCTGAGAAGGCGGCGTGATGGAGTTAGTTGCGGACCTTTTGATAATGTCCTGCGTTTCCATAGCCATCTGTTCGCCCCCTTACGCCTTCTCAATGTTGACTAAGAACGCTTTATATTCCGGCGTTTGCGAGTTTGCATCACCGACATTCGGCGTCAGAGTGTTAGCGATATAACCTTTACGCGCGACACCCTCAAAGCCCCAGTGGATTGGAATACCCACCGTTTCAACCTGCTGACCGTTTACATTCAGCGGCTTCAGACGGCGCGTTACCACAGCCACCGCGCGGATAAAGCCACGCTTGCTGGATACGGTGACACGGTCGCCATTGGCGATGCCTTTCGCCGCCGCCAGCGTTTCGCTGATTTCCACAAACTGTTCCGGCTGAGCAATTGCGTTGAGCAACGCGTGCTTGGTCCAGGTGTGGAAGTGCTCGGTCAGACGATAGGTCGTACCCACATACGGGAACTGCTCTTTTTTACCCATCCGCAGCGCGTCTTGTTCATACAGACGAACAACCGGGTTAGACACCACGTTCGGATGCAGCGGGTTAGTGCCCAGCGGCGTTTCAATTGGCTCGTAGTGCTCCGGGAACGGACCTTCCGCCATTTTGTTGATGGCAAACAGGCGTCCCATCCCTTCCGGCTGCATGATAAACGGCCCGGTTGGCGTACCCGGTGCGGCATTGCCGAAGTCCGGAATATCGTTACCCGTCCACTTGCTGCCGTTCCACTGGATCAGCATCCGTTTCGGATCCCACGGTTTACCGTTGATATCCGCCGAAGCACGGTTGTAGAGTACGCGACGGTTGAGCGGCCACGCCCAGGCCCATCCCAGCGTATTCCCCAGACCGGACGGGTCGGAGTTATCGCGGTTAGCCATCTGGTTGCCCTGCTCTGTCCAGCTACCGGTGTAGATCCAGCAAGAAGATGCGGTTGTACCGTCATCACGCAGATGCGCAAAGCTACTCAGCAACTGACCTTTCTTCGCAATCAGCACGCCATTAGCATCATAGAGATCTTCCAGCGCATAGCCGTTGTTCTCTTTAGCTACTTCGTCAGATTGCGGTTCGTGCGGCTGCTTGTAGTTCCAGCTCATCTTCATCAGCGGTTCTACGCCTTTACCACCTTCGGCCTGGTACAACTCGCGCAGATGATGGTAGATACCCGCCAGAATTTCGCCGTCGTTACGCGCTTCGCCCGGCGCGTCCTGACCTTTCCAGTGCCACTGTAACCAGCGACCGGAGTTAGCGATAGAACCATCTTCTTCAGCAAAGCAGGTCGAAGGCAGACGGAATACTTCAGTCTGAATAGACGCCGGATCGACATCGTTCGACTCGCCGTGGTTCTGCCAGAAGGTAGAGGTTTCAGTCACCAGCGGATCGATAACCACCATGTACTTCAGCTTGCTCAAGCAGCTCACCACTTTGTTTTTGTCCGGGAAGGACGCAACCGGGTTAAAGCCCTGGCAGAAATAACCGGTGACTTTGCCTTCGTCCATCATGTTGAAATACTTGATGACGTCGTAGGTCTGGTCCCACTTAGGCAGCCAGTCGTAGCCCCAGTTGTTCTCTTTCTGCGCGGCATCGCCGTAGAAAGATTTCATCAGGCTAACGAAGAACTTCGGATAGTTGCTCCAGTAGTTCACCTGATCAGCCAGCGTCGCTTTCGGCGTGTTCGCTTCCAGATACGACTGCAAATCAACCTGTTTTTCTGACGGCAGCGTCAGATAACCCGGCAGGCTGGTA
The DNA here is from genome assembly GCF_046487395.1 of Escherichia sp. WS1450. Taxonomy (NCBI): domain Bacteria; kingdom Pseudomonadati; phylum Pseudomonadota; class Gammaproteobacteria; order Enterobacterales; family Enterobacteriaceae; genus Escherichia; species Escherichia sp. WS1450. The sequence continues at coordinate 289,886 of NZ_JBJQJO010000001.1, forward strand.
GAGAGCAGGCCTAAGTCGGTCAGGCCCTGAATGTTGGAGTGACCACGCAATGCGTTCACGCCGCCACCGGCCATACCCATGTTACCGAGCAGTAACTGGATCATCGCCATAGTACGGATGTTCTGCGCACCCACGGTGTGCTGCGTCCAGCCCAGCGCGTAAAGGAAGGTGGTTGTGCGATCCGGTGCGCTGGTGGAGGCCAGCACTTCACACACTTTCAGGAAGTCGGCTTTTGGCGTACCACAGATGTTTTCAACAACGTCCGGCGTGTAGCGGGAAACGTGCGCTTTCAGCAGGTTCCACACACAGCGCGGATGAGTCAGTGTTTCATCGCGTTTCGCATAGCCGTTTTCATCGAACTGATAGTTCCAGGACGATTTATCGTACTGGCGTTTTTCAGCGTCATAACCGCTGAACAGGCCATCTTCGAAAGCAAAATCATCACGCACCAGCAGGCTGGCGTTGGTGTAATGCTTAACGTATTCGGCGTTGATTTTGTTGTTTTCGATCAGGTAGCGCAAAACGCCAGACAGGAACGTAATGTCCGTACCGGAACGAATAGGTGCGTAAATATCCGCCACAGAAGCGGTACGCGTAAAACGGGGATCGACAACGATCAAGGTTGCATCGTTGTTGTTTTTCGCTTCCATCGCCCAGCGGAAACCGACGGGATGCGCTTCCGCAGCGTTACCACCCATCACCATTACGACGTTAGCGTTTTTGATATCCACCCAGTGGTTGGTCATCGCACCGCGACCAAATGTTGGAGCAAGACTTGCTACCGTTGGTCCGTGTCAGACGCGCGCCTGGTTGTCTACCGCCAGCATCCCGAGGGAGCGGGCAAATTTCTGGGTCAGCATCCCGGTTTCGTTGCTGGCACCGGAGGCACACAGCATACCGGTAGAAAGCCAACGGTTTACCGTTACGCCCTGCTCGTTCTTTTCAATAAAGTTAGCGTCACGGTCAGCTTTCATCAGCTTCGCAATACGGGAGAATGCTTCTTCCCAGCTAATGCGCTGCCATTTGTCAGAACCTGGCGCACGATATTCCGGGTAGCGCAGACGGTTTTCGCTGTTGACGTAATCCAGCAAACCGGCCCCTTTCGGGCACAGCGCACCACGGCTTACCGGATGATCCGGGTCACCTTCAATGTGATAAATCGCTTCTCTGGCGTTTTTCGCGCCATCACCCAGGCTATACATCAATAGCCCGCAACCTACGGAACAGTATGTGCAGGTGTTACGGATCTCTTTAGCGCGTAATAATTTGTAGTTTCGCGCCTGAGCCAGTGCTTGCTTTGGGGCAAAGCCCAATGCCGCTACTGTTGTTCCAGCCATACCGCCCGCGCAGATTTTAAAAAATTGTCTGCGACTGACGTCCATTGCTTTCCTCTTTTTTCAGGGGTATTACTGCGCGAGGAAACTAACAGTAAAATTCTGAATCTTTTTGCGCGAAATCAAAAAGAACACGTGTTTGCCACAAAATAATCCGCCTGCGCAAATTGACCTACCTCAATAGCGGTAGAAAAACGCACCTCTGCCTGACAGGCCAGTTAAAAAAATGCTATAAAATTCAGCTTAATTTTTAACGGCAAGAGAGACAAAACAGCGAGCATGACACGACAAAAAGCAACGCTCATAGGGCTAATAGCGATCGTCCTGTGGAGCACGATGGTAGGATTGATTCGCGGTGTCAGTGAGGGGCTCGGCCCGGTCGGCGGCGCAGCTGCTATCTATTCATTAAGCGGGCTGCTGTTAATCTTCACGGTTGGATTTCCGCGTATTCGGCAGATCCCGAAAGGCTATTTACTCGCCGGGTGTCTGTTATTCGTCAGCTATGAAATCTGTCTGGCGCTTTCCTTAGGATATGCGGCGACCCGTCATCAGGCGATTGAAGTGGGTATGGTGAACTATCTGTGGCCCAGCCTGACAATTCTCTTTGCCATTCTGTTTAATGGTCAGAAAACCAACTGGCTGATTGTACCAGGATTATTATTAGCCCTGGTTGGCGTCTGCTGGGTGTTAGGTGGTGACAATGGGTTACATTATGATGAAATCATCAATAATATCACCACCAGCCCATTGAGTTATTTCCTGGCGTTTATTGGTGCGTTTATCTGGGCAGCCTATTGCACAGTAACGAATAAATACGCACGCGGATTTAACGGAATTACCGTTTTTGTCCTACTAACGGGAGCAAGTCTGTGGGTTTACTATTTTCTCACGCCACAACCAGAAATGGTATTTAGCACGCCCGTCATGATTAAACTCACCTCTGCGGCATTTACCTTAGGATTTGCTTATGCTGCATGGAACGTCGGTATATTACATGGCAACGTCACCATTATGGCGGTAGGTTCGTATTTTACGCCCGTTCTTTCCTCAGCGCTTGCAGCCGTGCTGCTCAGCGCCCCGCTGTCGTTCTCGTTCTGGCAAGGCGCGCTAATGGTCTGCGGCGGTTCCCTGCTCTGCTGGCTGGCGACACGTCGTGGCTAAAATAATTGTCGGGTCTACGGCCCGGCAGTTAATCAGATAAATTCCGACAATATAAAAAAATAAATTTCAAATACCAGTAGTTCACCTTATATTTCATTTCGACTTCGATCACATATCGATAAATAATATTATTTCATCTATTTTTCTCATTGTTTTTAATCACCATTCTATTTTAAAAACAGTATGTCATTTATAAATGACGCCGTTTAAAATTCGTTTAGAAAATACGTTTAACGATAATTAAAAGGATTCTGTTAAATGAAATTAAAAATAGTTGCGGTGGTTGTAACTGGTTTGTTAGCTGCGAACGTAGCACACGCTGCCGAAGTCTATAACAAGGATGGTAATAAACTCGACCTTTATGGCAAGGTTACCGCTCTACGTTATTTTACTGATGATAAGCGTGACGATGGTGATAAAACTTATGCCCGTCTCGGCTTTAAAGGAGAAACGCAAATCAATGATCAAATGATTGGTTTTGGTCACTGGGAATATGATTTTAAAGGCTATAACGATGAAGCCAACGGCTCGCGCGGTAACAAGACCCGTCTGGCCTATGCAGGTTTAAAAATTAGTGAATTTGGCTCTCTGGACTATGGTCGTAACTACGGTGTCGGCTATGACATTGGTTCATGGACCGATATGTTGCCAGAATTTGGTGGCGATACCTGGAGTCAGAAAGATGTCTTCATGACATACCGTACTACCGGTGTGGCAACCTATCGCAACTACGATTTCTTCGGCTTAATTGAAGGTCTGAACTTTGCCGCGCAATATCAAGGCAAAAATGAACGCACTGACAATGGTCATCTTTATGGTGCTGACTACACGCGTGCCAATAGTGACGGTTTCGGTATCTCCTCAACTTATGTTTATGATGGCTTTGGTATCGGTGCGGTGTATACCAAATCCGATCGGACAAATGCGCAGGAAAGAGCCGCTGCTAATCCTCTCAATGCCTCCGGTAAGAATGCAGAACTGTGGGCTACAGGTATAAAATATGATGCCAACAACATCTACTTTGCAGCTAATTACGCTGAAACATTAAACATGACCACCTATGGCGATGGTTATATCTCTAACAAAGCACAAAGTTTTGAAGTAGTGGCACAATATCAATTCGACTTCGGCTTGCGCCCATCACTCGCTTACCTGAAATCGAAAGGCAGAGATCTGGGCCGCTACGGCGACCAGGACATGATTGAGTATATCGACGTTGGTGCGACGTATTTCTTCAACAAAAATATGTCGACCTATGTTGATTATAAAATCAACCTGATTGATGAAAGCGACTTTACCCGTGCCGTAGATATTCGCACCGATAACATCGTCGCAACGGGCATTACCTATCAGTTCTAACATCCTCTCCTGACCAGCCCTTCTCTGGGCTGGTTTTTGATTTAAGTGCTGCTGTATGACTCCTTAAGTAAAAATGAGCAATTTTTGATATTTCTGGTCATTCACCTCAATTAATATTCTTCCATACCCTCCGGGGACATCTTACTATAATATTTATTGATGAGTGATTATGACCAATATTAATACAGCTTGTGTAAAAAATAATGCCAGTTATCAATTAAATAACGCATTACCTAACAAAGAAACCATCTCCAGCAATTTTTGTGAACGACTGGCACAATGGGGTAATAAGTCGCTTAATAATGGTGAAGAAAGAGCAATTGCCGTAGAGCGAATTAAAGAAGCTTACAATTCGAACATGGCATCTCTTGATTTGTCATATCTTGATTTGAGTGAGTTACCGCCTATCCCCTCGACAGTTAACACGTTAAATCTGGAAAACAATTGTCTCACTTGTCTTGACTTTACTGACAATGCCAGCCTCGTCAATATCAACCTTAGCTTTAATAAAATTAAAACGATAACCTTTCCAAATGAATCAAAACTGGAAAATATTTATATTGATCACAACAATCTGGAAAGTTTGGATTTTAAAAATCAGCATTCATTGGTTAACCTGGAAGCGCAAAATAACAATCTGACAAAAATTAATATTTCTGATAGTTATAAACTGAAATTTCTTAATCTTCATTATAACAAGCTAGCATCGCTGGATCTCTCCCGGCAAGAATCTCTGATTGAGTTAAGTGCCCATCATAATATGATCAATGACATTATATTACACAATCACCCCATAGTGGAGAAAATCACTTTAAACGACAACCATATTGCACATTTAAACGCGAAAACTACTACAAAACTGGAATATTTAAACTTAAGCAATAACAATTTATTGCCAACAGATGACATTGATCAATTAATATCATCAAAACATCTTTGGCATGTATTAGTTAACGGCATCAACAATGATCCACTTGCCCAAATGCAGTACTGGGCTGCAGTAAGAAATATAATTGATGACACTAATGAAGTGACCATTGATTTATCTTATAACCTGGCAATCACAAATATCGATACCAGCGATGAACATCTTGTAGAAGTAAGCGAGAATTCCGAAGGAAATCATATAAAAGACAATGACTCAATGTCTATTCGTTATAGATCAAAATATTATTCCAGAGAGTACACCTTAATAGAAGAAGAAACAATATTTTCTGACGCAGAACTAAAAGCCATTCTGCCTATGCATCGCATGTACGGGGTTGGTGACTATAAGTCAAATTCCTCTTCTCTACCCTCACACTCGGGGCTAAAGGACCCAACGGGCACACCCGTCTGTTATTATATTCATAATGAGGATAAACCTTCCTTAGGTTTTGGTCCAACAGCCAATAATTGGTTAAGCCAATCCTTTACAACAGAGTTATAAAACACATCCTGATTTATCAAGGGTAATAAATCATTAAAATAAAGCATTACTACGGAGCAGTTATGAAATTCCCTTCAATATTTAATAAAATAAATCCACAATCCATACAGCAACATCCAGAAAAAAATGAACTTAACTGGATGCGCGAATTAAATAAATGGAAAGCAGAACGCATACTTACAGGTGAAATCCATCGTCCGGAATGCCGAAACGAAGCCGCTAAAAGGATAAATTTTGCTTTTTTGTCGAAACAGAATGATATTGATTTATCAGGGCTTAATTTAACTACCCAACCACCAGGACTGCAAAACTTCACCTCTATCAATCTTGATGAGAACCAACTCAAACATTTTGATGCAACCACCTACGATAGACTCATCAACCTTAGTCTGAATAGTAATGCTCTTGAGTCAATAAATTTTCCTCAAGGTAGAAATGTAAGCATTACACATATATCTATGAATAATAATTCTCTCAGAAATATTGATATAGATAGGCTTTCATCAATTGCTTATTTTAGTGCGGCACATAATCAACTAGAGTTTGTGCAATTAAAATGTTGCGAAAGGCTGCAGTACCTGAATCTCAGCCACAATCAATTAACTGATATTGTGGCAGGAAATAAAGATGAACTTTTACTGCTGGATCTATCCCATAATAAACTAACAAGTTTACATAATGCCTTATTTCCCAACTTGAATACGTTACTTATCAACAACAACTTGCTTTCTGAAATTAAAGTGTTCTTTAGCAACTTCTGCAATGTTCAGACATTAAACGCTGCGAACAATCAGTTGGAAAAAATAAACCTTCATTTCCTGACTTATCTTTCATCTATCAAAAGTTTAAGGTTGGACAATAATAAAATAACCCGCATTGACACTAAGAATACGTCCGATATTGAAACTTTATTCCCCATAATAAAACAGAGCAAAAACTTAAATTTTTTAAATGTTTCTGGGAAGAACAATTGCCCTACTATCCAGCTCATGTTATTTAATTTATTTTCCCCAGCACTTAAGCTTAATACTGGCCTGGCAATTCTTTCGCCTGGTGCATTTGAAGTTCACTCTGACGGAGTATATGTGGATAACGAATTGTTTCACTATCATATTAAAAATGCATGTAACCCATATAATATACATACTTATAAAACAGAAGAAGTTGTAAACCAGAGGAATATAAAAATTAAAAATATGACCTTAGATGAAATAAACAATACTTACTGTAATAACGATTATTACAATGAGGCGATAAGAGAGGAACCGATAGACTTTCTGGACAGAACGTTTTCCTCCAGTTCATGGCCTTTTTAGTGAATAAATTATCACTAATTCTATAAGTGTCTGGTCTTGTTAAAAATATAAACCCTTTGGATTCATCATCTGAAGGGTTGGATCATGACATGCATACATAGGTTAACATCCGTTTAATGGTTAGCTTGTTAGTTACATTTAGTAACACATATCTGTCTGTTTAATCCCCATTCTGCCCCCGCGGTTACGCTTTCTTATCTATTCTTTCAATCAGCACTTCACCCAATTCATCCTTAATTCTAATAACTGGCTATTGCGCCTTACCTCCTGTTTTGTCTTTTTTTCATTACCAATGTGTACATGTGAGGAACAATATGGCACTGCAAAATGAGAAAACTAGTCGTTATCTTTTGCGCGACTGGAAACCAGAAAATCCGGCCTTCTGGGAAAATAAAGGAAAACATATTGCTCGAAGAAACCTCTGGATATCAGTCAGTTGTCTACTTCTTGCCTTCTGTGTCTGGATGCTATTTAGCGCAGTTACTGTTAATCTCAATAAAATCGGTTTTAATTTCACTACCGATCAACTCTTTTTATTAACCGCATTACCCTCCGTTTCTGGCGCATTATTGCGTGTCCCCTACTCCTTTATGGTGCCTATATTTGGTGGGCGCCGATGGACGGTTTTTAGTACTGCAATCCTGATTATTCCTTGCGTCTGGCTCGGAATTGCCGTGCAGAATCCGAATACTCCTTTTGGGATATTTATCGTTATCGCTTTGCTATGCGGTTTTGCAGGTGCGAACTTTGCTTCGAGCATGGGCAATATCAGTTTCTTCTTCCCAAAAGCCAAACAAGGGAGCGCACTTGGGATTAATGGCGGATTAGGAAACTTAGGTGTAAGTGTGATGCAGCTGGTTGCACCGTTGGTCATTTTTGTACCCGTATTTGCCTTTCTCGGCGTCAATGGCGTACCGCAGGCCGACGGTTCGGTGATGTCGCTGGCGAATGCCGCATGGATTTGGGTGCCATTACTGGCGATTGCCACGATCGCCGCCTGGTCAGGGATGAATGATATCGCCAGTTCACGCGCGTCAATTGCCGACCAGCTGCCAGTGTTACAACGCCTGCATCTCTGGCTGCTGAGCCTGCTTTACCTTGCCACCTTCGGTTCGTTTATCGGTTTTTCTGCGGGTTTTGCCATGCTGGCGAAAACTCAGTTCCCTGATGTGAATATTCTGCGCCTGGCGTTCTTTGGCCCATTTATTGGTGCCATCGCGCGGTCGGTTGGTGGTGCTATTTCCGATAAATTCGGCGGCGTGCGGGTGACGTTGATCAACTTCATTTTTATGGCGATTTTCAGCGCCCTGCTGTTCCTTACCTTACCGGGCACAGGCTCCGGTAATTTCATCGCATTTTACGCCGTATTTATGGGGTTGTTTCTGACCGCAGGTCTGGGAAGTGGTTCTACTTTCCAGATGATCGCCGTCATCTTTCGCCAGATAACCATTTATCGGGTGAAGATGAAAGGCGGTAGTGATGAGCAAGCTCAGAGAGAAGCCGTCACCGAAACGGCGGCGGCTCTGGGCTTTATCTCAGCCATTGGCGCAGTGGGCGGCTTTTTCATTCCGCAGGCGTTTGGCATGTCGCTCAATATGACCGGCTCTCCGGTAGGCGCGATGAAAGTGTTTTTAATCTTCTACATCGTTTGTGTGCTGCTGACCTGGCTGGTTTATGGTCGGCGGAAGTTCAGCCAAAAATAAGAGATCGATGCCTGACACGTCTTATCAGGCTACAACCGTGTCGCATCCGACAAGGCATCAGATCCCAATTCATTCCTGGAGCAGGAGTTATGTCATGAGTAAACTTTTGGATCGCTTTCGCTACTTCAAACAAAAGGGCGATACCTTTGCCGATGGTCACGGACAGGTGATGCATAGCAACCGCGACTGGGAGGACAGCTATCGCCAGCGTTGGCAGTTCGACAAAATCGTGCGTTCCACCCACGGTGTTAACTGTACAGGCTCCTGTAGCTGGAAAATCTACGTTAAAAATGGTCTGGTGACCTGGGAAATCCAACAGACCGACTACCCGCGTACTCGCCCTGACCTGCCCAATCATGAACCTCGCGGCTGCCCGCGCGGCGCAAGTTACTCCTGGTATCTCTACAGCGCTAACCGCCTGAAATACCCTCTCATTCGTAAACGACTGATTGAACTGTGGCGCGAAGCCCTCAAGCAACACAGCGATCCGGTACTGGCGTGGGCATCGATTATGAACGATCCGCAAAAGTGCCTAAGCTACAAACAAGTACGTGGACGCGGCGGCTTTATCCGCTCCAACTGGCAGGAGCTAAACCAGCTGATTGCCGCTGCTAACGTCTGGACCATCAAAACTTACGGCCCGGATCGCGTTGCCGGTTTCTCGCCGATCCCGGCGATGTCGATGGTTTCTTACGCCGCCGGAACACGTTATCTGTCGCTGTTAGGTGGCACCTGTTTAAGCTTCTACGACTGGTATTGCGACCTGCCGCCCGCCTCGCCGATGACCTGGGGCGAACAAACCGACGTGCCGGAATCTGCCGACTGGTATAACTCCAGTTACATCATCGCCTGGGGGTCTAACGTACCGCAGACACGTACGCCGGACGCCCATTTCTTTACCGAAGTACGCTACAAAGGCACTAAAACCATCGCCATTACCCCTGACTACTCTGAAGTGGCCAAATTGTGCGACCAGTGGCTGGCACCGAAACAAGGCACTGATAGTGCCCTGGCAATGGCAATGGGCCATGTCATTTTAAAAGAGTTTCATCTCGATAATCCCAGCGATTATTTTATCAACTACTGCCGCCGCTACAGCGACATGCCGATGCTGGTAATGCTGGAACCTCGCGACGACGGCAGCTACGTTCCCGGGCGCATGGTCCGCGCATCTGACCTGGTGGATGGACTGGGCGAAAGCAACAATCCGCAGTGGAAAACCGTGGCGGTTAATACCGCAGGTGAACTGGTGGTGCCGAACGGTTCGATTGGTTTTCGCTGGGGAGAAAAAGGCAAATGGAATCTGGAATCCATTGCCGCCGGTACGGAAACCGAATTGTCATTAACCCTGCTTGGTCAACATGATGCCGTTGCAGGCGTGGCCTTCCCCTACTTTGGCGGCATTGAAAATCCGCATTTTCGTAGCGTAAAACACAATCCGGTCCTGGTGCGTCAATTACCCGTTAAAAACCTGACATTAGCCGATGGCAGCACTTGTCCGGTGGTTAGCGTTTATGATTTGGTACTGGCGAATTACGGCCTCGATCGCGGGCTGGAAGATGAAAACAGCGCGAAAGATTACGCTGAAATCAAACCGTACACCCCAGCCTGGGGTGAGCAAATTACCGGTGTGCCGCGCCAGTATATTGAAACCATCGCTCGTGAATTTGCCGATACTGCCCATAAAACGCATGGGCGCTCGATGATTATCCTCGGCGCAGGTGTTAACCACTGGTACCACATGGACATGAACTACCGGGGAATGATCAATATGCTGATCTTCTGCGGTTGTGTCGGGCAAAGCGGTGGCGGATGGGCACACTATGTCGGTCAGGAAAAACTGCGCCCGCAAACTGGCTGGTTGCCGCTGGCCTTTGCGCTCGATTGGAACCGACCACCGCGCCAGATGAACAGCACCTCGTTTTTCTACAATCATTCCAGCCAATGGCGCTATGAAAAAGTCTCTGCTCAGGAGTTACTTTCACCGCTCGCCGATGCCAGTAAGTACAGCGGTCATCTGATTGATTTCAACGTTCGTGCCGAACGTATGGGCTGGCTACCTTCTGCGCCGCAGCTGGGGCGTAACCCGCTCGGGATTAAAGCTGAAGCCGACAAGGCCGGATTATCCCCCACAGAATTTACCGCCCAGGCGCTGAAATCGGGCGATTTACGCATGGCCTGCGAACAACCAGATAGCGGCAGCAATCATCCGCGTAATTTGTTTGTCTGGCGTTCTAACCTGCTTGGCTCCTCCGGCAAAGGCCACGAGTATATGCAGAAGTATCTGCTGGGAACCAAAAGTGGGATTCAGGGTCAGGAACTCGGTGCCAGCGACGGGATCAAACCAGAAGAAGTCGAGTGGCAAACTGCAGCGATTGAAGGCAAGCTCGACCTGCTGGTGACGCTCGACTTCCGTATGTCCAGTACCTGCCTGTTCTCCGATATCGTTCTGCCCACCGCCACCTGGTACGAAAAAGACGATATGAACACCTCGGATATGCATCCGTTTATTCATCCGCTTTCTGCGGCGGTCGATCCGGCGTGGGAATCACGCAGCGACTGGGAAATCTACAAAGGTATTGCCAAAGCCTTTTCGCAAGTGTGCGTGGGCCATCTTGGCAAAGAAACCGACGTGGTATTACAACCACTGCTGCATGACTCTCCGGCAGAACTCTCACAGCCGTGTGAAGTGCTCGACTGGCGCAAAGGCGAATGCGATCTGATTCCAGGTAAAACTGCGCCCAATATTGTGGCGGTGGAACGCGACTACCCTGCTACCTATGAACGCTTTACCTCGCTCGGGCCATTGATGGACAAACTTGGCAACGGCGGTAAAGGGATTTCGTGGAATACCCAGGATGAAATCGATTTCCTCGGCAAACTCAATTACACCAAGCGTGATGGCCCGGCACAGGGGCGACCGCTGATTGACACCGCCATTGACGCATCAGAAGTGATTCTGGCACTGGCACCGGAAACCAACGGTCATGTTGCAGTCAAAGCGTGGCAGGCGCTGGGCGAGATAACCGGACGCGAACATACCCATCTGGCGCTGCACAAAGAGGACGAGAAGATTCGCTTTCGCGATATTCAGGCGCAGCCACGTAAAATCATCTCCAGCCCCACATGGTCTGGTCTGGAAAGCGATCACGTCTCCTACAACGCCGGATATACCAACGTTCATGAGTTAATTCCGTGGCGCACGCTGTCGGGACGCCAGCAGCTCTATCAGGATCATCCGTGGATGCGTGCTTTTGGTGAAAGCCTGGTGGCTTATCGCCCGCCTATCGACACCCGTAGCGTCAGTGAGATGCGCCAGATCCCGCCAAACGGCTTCCCGGAAAAAGCACTTAACTTCCTGACGCCGCACCAGAAATGGGGCATTCACTCAACCTACAGTGAAAACCTGCTAATGCTGACACTCTCTCGCGGTGGACCGATTGTCTGGATCAGCGAAACCGATGCCCGTGAACTGACCATTGTCGATAACGACTGGGTGGAAGTGTTTAACGCCAACGGCGCGCTGACTGCCCGCGCGGTGGTCAGCCAACGTGTACCGCCGGGTATGACCATGATGTATCACGCCCAGGAACGCATTATGAATATTCCTGGTTCGGAAGTAACTGGCATGCGCGGCGGCATTCATAACTCGGTCACCCGCGTTTGTCCGAAACCAACGCATATGATTGGCGGTTACGCGCAGCTGGCCTGGGGCTTTAACTACTACGGCACCGTCGGCTCGAACCGCGACGAATTCATCATGATCCGCAAGATGAAGAACGTTAACTGGCTGGATGATGAAGGTCGCGATCAGGTACAGGAGGCGAAAAAATGAAAATACGTTCGCAAGTCGGCATGGTGCTTAACCTCGATAAATGTATCGGCTGCCATACCTGTTCGGTGACCTGTAAAAACGTCTGGACCGGACGCGAAGGCATGGAGTACGCATGGTTTAACAACGTCGAAACCAAACCGGGCATTGGTTATCCGAAAAACTGGGAAGATCAGGAAGAGTGGCAAGGCGGCTGGGTGCGTGATGTGAATGGCAAGATCCGCCCGCGTCTGGGCAGCAAGATGGGCGTAATAACCAAAATCTTCGCTAACCCGGTGGTGCCGCAGATTGATGATTACTACGAACCTTTCACCTTCGACTACGAACATTTGCATAGCGCACCGGAAGGCAAACATATCCCTACTGCTCGTCCGCGTTCACTGATTGACGGCAAACGGATGGACAAAGTGATCTGGGGGCCAAACTGGGAAGAATTGTTGGGCGGCGAATTCGAAAAACGCGCCCGTGACCGCAACTTCGAGGCCATGCAAAAGGAGATGTACGGGCAGTTTGAAAACACCTTCATGATGTACCTGCCGCGCTTGTGCGAACACTGCCTCAATCCCAGTTGCGTGGCGACCTGCCCAAGCGGCGCTATCTACAAACGCGAAGAAGACGGCATTGTGCTGATCGATCAGGATAAATGCCGTGGCTGGCGTTTGTGCATTAGCGGTTGTCCGTACAAAAAAATCTACTTTAACTGGAAAAGCGGCAAGTCAGAAAAATGTATCTTCTGTTACCCACGAATTGAGTCAGGCCAACCCACCGTGTGCTCAGAAACCTGCGTGGGTCGCATCCGGTATCTGGGCGTGCTGCTTTACGACGCTGACCGCATCGAGGAAGCGGCGAGCACCGAGCGTGAAGTTGACCTCTATGAACGCCAGTGCGAAGTATTCCTCGATCCACACGATCCCTCAGTGATCGAGGAAGCCCTGAAACAAGGTATTCCACAAAACGTGATTGAAGCTGCCCAGCGTTCGCCAGTCTACAAAATGGCGATGGACTGGAAACTGGCGCTACCGCTGCACCCTGAATACCGCACCCTGCCGATGGTCTGGTACGTTCCTCCGCTGTCACCGATTCAGTCCTACGCAGATGCGGGCGGTTTGCCGAAAAGCGAAGGCGTGCTGCCAGCCATCGAGAGCCTGCGTATTCCTGTGCAATATCTCGCCAATATGTTAAGTGCCGGCGATACCGGTCCGGTACTGCGGGCGCTAAAACGGATGATGGCGATGCGCCACTATATGCGTTCACAAACCGTGGAAGGCGTTACCGATACCCGCGCCATTGACGAAGTAGGCCTGAGCGTCGCCCAGGTCGAAGAGATGTATCGCTACCTCGCCATTGCCAACTATGAAGACCGTTTTGTCATTCCAACCAGTCATCGGGAAATGGCGGGCGATGCCTTCGCAGAACGCAATGGCTGCGGTTTTACCTTTGGCGACGGTTGCCACGGCTCGGACAGCAAATTCAACCTGTTCAACAGTAGCCGTATCGATGCCATCAACATCACCGAAGTACGCGACAAAGCGGAGGGCGAATAATGCAGATCCTCAAAGTGATCGGCCTGTTGATGGAGTATCCGGACGAGCTGTTATGGGAATGTAAGGAGGACGCGCTGGCGTTGATCCGCCGCGACGCACCGATGCTTACGGATTTTACCCGCAACCTGCTTAACGCGCCGCTGCTGGATAAACAGGCCGAATGGTGCGAAGTGTTTGACCGTGGACGTACCACATCGCTGCTGCTGTTCGAACATGTTCATGCCGAGTCCCGCGATCGCGGCCAGGCAATGGTGGACCTGCTGGCGGAGTATGAAAAGGTCGGCCTGCAGTTGGATTGTCGAGAACTGCCCGATTATCTACCGCTGTATCTGGAGTACTTAAGCGTACTGCCGGACGATCAGGCGAAAGAAGGCTTGCTCAACGTTGCGCCGATCCTCGCCCTGCTTGGCGGACGCTTAAAACAACGCGAGGCACCGTGGTACGCGTTATTTGACACCCTGTTGCAACTGGCAGGAAGTACACTTTCAAGTGACAGTGTCACAAAACAGGTGAACAGTGAGGAGCGCGATGACACCCGCCAGGCACTGGATGCGGTGTGGGAAGAGGAACAGGTGAAGTTTATTGAAGATAACGCCACGGCGTGTGACAGCTCGCCGCTTAATCAATATCAGCGACGCTTTAGCCAGGATGTCGCGCCGCAGTATGTCGACATCAGTGCGGGAGGTGGGAAATGATTCAGTATCTGAACGTCTTTTTTTATGATATCTACCCGTACATTTGTGCGACAGTGTTTTTCCTCGGCAGCTGGCTGCGCTACGACTACGGGCAGTATACCTGGCGCGCCTCCTCGAGTCAGATGCTCGATAAACGCGGGATGGTGATATGGTCGAATCTGTTCCATATCGGCATTTTGGGGATTTTCTTCGGGCACCTGTTCGGCATGTTAACGCCGCACTGGATGTACGCGTGGTTTCTGCCGGTGGCGGTAAAACAGCAGATGGCGATGGTGCTCGGTGGTATTTGCGGTGTATTGACGTTGATTGGCGGCGCAGGACTGCTGTGGCGCAGGCTGACTAATCAGCGCGTGCGTGCCACTTCCACTACGCCGGATATTATCATCATGAGCATTTTGCTGATTCAGTGTCTGCTGGGGCTAAGTACCATACCGTTTTCAGCACAGTATCCTGATGGTAGCGAAATGATGAAGCTGGTGGGTTGGGCGCAAAGCATTGTCACTTTCCGTGGTGGATCGTCAGAAATGCTTAACGGCGTAGCGTTCGTTTTCCGCCTGCATCTGGTGTTGGGAATGACCATCTTCCTGCTCTTCCCGTTCACCCGACTGGTGCATGTGTGGAGCGCGCCGTTTGAGTACTTTACTCGTCGGTATCAGATTGTGCGCTCGCGGCGATAATTTCACCCTGGCCGGATAGCCCTTCGCTCTCCGGCCACTTGCAGGCTATGATAGTTCTCCAGCCACAGGAGAACGTTAATGAAACCGCAGGTGTACCACGTCGATGCTTTTACCTCACAACCGTTTCGCGGCAATTCTGCCGGTGTTGTTTTCCCCGCCGATAATCTCAGTGAAGCGCAAATGCAGCTTATCGCCCGCGAATTAGGTCATTCGGAAACTGCTTTTCTGCTGCACAGCGACGACAGCGATGTGCGCATCCGCTACTTTACGCCAACAGTTGAAGTGCCGATTTGTGGTCACGCGACAGTAGCTGCGCACTATGTACGTGCGAAGGTGTTAGGTTTAGGAAATTGCACGGTCTGGCAAACGTCACTGTCAGGAAAACATCGCGTGACTATCGAAAATCACAACGATGATTATCGTATTTCGCTGGAACAAGGTACGCCGGGCTTTGAGCCACCGCTGGAAGGTGAAACACGTGCAGCGATTATCAACGCGCTTCATCTCACTGAGGACGATATTTTGTCAGGCTTGCCAATTCAGGTGGCAACCACAGGACACTCAAAAGTGATGATCCCACTGAAACCAGAAGTGGATATCGACGCCCTTTCGCCTGATCTTGCTGCGCTGACCGCTATCAGCAAACAGATTGGCTGCAATGGTTTCTTCCCGTTCCAGATCCGCCCAGGCAAAAATGAAACCGATGGTCGCATGTTCTCGCCTGCGATTGGTATTGTGGAAGATCCGGTGACTGGCAATGCCAATGGCCCGATGGGTGCATGGTTGGTACATCACAACGTATTGCCCCACGATGGCAACGTGTTGCATGTTAAAGGCCATCAGGGGCGCGCATTGGGGCGTGACGGCGTGATTGAAGTGACGGTGACAATTCGCAATAACCAACCGGAGAAAGTCACCATTTCTGGCACAGCGGTGATTTTGTTTCATGCCGAATGGGCAATTGAATTCTGAAACCGTTGCCTGATGCGCTTCGCTTATCAGGTCTATGTATGCCGGATAAGGCGTTTACGCCGCATCCGGCAACCTGACATAAATTATTTTCCCGCCTCCGGGTGCGTATCAAACGCCGCCATCACCATCGCTAACTCATCCACAGTAAAGCCATGTTTCGCATCATCTACGCCCAGACCAAACTGTTCCTGCATCACGGCATATAACGACGCCACATCTGGTAGATTTCGCTGCTCCACCGCGTGCCCATTTTCATAATGGGTAAAATGAAAATTGGTCAGTGTCAGCTTGCCGCCGTCCGGCAAATGGCGGCACATCAGCAAATGATGGCGAAAATGCGACTGCGGCCAGTGCGCAGACCAGAAATTGCCCATTACATAATCGCTTTGTTGCTGCTCGCAGAGATCAAAACGGTACATCGACTGCCAGTGCTGATGATGATTAAACTGCAACACCCAATCATCACCCTCCTGTAACAACCGATACTCTCCGTGTGGCGTGATCTGCACGAGATCGGGAACTAAACGAATCGGCGCGGTTAGCGTCTGTCCACCGAAACCGACATCAGCAATCCATTTTTCCCCTTCCAGTTCCACCAACAACAAACGATGGGTGCGCGGCGGTAATGCTGGCGGATTTGATAACACTACGCGCCCTAACAAGCTGCGAACGTTAAACCCCAGCTCGCGTAACACCCGCTCAAACACGCCATTCTGCTCAAAACAGTAACCACCACGACGGGCTGTCACCAGTTTCTCTTCCAGCGATTGATCATCAAGCTGTATTTCCCTTGGCAGCAAAACGTCGAGGTTTTCGAATGGAATGGTGCAATTGTGTTTCAGGTGCAATGCACGCAGCGTATCAATATTGACCGCAGCAGCTCCCGACCAGTTAATACGGGCAAAATAATGATTCAGAATGGGCGTCATCAGGCGTTTCCCTTAGTGGTTTTCTCAACTTATAACCTGGAATAGACGCCGCACCGGCTATTTTGTGCGATCGCGGACATGCATCACGTTCGCAAATCGCCAATCCCGTTAATTTCGTTACTTATAGCGTTACGAGCTACGCTTTTAAAACCCCCTTCTTAGCGAGGCGATACCGTGAGCCGATTCATCCCTGTCGAATTACACCATGCCAGCCGTCTGTTAAATCATGGCCCAACTATTTTGATAACAACTTTTGATGAAAAATCACAGCGACGTAATGTGATGGCTGCGGCCTGGTCGATGCCGGTAGAGTTTGAACCGCCACGTGTTGCGATCGTGGTAGATAAATCGACATGGACCAGGGAGTTGATTGAACGTAACGGTAAATTTGGCATCGTTATCCCGGGCGTTGCAGCAACTAACTGGACGTGGGCGGTGGGAAGTGTGTCGGGTCGTGAAGAAGATAAATTTAATTGCTACGGCATTCCAGTAGTGAAAGGTCCGGTACTTGGTTTGCCTCTGGTCGAGGAAAAATGTCTGGCGTGGATGGAGTGCCGCTTGCTACCTGCGACTTCCGCGCAAGAAAAATACGACACGCTGTTTGGCGAGGTGGTATCAGCAGCGGCAGACGCACGGGTATTTGTCGAAGGCCGCTGGCAGTTTGATGATGATAAACTCAATACACTACATCACTTAGGTGCTGGCACGTTTGTTACCAGCGGCAAGCGAGTCACCGCGGGCTAAAGAATCATATGCAGCAACCAAGTTGCTTAAGCAATGTTTCAATATGAGTTAAAAGCATATTTTATCTCACGATTGCATATTTTTAGTGAAGATTAATTTATCCTCACCAACATCATAGTAATTGCGTATTATAGCTTCATTAATAAAGCCCTGTTTTGTATAAAATGCGCGGGCGGCACTAAAATCGACATAGCTGGAGGTCTCTACTAAAAGTAGTCTTGCGTGATTGGGACAGGTCAAGAAAAAGCAGTTTTTTATTTCAGGGCACAGTTGCGAATATTGAATACCGTATGGACTAATGCGAGAAAATTCCGAGGTATGACTGTTTTGATATAGTGGACAATCAAGCGTCTCGAATTAACAATGAATTTCAGGTGCCAAGCCTTACAATTTGTAGCATGACGGATATAGGACAACATTAGGAAATCGGACAGAAAATTCATTATAATAAAATGACAACTTATCTCTTTCTCTCACGTTCTGTGAAATTTCACAAAAGTATAAACTGAGCCAATATGCCTTTATATATAAAAAATACTCATGTTTATTATTATCGGAAAAATCCAAGATTTGATTAAGGCCATCAAAAATATCTTTCTCATGATCTATATGTACTCTTGATGATTTTACAATATCTTTTAATTCGCGGTAAATCTTATTAAATAGCGCAACCGATTCACTGTTATTGAATCCATAGTTGATAAAAAGACATGATTTAACATCCGATATTAGCAAGTCGTCATAATTCATCTCTATTTCAGACAATTTCACGATATACTCAGCTATAGTATTACTTTGTAAGGACTCAACAACTGACAGTAAAACAGATGGATGCAATAATATTTCAAGAAGACTTTTATCGATATTTTTATACACATTTATTGCGAATTCATCACTCGTCCCATCGATGGTGTCAGATATTGAAAAAAATACATAATCGGGGAGTTCATACCACATGTTAATTTTAATAATATCACGACACGCATCTTCTAACTGTTGTAATCTATTACCTTTATTCATAACAACCTTAATATTATTATATGGAATCTTTGGCGGAATCTTCTTACTACGCGTAATTTTACTAAAACTTTGTTAGAGAAAATATGTATATCACTGATAGCATGTTATTAATTCACCATGGTATTATTTAACGAAAACACCCCCGCATGTTTTCACCTCTTTGTATTTATGATAATTAAGGGGAGTTCTAATTTAATATAAACACCTGTACTTTATCACCTTTAGCAAAAATACAACTTTACTACAGAAAATAAAACCCCTGATTCAATTGTAAAAAGTAAATAATAACAAAGAGCATCATTAATTAATAATTTGATGATTTTCACTGTATTATTATAACTTCATACAGAAGTATATTTTTACATAAAGTGTTTATTGATGATTTTTACCAGTTCATCTTTTGCAATAAGTCCTATATTTAAATTAACACACTCAACAATCTGAAGAAATGTGTCACTTAGTGTATGTTCATGATCACCTTTTGTTTCCATTTTGACAAAAAGGCCAAAAGATGCACGAACAAAAGATATCTCGGGGTTATCCCATGTAAACCATCGTATTCCACCACCTTCATTCATATACTCCCTTATTCTATGCTGTTCATTATTAAAAGTTGAAAAATTAACGTTTTTTTCAATGAAGGTATTTTGCGCTAAAGATATTATTTCCCTGGATAATTTATTACAAACACGAGGGTTCGTGTCAAGAATAAACACCATTACATCAAGTGTAAAATGACGTATTTTATCTATATTTTTCTTTTTCATTGGTCCTAGCAATGAACCGTAAACTTTATCAATACGTTCATCAAGCAATCTTACCATATTTTTTCTTTCTATTTCGATGTGATAGTCTGGTTGATTTTGTATCCCGCTATTATTTTGATGGTTCATTGTTTTAATTTTTTTGCTTTTTTTCATTGTTGCCTCGTTGTGTCAAGATTTTAATAGTGGATGAAAAATAACACCGGCTTATTAGATTCAAATTTAGAGCACCGTCATCTGCGCTATTCGATCGCCAGGGCAAGATTACGAAAGCCCGCTCCCCGCAAGGACTGACGCGAGGTAGTCTCTGTCCATAGCTGCTTTTCGCATCTTGCGTCTTAACCCTGCCTTGAATACCTTATCATTCGTTAAAATATTAATAGCGATGTGCCGTATCCCTGAAAATAATTCTGCGGCGTTTCCTCTTCTTATTTTGCAGTCGTCTTCGTTCATTACCACGTCCAGACGCCAGTGCAGCTTATTCTCCACGTGCCAGTGATTTCGTATCGCTGTGGCGAACTTTTTTGCGGTTAAATCAGCAGAACTGATATAATATCTGACCGTCATTTCTGGCTCTTTCTTTTGTTCTGCTATTATTGACCAAAAGGAGACTGCCACGCATAATTTCTTCTGACCTTTCCATTCAAACGTGAAATCAATAAGTTCATCAGGGACATCGCAAACAATATGAAGATGGATTTCTTCTCTGCCGTGACTAAAATGCGAATTATTTAGTACAAAAAAGCGGCGCACCTTGTTCTTTCACAGATTCCTAATATGGCAACTTTAAGTTATCGCCGTCTATACTTATAGAAATTTCATCAGGGGTGACGTAAATAGAATTTTTTTCATCCTCAATTGCCCATAACTGATTAATAAAAAAGTGTTTTTTTTCATCTAATAACAAATTATCACATGTAGTAAAATTATTAATATCAAAAAAATCATCAGCACAATTAATTTTTAAATTTAAAAAATAAAGAAAAATATTATTGATTGATTTGAGTGTAAACCACTTGTCATTAACAAATTTATAGCCAGATGATTTTATAAAATAATAATTATCTCCTGGTATAAAGGCATACATATCATTTAAGGTTATACTCAACAAAAAACTACGACCTGGTTTAATAGTATTCCACCGTTCAGGATTCGTATTAATTTCAAAAGGACATGAACCACCTAAGTAGTCCAACGTGATATTCCCAGAGTTGATTCTGAATGGTTTTTTGCATATCGCATCATATTCATCTCCTTTTCCATCTTTTACTTTCATAGGTAGGTAATATTTAGAAAAAAAATACGTGGTAGAGCTATTGTTAGTAAAGGTTATGTTAGCAAAAATCCTGTTATTTTTTTTACTCATAGCTAATTGAGCATTGACATCCGCTATATAATTCATATGATTGCATTTTTTCTTACACTCATCATAATTTTCGATAGGATAAATTAATGGCCTTCCTTTGATATCTCTCTCAAGCCCAAACCCGTATTTTTTTATTAAAACCATTTCATCCGCAGTCGATTGAAAGGAATAGAAAAATATAATATTTACGATTGTCATTATTATGATTTTTTTTATAGCTTGCAGCATTAATATATTTCTCGACTTATTAGTTAATGGAGAAGTGCTTTTTCTAATTCCGCTATTTTTTTCTTAACTGAATTGCTTAATATTTCATCATTAATCGAGTCTATCTCACTTTCAATTAATCTTATTTCAAAATATCTTTCTATGTTATATGCATTCTCGAATATTTGATCTTTTTGTTTAGAGATCAGTTTAGTTGCAATACGGATATGTTCGTCATATGAAACTTCATCCTCTTTGCACGTTGAATATTTATCAGTAGTTGTATAATCCTGTGACCACATACCACCTTTTTTATTATCCCCATAATACCACTGAATATGAGACATTTCATGACATAAAGTAGCAACATGAGAATCCTTTCCCGTTACTGGATTTTTTTTGCCATCTCTATACTCAAATTTTGCGCCTATGTTAATTATATAGGGCATATCCTTACTTGGGCTGACGAATGCTGCAAATTCATTACAACCTGTATAATTTATAAAACTGCTCATTGTTAAATCATTAGCTATAATCATTAATCTTCTCACACCATCCATCATAAGAAATCTAGCATTCATGCGCCTACCTGTATTATGTCCATATTTTCTTATATTAACCTCCTTATTTCCTTTAACACCAAAGATCTTACTGAAATCATATTCCTCCTGTGCTCCCCATCTCAAAAGATCATCTGCTCTTTTTATCAAAACCAACTTTTGTGCCTTACGAGCCTTATCAATCATTATTTTAAAATGATCAGTTATTTTTTGCTCTTTCACACATTCTTCTGGCTCTGGCTTTGGTTGTCCAGAAGTTTGATTATTATCGTCCATAGTGTCCTTCCATTGAGAGAAAATCATCATTCGCAAATAACAACTTCACTTTAATTTCATGTTTGCTAGATACAAAAAAACGCTCTGTATACCCCTCTTCATCCGTTTCTCCGCGGGTCTGCGTGCCATCCTCAAAGAAGGCAATGTAGCGGGTTTCTGAATACGGTATCCCGTCATCGTCTGTAAAATGGAACTGGAGAGTATATTTTTCAGGTTCATCCTCATCGTCACCTCGATCATCACCACCACTTCCGGTCACGCAGTTCCCTCCAGAGTCTTCATTTTCTTCTCCGGAATCACTGCCATCACCACTCTTCTCATCCCCCAGTGTCTTCAGCACCGCCGGTTGCAGCGCCGGCACCGGCGTCCCCGGACTACCGCCGCTATTGAGATTGATTTTCGGCCCGACGATGTCCACGCCCCCTGAATGGATGACCACAAACGAGCCACTCACCTTCAGGCTTATCCGGCTGCTGCTCTCCAGCACGATATCCCCGTCCACCTTTATCCCCAGCGCGCCACTCACCTTCCTCGCCAGGTCCCCCTTCACCACCAGGCTGTGCTTTCCCTCCACCAGACTGATATGGTTCCCCGTCGTCTTATGCTCCTGCTTCCCTTCCACCGTCACTTTACGGTCATTTCTGACGTACAGGCCGTCATCATTACTCACGCTCACCGTCCGGTCATTCGTCACCTGCAGCGTCTGGTCATTACGTACCGTGATGCACCGGTCGTTCGCCACCGTGATACTCTGGTCGTGGCCCCCTTCTTTTCTGGTCCCGACCTGAACCGTCTGCCCCTTCACCACCGTTATCTTCTGGTCGTTCCCGATGGTTTCCGTATGGTCATGTTTCACATCCGTTGTCCGGTCGTTGAGCACCTCCGTATCCATGTTCTTCTGGGCATGGATATACACCTGCTCATTACTGGTGGCGTCTTCAAACCGCAGCTCGTTAAATCCGCTTCCTTTATAGGTTTTTGACCGGATGGTCATCTGCGTCTTCGTTCCCGGCAGGTCGCCCGGCGAACGGTTGTCCTCATGGTACGTCCGCCCCATGATTATCGGCTGGTCCGGGTCGCCGTTCAGGAAGTCCACTATCACCTCCTGACCCACCCGTGGTATCGCCAGGTTACCGAACCCCGGCCCCGCCCACGCCTGCGATACCCGCACCCAGCATGAACTCGCCTCCGTCATCCCGTGATAACGGTCCCAGTGGAACTTCACCCGTACCCGTCCATGTTCATCGCAGAAGATTTCCTCTCCCGCAGGACCGGTGACGATGGCGCTCTGTGGCCCGTCCACCTTCGGTTTGTTTTGCAGCCGTGGACGCCACGTCCGGTCCGCCGGTATCACCTCTAACTGATTGCCCAGCGTGGTTCCCTTTCCCTGGCTGCCGTGCAGCGCCTGCGGCTGGTTTCCTGACAGTATGCTCTGTACCACCTGCCATTCACGGTTCAGCATCTTCTGCGGATGCCCCGTCAGCATAAACCGCGTTCCCGGCCACAGCTTCGGCGAATTACTCTGCCCTGTGGCCTTTTCCGCATCACTGCGCAGGCTCTCCATCTGGTACAGAGTGAAATCCTTGCCGTGCTGTTCATCCTTGTACCTTCCCGGATAATCAAATATCTCATACTGCTCCAGCTGTCCGTTCAGGTTCTCACCCTGCTGCTCATACATCCCCGGCCAGTCCGGCACCTTAAAGGTGTAATCCTGGCTCTGCACCGATGACGGGCGGACATGCGCCTCATAACGGAACATACTGACACACTCCGTCTCCGCTCCTGCCGATGTGTCCGGGTTAAACGGAAACTCCCCCGCCTGTGACAGCCCCGCCACATCGTCGCACAGCGTCAGCTTCTGCTCCGGACTGTCCGCCGCAAACCGCTCAAAGAAGAAAAGACCCTCCTCCGCCCACAGCCGGGACAGAAACGCCAGGTCCGACTCCCCGTACTGGACACAGAACTCCCGCGCCGGATGGTCCTCATAAAACAGCGGCGTCCACTCCGTGACGCCGTTCTCGTTCAGTAACGTGGCCGATATCGTCCGGATATCCTGCTGCTGGAAGATACGAAAGTTCTGCCGCAGCCCGCACCGCCATAACGGCGGCTCAATACGCAGGTGATAACGCATCTGCCAGCCGTTATTCTCCTGCATGCCAAAACCCGCCACCACGCCGGTGACATAACGCTGCGCCACTGCGCCCTGCCAGATGGTCAGTGTCGCCTTCTTCTCCAGCAGCATCTCCGCCGTCTGCATAAAAGAGTCGCTGGCAACATCCACACTCATCACAAACGGATATGACTGGTTCTGGATTAACCTGAAATTCACCACTGCAAAGGTGTCCGGCTCCTGGCCGTCAACCTCCAGCGTAAAGCGAAGACCTTTTAAGGACATAAATACCTCTCAGACATATCAGCCTATATTTACCGTACCGCCACCAATAACCACGCCGCCGCAGTCAACAGCATCACCGCTTCTGGCGGCGGGCAGGCCGTCAATAAAGACGGTTGAAGAACCTCTGGCGATTTTACGGGGATGAGGGGGATGCTTCGGTTTAGCATGCGGCGTCAGCGGATCTCCCTGACGGGCTGCGGGAAGACCATCGATAAAGACGGTGGATGACCCGGCGGTGATGACGGTCTCGTAATAACCGTCGTGCTGGGTGCCTTTGTCGGTGAGTTTGGCTGCTAAAGGCATAATTCCTCCTGTTCAGAATTTCTACAGCAGCAGGTTTCAAAAATCGGGAGAAATATTCAACGAAATATTAATCACTTCACCGGATGTTCTGATGCGTACCTTCACTGGTCTATTTAAGTAATACAAATTGTTGGCGTGTATTAAGTTCCATTTTGTTCTCCTTAATTATGTAAGGAGTATTTGATCATGTATAAGCAATAAAAACAGCTTCAGGAAATAAGGAATATCGCAATTTTTAAACATAAAATGCGAATCGTTCAATACAAAAAAGCAGCGTTGCGTAATCTTTCCCTGATTAAATACGCTACCGCCCTACCCTGATGACATGATCTGCACTGCACTATCATATCGACATGTTTCTCTACATGCGAAAAGATGTTTTATTTTCGGATTATATTAAATTGATATTTCATATAAAAAACGAAATTACATCAATCATATAAATAGTTGTACCAACTTTAATTACTATTCATAGCAAACAAATGGATATCCAGTTAATTACGCCAGTGATTCATTAACATTAACCTCCGTCATTATTGTTAAATAATGACATTCCTTTTTAATACTTCTTGTAATTTCGGTAACTGACATACAGCTTCAGCGATCGCGCTGATATTCTGCGCATTATCGTGAAACCATTCATGCCCCGGCCCCCATGTGCGCATGGTGCAGAGATAACAGTCCACCAGCGTTAGTTGCTCGCCAAAGGCATAAGGTTCAGCGGTCAATTGTGAATTCAGCCAGATATAAAGCGATTTACGATATTCAATAACATTATTCTTTAACTGTTCGGGTGCGTCAGGAGCCCAACGCTCAGGGTAATCGGCGAAAGTGAATGTTGGATAGACATTAGCAACCAGCCAGACCAATAGCCGTTGAAACTGCTGACGTTCGGCGCGCCCAACCGGTGGCGCAAGGTCCGGGCGACGATCGAGAACCATCAATGCAATCGCCGCTGTCTCCGTCATAATCTCGTCATTTTCCAGCGCCAGTGTCGGAATCTGACACAACGGGTTCAGGGTTTTCAATAACTCGCGTGAGGTTCCCTCGTGGTCAAAACCACTGACATCAACGAACTGATAAGGAATATCAGCCAGTGTTAGCATCAGCTCACTGATTGTAGAGCCCCATCCGGGTACGCCATACACCTTAATCATATGCCCCTCACAATCTTTTAAAGATTAAGTGTAGGACAGTACACAGGTTAACCAGCAAAAGGATTTGTCATTTTTTCGTCAGTTGTATTATTCCCCTTCAGGATTGTAAGGGGATGTTTTGCATCGTTTATCGATAACGGGTAGGATGCTGCGCCGATAGTTTTATACCCATAAAGAATAATGGTGATAACTATCATCGCCAGGATGAATAAACATTGTTCATGGCAACTTATATGACTTTTTCATTAAAGCAATCAGGGAGAGCAATGAGTAAACACGACACCGACACTTCAGATCAGCACGCCGCGAAACGCCGCTGGCTTAATGCCCACGAAGAGGGGTATCACAAAGCGATGGGCAATCGCCAGGTACAGATGATCGCCATTGGCGGCGCGATTGGTACGGGTTTGTTTTTAGGCGCGGGAGCCCGACTGCAAATGGCGGGGCCAGCACTGGCACTGGTCTATTTAATCTGCGGCCTGTTTTCATTTTTTATTCTGCGTGCATTGGGTGAGCTGGTGCTACACCGCCCTTCCAGTGGCAGTTTTGTCTCTTATGCCCGTGAGTTTTTAGGAGAGAAAGCCGCTTACGTTGCAGGCTGGATGTACTTCATCAACTGGGCGATGACGGGGATTGTCGATATTACCGCCGTCGCTCTGTATATGCATTACTGGGGTGCGTTTGGCGGCGTGCCGCAGTGGGTCTTTGCGCTCGCTGCGCTGACCATCGTTGGCACCATGAATATGATCGGTGTGAAATGGTTTGCCGAGATGGAGTTCTGGTTTGCGCTTATTAAAGTGCTCGCCATTGTGACCTTTTTGGTCGTGGGTACAGTGTTCCTCGGTAGTGGTCAGCCGCTGGATGGCAACACCACTGGTTTTCATTTAATTACCGATAATGGCGGCTTCTTCCCCCACGGTTTGCTGCCTGCGCTGGTGTTGATTCAGGGCGTAGTGTTTGCTTTTGCCTCCATTGAAATGGTGGGTACAGCTGCCGGAGAATGTAAAGATCCGCAGACCATGGTGCCTAAAGCGATTAACAGTGTGATTTGGCGTATTGGCCTGTTTTACGTCGGCTCCGTGGTGTTGCTGGTTATGTTATTGCCGTGGAGCGCATATCAGGCGGGGCAAAGTCCGTTCGTGACGTTTTTCTCTAAACTGGGTGTGCCATATATCGGCAGCATTATGAACATTGTGGTGCTGACCGCTGCCCTCTCCAGCCTGAACTCAGGTCTGTACTGCACCGGACGTATTCTGCGCTCAATGGCGATGGGCGGTTCCGCACCGAGTTTTATGGCGAAAATGAGTCGTCAGCATGTGCCGTATGCCGGGATTCTGGCGACACTGGTTGTGTATGTCGTCGGCGTATTCCTCAACTATCTGGTGCCGTCGCGCGTATTTGAGATTGTGTTGAACTTCGCGTCGCTGGGAATCATCGCCTCATGGGCGTTTATCATCGTGTGCCAGATGCGCCTGCGTAAAGCGATTAAAGAAGGCAAAGCCGCGGATGTGAGTTTTAAACTGCCTGGCGCGCCCTTCACTTCCTGGCTGACATTACTGTTTTTGCTGAGCGTCCTGGTGCTGATGGCGTTCGATTACCCGAACGGGACTTATACCATCGCGGCGCTGCCGATTATCGGTATTCTGCTGGTTATAGGCTGGTTTGGTGTGCGCAAACGCGTTGCTGAAATTCACAGCACTGCGCCAGTCGTCGAGGAAGATGAAGAACAACAGGAAATTGTGTTTAAGCCTGAAACGGCGAGTTAATTGCAAAATTGCCCGGCTACGTGCCGGGCAAATTCAAATTACTGACGAAGGTACCGGATACGGCGTGATAAAAGTCAGGCAAGTCTCTCCGTTTTCACCCTCGCCATATCTATTACAGCGCAATACGAATCACATCGTCCGGCTGGGTAGCTTCCTGCTGTTTAGTGGATTTTTGTTTCACACTGACATACAGCGTTTTGCCATCGGCAGACAGCGCCAGGCTGTTCGGATGAGTCGGCGTATCGAACGTTTTCACCACTTTATAGCTTTTCGCGTCAATCACACTGACTTTACCTGCCTGACGATGCGTTACGTAGGCTTCATTACGCGCCGGGTTAAACAGCACAGCCAGTGATTCCGGTGCCGCAACCTTCGCCAGAATATTGCCATTACGGGTATCGACCACTAACACTTCTGCGGCTTTAGAATCGGTGATAAATGCACGCTGCCTGGCGGTATCAAGGCTAATGTTGATAAAGAAGTGCTCTTTGCCGTCATCCAGCAGCTTTTTACGGCTGAGGATTTTATTGTCGGCGGTGTCGATGGTAATCAATTCGCCGTCAGCGTTAGTGGTGTAAAGACGTTTGCCTTTGCTATCCAGCGCCAGACCGGTACTCATTTTACCGGTGTTCTGGATGGCGGTTTTCAGTTTGATATTCTCGCCATCAACGACCCAAATCACGCTCTCTTTACCAATACCACTGATGTAAACGGTGTTCGTGGCATCATCAGCTACCAGCTCACGCGGTTGCAGCGGGCGCACCTCTTCCGTGCGCTTACGATCATCCAGCACCAGACGGCCTTTCACTTCGCCCGTTTTGGCATCTATCGCCGTGACCGCGCTGTTTACAGTGTTACCAAACCACAACGTCTGAGTCGTGTTATTGATGGTGGCACCAAACGGCTTGAGATCGTTATGGATCGCCTGCGTCACTTCCAGAGTAACCGGATCAAGACGATAAACCACGCCGCCTTTATCCAGTTTGCGGCTTTGCGAAGTGGCGAGCCACAGCGCGTTCTCCTGCTGGCTATAAGCCATTTCGTAGGCACCTTTACCTACCGCTTTACGCAGCATTTCTTCTGCAGCCTGCGTACTGAATGATGAAGCAACAAGCAATGAACCTAACAGTAATGAACCACGCAGGCGCGATGAAAACAGATGACGTAAATGCATGACGACTCCCTTTGATGAACCGATATTTTTGCTGCTTCACAATGCTTCGCTAAGCGTAATCATCGTTACGCTCTTGTTATAAATGGGAATGGTAATCATTATTTTCTCAAATGTGGAGCATTTCTTGCCGTTACGACTACAATTTTCTCAATTACTTAACGTATCGTGCCGTTTCGTTTTCCATATATTTACAATTTTATTACCATGGCGGCGTTTTCCCATTCTTAACCTGGCTTTTTTCATGAAGATTTTTTCCGTCCGACAGACCGTTTTGCCCGCACTGCTTGTCCTTTCCCCTGTTGTTTTTGCCGCTGATGAACAGACCATGATTGTCAGTGCCACGCCGCAGGTGGTTTCAGAACTGGATACCCCAGCAGCCGTGAGCGTGGTGGATGGCGAGGAGATGCGCCTGGCAACACCGCGCATTAACTTGTCCGAATCACTGACCAGCGTGCCTGGTTTGCAGGTACAAAACCGGCAGAACTATGCGCAAGATTTACAGCTGTCGATTCGCGGATTTGGCTCCCGCTCCACTTACGGAATTCGCGGTATTCGCCTGTATGTGGACGGTATTCCCGCCACCATGCCCGACGGACAAGGGCAAACATCCAACATCGATTTAAGCAGTGTACAAAATGTGGAAGTGCTGCGCGGCCCCTTCTCTGCTCTGTATGGCAACGCGTCTGGCGGTGTAATGAATGTCATCACCCAGACCGGACAACAGCCACCAACCATTGAAGCCAGTAGTTACTACGGCAGTTTTGGCAGCTGGCGCTATGGGCTGAAAGCAACAGGCGCAATGGGCGACGGCACTCAGCCTGGCGATGTCGATTACACCGTCTCAACCACGCGCTTTACGACCCACGGCTATCGTGATCATAGTGGCGCACAGAAAAATTTAGCCAATGCCAAACTGGGCGTACGCATTGATGACGCCAGCAAATTAAGCCTGATTTTCAATAGTGTGGATATCAAAGCAGATGACCCAGGTGGGCTAACCGAAGCAGAATGGAAGGCGAATCCGCAACAAGCGCCACGCGCTGAACAGTACGACACGCGAAAAACCATCAAGCAAACTCAGGCTGGGTTGCGCTATGAACGTAGCCTGAGCGCACAAGATGATATGAGTGTGATGATGTATGCCGGGGAGCGAGAAACGACCCAGTACCAGTCAATCCCGATGGCACCACAACTTAACCCGTCGCATGCGGGCGGCGTGATTACTCTGCAACGCCATTATCAGGGGATAGACAGCCGCTGGACACACCGTGGCGAGCTGGGCGTTCCGCTCACGTTCACTACCGGCCTGAACTACGAAAACATGAGTGAAAATCGCAAAGGCTACAATAACTTCCGCCTGAATAGCGGCGTGCCGGAATACGGGCAAAAAGGTGAGTTGCGCCGTGACGAACGCAATCTGATGTGGAACGTCGATCCCTATTTGCAGACACAGTGGCAGCTGAGCGAAAAACTGTCGCTGGATGCTGGCGTGCGCTACAGCTCCGTATGGTTTGATTCCAACGACCATTACGTTACTCCGGGTAACGGCGATGACAGCGGTGATGCCAGTTATCACAAATGGCTACCTGCCGGTTCGTTAAAATATGCAATGACCGATGCCTGGAATATCTATCTGGCAGCCGGGCGAGGTTTTGAAACGCCGACGATTAATGAGCTGTCTTATCGTGCTGACGGTCAAAGCGGTATGAACTTTGGTTTAAAACCATCCACCAACGATACAATTGAGATCGGCAGTAAAACGCGTATTGGTGATGGGCTGCTTAGTCTCGCATTGTTCCAGACCGACACCGATGATGAAATTGTTGTCGATAGCAGTAGCGGTGGGCGTACGACTTACAAAAATGCCGGAAAGACCCGTCGTCAAGGCGCTGAGCTGGCATGGGATCAACGTTTCGCGGGAGATTTTCGTGTAAAAGCGTCCTGGACCTGGCTCGATGCGACCTATCGCAGCAATGTTTGCAATGAACAGGATTGTAACGGTAATCGGATGCCAGGGATCGCCCGTAATATGGGCTTTGCGTCGATAGGTTATGTACCGGAGGATGGCTGGTATGCAGGTACGGAAGCGCGTTATATGGGCGATATTATGGCAGATGATGAAAATACGGCCAAAGCGCCGTCTTATACTCTCGTCGGCTTATTCACCGGGTATAAATACAATTACCACAATTTAACTGTGGATTTATTTGGTCGTGTCGATAATTTATTCGATAAAGAATACGTTGGTTCTGTCATTGTCAATGAGTCAAACGGGCGATATTACGAACCTGCGCCCGGGCGAAATTATGGTGTCGGCATGAATATTGCATGGCGATTTGAGTAATTACCTTGATGCCCGGTATTTGCCGGGCATTTACTTTAACGATTGTATTGCTGGTATAAAATAGCAATATTTTGTTGCATAATTTCAGCAAGACAATGTCTGCATCCCTCTTTGTCTTTTGCTTTTAACGCGGCGAGTAATAGACGATAGTTTTCTATACGCTCCCGTAATTCCGCTGGATTAATCGCTTCATAGAGATAATGTAAACCAGGTCCCATCCTGACCCACAGTTGCTCAATCATCTCACACAGGATGGGCATATTTGAACGATGATAAATCGCTAAGCGAAATAGCCTGTTCGCATTAATGATTTGTTCCATGTCGCCCTTTTCTTGCGCCTGCTGTAATTTCTCGAGCAATTCCTCGAGTTCCGCCAGGTCTTGCGGGGTGAGGTTTTCAACAGCCAGAGTAACTGCCATTAATTCCAGCTCGTAGCGGATCCGATTGATTTCGTCTAATTGACGTTTCCCCACTTCCGGAACTGTAAATGCTTGCGCTGGTGCGACAGAAAGCGCATTCACCGAAACCAGACGTAATAATGCTTCACGCACAGGTGTAATACTCATACCTAATTGCTCCGCCAGATTTTTAGTAATCAGGCGTGCGCCAGGTTTTAGTGCGCCAATACTAAGCTGATGTTTCAGGTCATTCTCAACCTGCAGAGTCAAACTGACATGTTTCATTTTTTCCGTTCCAGGCATTTTAATTCCTTCGCGTGTTTTCTGTCCAACCCTGCCTGCATGGCAGAAGGAGTTCACCTGGGGTATTAAAGTGAATAATCATAAACCACTCACCTTTGTTGTTATTAGCAGCAGAACAATGACGTGGTTAGTTAATTAAAGCTGAAAATAAGCTTTTTGCCTGGATTTTTATGGCGGCTTACGCCGCCGTCGTATCTTTAATCATCACCCGCCACGCGGATCACCACTTTGCCGAAGTTTTTACCCTTCAGCAGGCCGATAAATGTCTGTGGCGCATTCTCTAAACCGTCAGTAATTTCTTCGCGGTAGTGGATTTTATCCTCTTTCACCCATTGCCCCATCTCCTTCTGAAACTCATGGATGCGGTGACCATAATCCTGAGCGATAATAAATCCTTGCAAGCGAATACGTTTTTTCAGCACCGTAGCCATCAGCAGAGGTAAACGATCCGGGCCGGGTGGTAGCTCTGTAGCGTTATAGCTGCTCACTAAGCCGCAGACGGGAATGCGCGCAGATGTATTAAGTAACGGTAGCACCGCATCAAATACTTTACCGCCCACGTTTTCATAATAGATATCAACGCCTTTTGGGCACGCTTTCGCCAGTTGTTCGGCAAAATCATCCGCGTGATGGTCAAGACAAACATCAAAGCCTAACACCTCGGTAGCATGGCGGCATTTTTCCGCGCCACCGGCTATCCCCACCACCCTGCAACCTTTAAGTTTGCCGATTTGACCCACCGTCGCCCCCACTGGTCCTGTCGCCGCAGCTACCACCAGCGTTTCGCCCTCTTTGGGCTGACCGATATCCAGCAGCCCCATATAAGCGGTAAAGCCTGGCATCCCCAGCACACCCAGCGACCACGATGGATTTTGCGGATGATCGCCAAGTTTCACCAGATCATCACCACTGGATATGTCATAGTCCTGCCATCCACTGTAGCCCAGCACCCAGTCGCCAGGCTGATAATCAGGATGATTCGACTCCACGACACGGCTCACCGTGCCGCCGACCATCACGCCGCCAATATCAACCGGCGGTGAATAAGATGGCTCATCGCTCATACGTCCACGCATATACGGGTCCAGTGACAAATAAACTGTGCGCAGTAACACCTGTCCCTCACCCGGTGTGGCGATATCATCTTCTTCAAGACGGAAATTCTCCGGAACCGGCGCGCCATGCGGACGCGAGGCCAGAACCCAACGTCGATTACGCTGTTTTTGTTGCCCCATAATGCTCTCCTGTGCTTTTGGCATGAATCGATCAATAGTAGCAGGCTCACGGGATTGGTTTTGTTTGCAGCCGTCACATCCCCTCTGCAACACGCAATAATTTCATCGAGGAATCCGTTGCTTCGGGCTGTTTTCGATAGTATTGATAACGTCATCATCATTATTTAATCGAGGCCAGACATGTCCATCCGTTTTGCCCGCAAAGCCGACTGTGCTGCCATTGCGGAAATTTATAACCACGCCGTGTTGTATACGGCGGCTATCTGGAATGACCAAACGGTGGATGCAGATAACCGCATTGCCTGGTTTGAAGCGCGGACCATAGCAGGTTATCCGGTGCTGGTGAGTGAAGAAGATGGCGTCGTTACAGGATATGCCTCGTTTGGCGACTGGCGTAGTTTCGATGGTTTTCGCCATACCGTGGAACATTCGGTTTATGTCCATCCCGATCATCAGGGCAAAGGTCTGGGGCGTAAATTGTTAAGCCGATTGATTGATGAAGCGCGGGATTGCGGGAAGCATGTCATGGTCGCGGGGATCGAATCGCAAAATCAGGCTTCGCTGCATCTCCACCAGTCGCTGGGATTTGTCGTCACCGCGCAAATGCCGCAGGTAGGCACTAAATTTGGGCGCTGGCTGGATCTGACATTTATGCAGTTGCAACTCGACGAGCGCACTGAACCGGACGCGATTGGATGAATCAGTCGCTTACCCTTGCTTTTTTGATTGCCGCCGGAATTGGTCTGGTGGTGCAAAACACGCTGATGGTGCGCATCACCCAGAGCTCCTCTACCATTCTCATCGCCATGTTGCTGAACTCTTTGGTAGGAATTGTGCTGTTCGTTTCTATTTTGTGGTTTAAACAAGGTATGGAGGGGTTTGGTGAACTGGTGTCCAGCGTGCGCTGGTGGACACTTATACCTGGCTTGCTTGGATCGTTTTTTGTCTTCGCCAGTATCAGCGGATATCAGAATGTGGGAGCGGCAACAACTATTGCAGTACTGGTCGCCAGCCAGCTGATTGGCGGTCTGGTGCTGGATATCTTCCGCAGCCATGGCGTACCACTTCGGGCGTTGATCGGCCCAATTTGTGGCGCAATTTTACTTGTGGTTGGCGCCTGGCTGGTGGCCAGACGCTCATTTTAATCAGAGGATGGTACCGCCTTTGGTTAACTGTTCGTGGCGCGCTTCCATATCTTCTTTATGCTTGCGACCATGATGAGCAATAGCGGTGCGCAAACGCTGCTGCTGGGTATAGCGATCTTCCCGACTTAACTCCGCGTCATCGCTCAGGG
The DNA here is from genome assembly GCF_046487395.1 of Escherichia sp. WS1450. Lineage (NCBI taxonomy): Bacteria > Pseudomonadati > Pseudomonadota > Gammaproteobacteria > Enterobacterales > Enterobacteriaceae > Escherichia > Escherichia sp. WS1450. The sequence goes on from NZ_JBJQJO010000001.1 coordinate 324,143, forward strand.
CGATTAATAATTCGTTCATATGGGCAATGACGCTCTCTTCAATCGCGGCATCCACGCGCGCGATGACTTCATCCAGATGCGACATACTTTCTCCTTAGCCACTTGTGAAATTTATCGATTCATCCAAATGATATAAGTCTGTGTGGTGCCGTCAAGCCAGTGAGTAAGATTTAAAACAGTGAAAACAACAGCGCCACCGGGAAACTCATCGGCCATGTTGCCCCCACCAGAAAGGCGCTTAAGAAACGGATGCGTTTCTTATCGTGAGAAAGAAACCAGGTGATAAGAAATGCGATTGCTGCCATAACCGCATAAAAAACAAGCATGTGTTGATAGAGAGACATGTACGGGCGTCCAGCCAGATGAATAAAACGCGCGCAAATATGCGTCATTTTTTGACGTGCATCAAGTTTTTTCACCAGTTTGAGAAAAAATCATCAAACAGCAACTTGCCCTTATCCATCTTCAGAATGAGTATTATTGCGGATTTTCTTAACCCGTACTATACACATAGGGGCAATGATAAAAGGTGGCAAAAATGAATGTTTCCAGTAGAACTGTAGTACTGATAAATGTCTTTGCTGCTGTTGGTTTGTTTACTCTTATCTCTATGAGATTTGGCTGGTTTATTTGATGTAGTGATTTTGCACGCAGCACGTACTGTCAGAGAAATCAGTGCTCTGACAGTACGCAAGATCATCTCATACTCTCCAGGTTTACAACATTATCCTTAATATTTACTTCTTTTTCCTGACATCTACATTGAAATAAGTAGAAAACATCCCCCTCCTGTCGTCTATACAGACAGCTTACTGATTCAAAGGGAACCTTGTTTTCACATTTTTCTATCATCAATACTTTAGACGCGCGGGAGTCTATAAATGCTTTATACTTTCAGGGAATAAAGTAAATATAAAAAGATGGCGTAAAGTATATGCATGGCAGGATGATTGCAACCTCCTTGATGACGCTGTCCCATTGAAATTGCAAACCCCGAACTGGTTATCTTGCCCATTTATCATGCAGAACAGATAATTATAGGTCTCTAAATATCTCAGAAAGATTGAATTTTTTATAGTCCATCTCTTGAATATTTCCATTTGATATCAATCGATTCATCTCTTCAACAAAATAATTTATATCATCACATTTGTTATTATCCGGAAGATCTGAGTAATTATAATTCCACCACTTTATTCTCAACAATTCATCAATAACATTTGAATCAAATCTAAATCTGATTATTTTTGCAGGAACTCCTGCAACTATGGCATATGGGGGCACATCTTTGGTAACAACGGAATTGGCAGCAATAACAGCACCATCACCTATTGCGATGCCACCTTTCAGTACAACATCATTTCCTATCCAGACATCATTTCCTATAATCGGATTTTCAGGTTTGGTAATGAATGGTTTCAATGTCCAGCTACGTTCAAACTCACTCTTAGCAAACTTATCAAATTCACCGTTATAAGTCATCATGTGAGTAGTAAAACGATTCAAAGGATGATTTCCACCCATTATTTTTACATTTGATGCAATACTACAAAATCGACCTATATGTATATTCCCTGTAAAATGACAGGTCGGGAATGAAAAAGCGCCGACACTGGAGAAATTTTTTACAGGCATTGTTGAATATTCTTCAGCAATAACATTATCTTCAATTGTTATCTTGTCACCTTTTGAGAAAAGAAATAAATTTCTTTCTTTATACGACTTCTTCCCCTTATGATTTAAAAAGATTTTATTATCCATACAAAACTCAAAGTGTTTTTTCGTCCACCTGAAGGTAAGGGTTTTATTTTTATCTTCCGTGAATTTATACAATTGAACTTTCATTGTTAATACTTCTACTTATAAATTATTAGGTTAATAACGATACTCTAAAGCCTTATGCGAATCAACTATGACAGGATGAAAAATCACCAACATACATTTAGATCATAATAACTGCCTAATTTTTCCGCTAGTTATTAATGTAATCATTCTGATACTTAATCACCATTACACTCAGAACCTAAAACGATAGTGGCCGCCCTATAACAGCCACTAACATTTAACTTAATGTTTAACCATGACGTGGCGGACGACGGTGTAATCCTCCAGCCCATAAAGTGACATATCCTTGCCGTAACCAGAAAGTTTCTGCCCACCGTGCGGCATTTCACTTACCAGCATGAAATGGGTATTGACCCAGGTACAACCATATTGTAGCCGTGCGCTGACGCGATGCGCCCTGCCCACATCTTTCGTCCATACCGAGGATGCAAGTCCGTACTGGCTGTCATTTGCCCAGTTTACCACCTGTTCTTCATTGTCAAAGAGCGTAACACTCACTACCGGACCAAATACCTCTTTTTGCACGATGGCATCGTCCTGTAATGCGCCAGCCAGTAGCGTCGGCGCATAGTAATAGCCATTACCCTTGCGCTTTTCACCGCCAGTGATCACTTTGATGTGCCCTGTCGCTTTCGCCTCTTCTACTGCTTTGCTGACGCGATCGAGATGCGCCAGTGAGCTTAAAGGTCCAAGCTCCGTAGACTCGTCATCCGGCGCACCAGATTTTAACGTTGCCACTGCAGCACCGAGTTTTTCCACCAGCGTATCGTAAATACCTTTTTGCGCGTAGATCCGACAAGCCGCAGTACAATCCTGTCCGGCATTGTAATAGCCAAAAGTACGTACACCTTCGACCACCGCTTCAATATCCGCATCATCAAAAACTATCACTGGCGCTTTGCCTCCAAGTTCCATATGAGTAAGCTTTATGGACGGCGCGGTATGGCTGATGATGTGTTCCCCAGTGGCGATAGAGCCCGTCAGTGACACCATCCGTACTTTGGGATGTCCGGTCAGCGGATCGCCCACCGTTTTGCCTCTGCCAAACAGCACGTTAATCACGCCAGCTGGGAAGATATCTTTCGCCAGCTCTGCCAACTTCAACGCTGTCAGCGGGGTAATTTCTGATGGTTTGAGCACTACGCAATTCCCTGCCGCCAGCGCCGGAGCCAGTTTCCACGCAGCCATCATCAGCGGATAATTCCACGGTGCGATCGAAGCCACGACCCCCAACGGATCGCGACGGATCATCGAAGTATGACCTTCAAGATATTCACCTGCCGCCAGACCATTCAGGCAGCGAGCTGCTCCGGCGAAAAAGCGAAAGACATCGACAATCGCCGGAATTTCATCATTGAACGCACTATGCAGCGGTTTGCCACAGTTACGGGACTCCAGTTCGGCAAAAACTTGACCATTTTCTTCGATTACATCCGCCAGTTTCAGCAGGCATTCCGCACGCGCTTTCGGCGTGGTTTGCCCCCATTCGGCAAATGCTGCATCTGCTGCACGAACAGCGGCATCGACCTGCTCTGCAGATGCCTCGGCAATCTCCAGTAAAACTTCCCCCGTTGCCGGATTATAGACAGGCTGTTTCTCCCCTTCGCCGCTAACCAGTTCTCCGTTAATCAGTAACTTATGTTGCATAGCATATTCCTGTATCAGTGGTTATTGACCATTGTCGCCTTCGCGGGTTAGCCACCAGGCTCCCAGGATCGGCAAGGTTGTTACCAACATAACCAGCAGTGCCACCACGTTGGTTACCGGTACATCACGCGGTCGCCCAAGCTGATTGAGCAACCACAACGGTAACGTTCGTTCATGACCTGCCGTAAAGGTCGTCACGATGATTTCATCGAACGACAAGGCAAACGCCAGCATTCCTCCTGCCAGTAGCGCCGAACTGAGATTCGGCAACACTACGTAGCGGAAGGTTTGCCAGCCATTGGCCCCAAGATCCATTGACGCCTCAACCAGACTGCACGAGGTGCGGCGAAAACGGGCGATGACATTGTTAAACACCACCACTACGCAAAAAGTCGCATGACCGACCACGATGGTGAAAAATCCCGGCTCCAGATCGATGGTTTTAAATGCGGTTAATAGCGCCAGACCAGTGACAATACCCGGCAGCGCAATGGGCAGCAGCAGTAACAGCGAAATGGCGTTTTTGCCGAAAAAGTCTCGTCGCCACAGCGCGGCAGCGGCCAGCGTCCCTAACACCAGCGCAATTAATGTCGCCAGCACCGCCACTTTAAGTGACAGTGTCACAGCCTCAAGAATATCACTGCGCTGTGCTGCCACGCTAAACCAGCGCAGCGTCAGGCCTTGCGGTGGAAAACTAAACGCCGCATCTTCAGTGTTAAACGCATAGGCGGCGATAATCAGAATGGGAAAATGTAGGAAAACCACGCCGCCCCAGGCCGCCAGTTTGAGGAAAAACGGTGCGCGTTCAGAGTGCATCGAACGCTCCCAGACGTTTCACGAACGCCAGGTACAGTGCGATGAGAACAATCGGCACCAGGGTGAATGCCGCCGCCATCGGCATATTGCCAATCGCTCCCTGCTGGGAATAAACCATATTGCCGATAAAATATCCTGGAGGGCCAACCAGCTGCGGGACGATAAAATCGCCCAGTGTGAGTGAAAAGGTAAAGATAGAGCCAGCGGCAATACCCGGGATTGCCAGCGGCAGTACCACATAGCGAAAGGTTTGCCGTGGACGTGCGCCAAGATCAGCCGACGCCTGCAACAATGACGGCGGCAAACGCTCAAGCGCCGCCTGCACGGGCAGGATCATGAACGGCAGCCAGATATAGAGAAACACCAGAAAGCGCCCCAGCCCGGAAGTTGACAGCGTGTTACCGCCCACCGCTGGTAATGTAAGGAACGCTGTCAGCAGTGGTTCCAGCCCCAGATGTTGTAAAAACCACTGCGCCACACCATCTTTCGCCAGCAATAACGTCCAGGCATAGGCTTTAACAATGTAGCTCGCCCACATCGGCAACATTACCGCGATATAAAAAAACGCTTTCATTTTCCCGCTGGTATAGCGCGCCATATACCACGCCATTGGAAAAGCCAGAATGGCGCTGGCGATAGTGACTGCCACAGCCATAATCAGCGTGCGGAGAATGATGTCGTAATTCGCCGGATTAAACAGCGCACGGATATTCGCCAGCGTCAGTTCCGGCGTTACCGACATGGTGAAATCGTCAAAAGTATAAAAGCCCTGCCATAACAGCGTTAGCAGCGAGCCGAAATAGACAATGCCAAACCACATTAGCGGGCCAAGCAGCAACAAAAAAAGCCCCAGTCCTGGTTTTCGCCAGAAAAAGCCGGATATCTTTCCAACTCCTGGACGTGAAGGTGATTGCAATACGTTCATCGCCATTCACCTCTCCTCAACCAGCGGCACCATCACATCACGCGACCAGGAAACCATCACTTGTTGTCCGGGCGTGAGCGTGGCAGGCAGTTCTTCGCCTGTCATATTGGCCTGACTCACCAGCAGTTTTTCACCACCGTTCAGTCTCAGTTCAAAACGAGTCGCTGCGCCCTGATATTGCACCGCCTGGATCGTGCCATTGGCCTGCACTTCGCCGGGGATGTTGAAGCGGATATGTTCCGGTCGCAGGGCGAAGCTTCCCGTCATGCCACAAAGTTTGTCTGCCATCAGTGCATCAAAAACATTCGATGTCCCGACGAATCCGGCAACAAACGGCGTGCGCGGGCGCATATAGAGGTCACGCGGGGAATCGACCTGCTCAATGCGTCCATTATTGAAAACCGCAACACGATCGGACATCGATAACGCTTCGCCCTGATCGTGGGTAACGAAGATAAAAGTGATACCGAGAGACTGTTGCAGCTTTTTCAGCTCAAGTTGCATCTGCTCACGCAATTTGAGATCCAGCGCGCCGAGCGGTTCATCCAACAGCAATACGCGCGGTTCATTCACCAGTGCTCTGGCAATAGCAACCCGTTGGCGCTGACCACCAGAAAGTTGTGACGGTTTACGTTGCTGTACAAACCCCAACGCCACTTTCTCCAGCGCCTCTTGCGCCATCGCATGCCGCTGCTTTTTATTCACGCCTTTGACCATCAGCCCATAGGCCACGTTGTCAAGAATCGACATATGCGGAAATAGCGCGTAGTCCTGAAAGACGGTATTCACGTCCCGCTCCCACGGTGGCAGATTGCTGGCGGGTTTACCAAAGATAGAGATAGCCCCGCCGGAAAGCTGTTCGAAGCCAGCAATCAGGCGCAGGCAGGTGGTTTTGCCGGAGCCGGACGGCCCCAGCATAGAGAAGAACTCACCATCTTTTATCGCAATACTGACGCCATCTACTGCGCGCACGTCACCGTACAACCGCGAGACGTTGTCAAACTCCACTGCGTACGTCATAAAACACCCCAGCGAAGTTAGCGACCGCCCATAATGGCAATGTAATCCTGCGTCCAGCGACTGTAGGGAACAAACTTGCCCCCTTCTGCTATAGGCGTTTTCCAGAAGGCGATTTTATCGAAATAGTTAAAACCGTTTGTTTCACAACCTTTCTCGCCTAATAACGGACTGGCTTTACACCCTTCCGGCACTACTGGTAACGAGCCAAACCAGGCCGCCACATCGCCCTGCACTTTTGGCGTTAATGACCAGTTCATCCATTTGTAGGCGCAAACCGGATGTTTCGCTTCGCTATGTAGCATGGTGGTGTCAGCCCAACCGGTAACGCCCTCTTTCGGGAAAACGGTAGCGACAGGCTGGCCTTCGGCTTTCAGGGCGTTGGCCTGATAGGGCCAGGCACTGGAAGCAACCACACCCTCGTTTTTGAAATCGCTCATTTGCACGGTCGTGTCATGCCAGTAGCGATGGATCAAACTGTGTTGATCGCGCAGCACTTTCAGCACCGCCTGGTACTGTTCTTCGGTGAGTTGATACGGATCGCTGATGCCCAACTGCGGCTGAGTGGCTTTAACGAACAACGCAGCGTCCGCAATGTAGATAGGGCCATCATAGGCCTGTACGCGGCCTTTATTGCTCTTGCCGTCCGGCAGATTCTGCTCAACAAAGACCACTTGCCAGCTATCCGGCGGCGTCGGGAAGGTTTTAGTGTTGTACATCAACAGGTTCGGCCCCCATTGGTAGGGTGTGCCATAAACTTTGCCACTAACGTTAAACCAGTCGCCTTTAACCACGCGCGGATCGAGCGTTTTCCAGTTGGGAATCAATGCGGTATTAATCGGCTGCACGCGTTTGCCCATAATCAGGCGCAGCGAGGCATCGCCGGATGCTGTAACCAGATCGTAACCCCCTTTGGTCATCAGACTGACCATTTCATCGGAAGTCGCGGCGGTTTTCACATTCACCGCGCAGCCTGTCTCTTTTTCGAATTGCGTTACCCAGTCGTATTGTTTATCAGTTTGTCCGCGTTCGATGTATCCCGGCCAGGCGATAATATCCAGTCGCCCTTCCGGTTTATCTAAATTGGTAGGCGGTTCGGCGGCATGAGCGGTGATTATTGTCATGGTGAGCGCACACAGGCTGCTGCGGGCAAATGTCTTGCTCATAAGGTCTTACTCCTGTCGTAATTAATTGTTCAGCCGCCGTGCCGTAAAAATATCTCCTTGTTTAACCATAGACGGCGGCTTGCAGGCACACCTTCGCCCCTGAGAAAATTTAATCAGGTTGTGAGCTACCGCGCATTATGCCGTCTGTAAGGTTATCTTCTGGAGTATAGACAAGGAGTTAGGAAATATGACTGCTATTCGAAATTCATATTACCCAACCTGAGAGGAATTTAATTAAACGCTATTACAGCCGTTCTTGAATAAATTTGCCTAATTGTTTTACCGCCTGTTCTTCACGTTCTCCCCACTGCCACGCGGTATTAAAACGAAAAAAACGTGACCAGTTTTCACCGGTAGAAAACATTTTACCCGGCGCAATACTGATATGATGCGTCAGTGCCGCCAGGCTTAATTCGCCCGCATCTAACGGCGCGGGGAGTTCCAGCCAGAGAAAATAACCGCTGTCATTATGATGAATTTTCACTTCCGCAGGCAGATAACGCAGCAGTGCCTGCCAGGCACGTTGTTTACGTTCCGCAAGCTGGCGACGCAGGCGACGAAGATGGGCGTCGTATCGGCGCGTGGAAAGGTAATCCACCAGCGCAAGCTGCATCGGTGAGCTGGTGGAAAGCGTACTCATCAACTGCAATCGTTGAATTTTACGTGCATGTTTTCCGGCGGCGACCCAACCAATACGAAAACCAGGCACCAGACATTTCGAAAACGAAGAGCAATGCAAAACACCATCGTGGCGATCCCACGCTTTCGCAGGCAGCGGTTTTTCCCGTCCAAAATAAAGTTCGCTGTACACGTCATCTTCAATCAGCGTTACGTTGTACTGATTGAGCAACGCCACCAGTTGTGCTTTTTTTTGCGGCGTTAAGGTAAATCCGAGTGGATTCTGGCTATTAGTCATCAGCCAGCACGCTTTCACCGGATACTCCTGCAACGCCAGTTCCAGCGCCTGAAGATCGATCCCTTCTTTAACATCCGTCGCCACTGATAACGCCTTCAGCCGTAACCGCTCCAGCGCCTGCAACGCGCCGTAGAAACAAGGATTCTCTACTATCACCCAATCGCCTGGTTCCGTTACCGCTTGTAAACTGAGGTTTAATGCCTCTAACGCCCCGGCGGTAATGACAATTTCATCAGGAGAAATAGTGATGCCCTGTAAGGCATAGCGACGAGCAATAGCCTGACGCAGTTCTGCGTTTCCTGGCGGTAAGTTTTCAATCACGCTCATCGCCGTGGCGGTTTTGCTTACCTGCGCCAGCGAGCGGTTTAGTTGTTGGAGGGGGAAAAGTCGCGGGTCGGGAAAGGCCGAGGCAAACGGAACTACCGACGGATCACGACTGGCCTGCAACATATCAAAAATATAGGTGTTGATATCGACTGCTTCATCTCGTGTGACTGGAATGACTGGCGCTTTCGGCATTTTTATTGCCTGTGGCGCAACGTAATAACCCGACTGCGGTCGCGCGATAATATATCCCTGACTTTCGAGCAACTGATAGGCATGGCTGACAGTCATAAAGCTCATGCCAGAAAGCGCCACCTGGTCACGCAACGAAGGCAAACGATCTCCGGGTTGCCAGATACCCGACGCAATCTGCTCGCGTAATTGTTCTGCAAGCTGCTGGTATTTTTTCATTATCGAATCGTTATTATGTGCAGGTGATTCGGCAGTCTATATCAGTTGTTAAAAATGACAACTTTTCATTAACTGTTATCAAACCATCACCAGCGATAACTCTTTGCCAAGCGCCTTAGCCGCAAGCTGGACGGCGTCGATTTTTGTCGCATGGTGCAAGTTAAATAAGCGAGTAATTTCCTGTTTAGGTTTGCCAATTCGCCTGGCTAATTCTTGCTGAGTGATGTCTGACTGTAAAAAAGCATTTAACAGCAATACCTTAGAGGCGACGCTCAAAGGCACTTCAATAAAGTGATCGTGACTATTTAATGGCGAAGGTAAAGGGATAAGCTCGTTATCTTCAAAATAAAAATCAAATGCGGTCAGTAAAGCATCTTTTGCCGCTTCCATCGCTTCAGCGACAGTTTCGCCCTGCGTCAACGCTTCAGGGATATCCACAAAAGAAACCATATAACCGCCTTCCGGCGCGGGTGTAAGAGTGACGGGATAACGCATAATTTCGACTGTCTCTCGCATGTCATTAACCTTTTTAATTGGCGATTAACTCAAACCGAGTTGTTTCAGAATGGCTTTACGTAATGGTTCTTTAATCTCTTCGCTGGGGTGACGCGGCATGACACTGCGCCTCCCGTGAAACCTGAGTTTTAAATGGTTGCTGCCATTTGCTACATTGACGCCCTGAGATTCGAGCCAACGTCTGAACTCGCTTTGTTTCACATCGCCTCCCTGCCGCTGAGTATATCAACAAAGTAAACATTATTGTTTACCTCCGTGTGTAATTTTCTCGAAAATAGCACTTAATCGCCGCAACGGCAGAATGCAATGCAAAATCAGGAAGGAAGATTCCAGAATTTCTTTGCGCTAATTTGCAAAACTGAATAATAACCTCAAGAAACGATCGGCATCATAGCGGCAAAAGGTGAGAAAAAGGTGGCGGGATGTTTACGAAGGCGTTATCGGTTGTCTTATTAACGTGTGCGCTGTTCTCAGGACAACTCATGGCAGGGCACAAAGGACATGAATTTATGTGGGTAAAGAATGTGGATCATCAACTGCGTCATGAAGCGGACAGCGATGAATTGCGTGCTGTGGCGGAAGAGTCGGCGGAAGGTTTGCGCGAGCATATTTACTGGCAAAAATCGCGCAAACCAGAAGCGGGACAACGTTGAGTCATTTATTGCCGGATGCGGCGTAACGCCTTACCCGGCCAACAATATCATGCAGATTTGATAAGTTGTGAGTAACCAGAAAACTGGCGTTTTACCCTTTTCGCTTCGGCAATGTTTTCAGCAGATCATCCGTACTTACGAATGCCACTACGCTTCCCGGTAACGGCATTTTCAGAATGTGATTTTTAATTTTGCCGATGACGTGCATCTCACACGGACGGCAATCAAATTTCAGCGTTAACACTTCATCGCCATTAACCAGTTGCATTGGCGTCGCCTTCCAGCTTTTGATATTGCCTTTCGCCTGTTTCGGGCACAGATTAAAGGCAAAGCGCAGACAATGCTTGGTGATCATCACCGGGACTTCGCCCTTCTCTTCATGTGCCTCATACGCCGCGTCAATCAGCTGCACACCATAGCGATGATAAAATTCACGCGCTTTCTGGTTGTAAACGTTCGCGAGGAAACTCAGATGCGTTTGCGGATAAACCGGCGCAGGATCAGCAACCGGTTTACGACTGCCGCGCTGATAACTGGCAAGACGCGCAGCATCCAGCATTTCGGCGGCCTCACGGCGGAACTGATTTAACAGACTGTTCGGTACAAACAGCGCACCAGGCAGGTTAATTTGCACATCGCGGGCGTAATAGATGGTTTGCCCCAGCTTAGCCAGACCATCTTTCAGGTTATTAAGCGCTTTTTCGGCGTTATTAGCTTCGTCGAATTGTCCATCCAGCGTATGCGTGACGCTGACGCCCTCTTCACTGGTCAGGGTCAGAATCAGTTGTTCCTGCCATCCGCCCAGTTCAATGTCTACCGCTACGCGACGTTCGCTGGATGTTTTGGTCAACGCCTGCTGCCAGTTATGGTCCAGATTACGATTAAGCGGATGATGCGGACGAATTTTATGCAAATCCGCAGGCATCTCATTTGGCCAGACGCGGTACTGATTTTCTCCGGTTTTTTCTACCGTATTGGCACGAAAACCGACTACTTCACGTTTAATCATCACGTTCAGGCCATCGCCATTTGCCAGTGGCTCGGTGACGGCAACATCAAGATGATCTTTCGCCACTTTCAATACTTCACCCACCGGCAGGCCGATAAATTTCGGCGAATCGAACGCGCCGATATCCCCTTTACGGGCATTCACAAAATAATCTGTGCTACCACGGTGGAAAGTCTTTTCCGTCGATGGAACAAAGAAATGTTCAGTACGACCTGATGAAGCACGCGCCAGATCGCCACGTTCTTCAATAATGGCATCCAGCATTTGGCGATAATGCGCGGTGATATTCTTCACGTAGCTCATATCTTTGTAACGCCCTTCAATCTTGAAGGAGCGCACGCCAGCATCAATCAGCGCGCCAAGGTTGGCAGTCTGATCGTTATCTTTCATCGACAGCAGATGTTTTTCATAAGAAACCACCCGCCCCTGATCGTCTTTCAATGTGTATGGCAAACGGCATGCCTGCGAGCAATCGCCACGGTTGGCGCTACGCCCTGTTTGCGCATGAGAAATGTAGCACTGACCAGAATAGGCCACGCACAATGCACCATGAATAAAGAATTCAATGGTCGCGTCCGTGGCCTGGTGAATCGCGCGGATCTGCTCAAGATTCAGCTCTCGCGCCAGCACAATCTGCGTAAAGCCAACATCAGAGAGGAACTTCGCTTTTTCTACTGTGCGAATATCGCACTGCGTACTGGCGTGCAGTTCAATCGGCGGAATATCAAGTTCCAGAATCCCCATATCCTGAACAATCAGCGCATCGACGCCGGTCTGGTAGAGGTCGGTAATCAGCCGTTGCGCAGGTTCCAGCTCATCATCATGCAAAATGGTGTTAAGCGTGACGAAAATTTTTGCACCATAACGATGGGCAAACGGCACCAGTTCGGCAATATCTTTCAGGCTATTACTGGCATTATGACGGGCACCAAAACCAGGGCCGCCGATATAAACAGCATCGGCACCGTGCAAAATAGCTTCGCGGGCAATGGCGGCATCGCGTGCCGGGCTTAACAGTTCAAGTCGATGAGAAGATACGGTCACATTCTTATCCAGTAGCTGAAAAATGGCGGCTATTTTAGCCACAAGCGCGACGTTGCGAAATAGTTTTCCCGCTTAACTGCGTGGGTAATGGATGAGGGAATGAAAATGTACGATTTGCTCCCCACCATTACGATAGACATGCGTAACGTCTGCAGCAAATCGAGCGCCTTCTCCACAATTAAGGCTCTGCCATTCACCATCAACGCACAGATCAAGTTGCCCATCAATGACGACAACATGTTCGATTACTCCCTTCTCATGGGGCGTCGATTCACTTATTGCACCAGGTGCCATCTGAATCGAGAAGTGTTCAAAGCAGAGTTGTGGATCATAAGGAAACAGCGAAGTGATCACCATCGCCTGCTGTTGCGGATCATAAACTGAAGGCGTAGCGGACTGCGGCGGAGAAATAAATGTCGAAAATGGCACATTCAACCCGGTGGCAATTTTCCATAATGTCGCGACCGTCGGGCTGGACTCATTACGCTCAATCTGCCCTAACATCGCTTTAGAAACGCCTGTCGCTTCGGCCAGTCGCGAAAGACTCCAGCCGCGCTGCTGGCGTAGTTGTTTAAGTGTGGTGGATAAAAAGCGAGCGAGATTTTCCATGCGACTCCTCCGGCAAAACGGAAGTTTATCACTTGTGCGTTATAACGGACAAATGCTACGGTACCTGTACGCTATAACGCACGAGGTGACTATGCGTCTGTTTTCTATTCCTCCACCCACGCTACTGGCGGGGTTTCTGGCGGTATTAATTGGCTACGCCAGTTCAGCGGCAATAATCTGGCAAGCAGCGATTGTCGCCGGAGCCACCACTGCACAAATCTCTGGCTGGATGACGGCGCTGGGGCTGGCAATGGGCGTCAGTACGCTGACTCTGACATTATGGTATCGCGTACCTGTTCTCACCGCATGGTCAACGCCTGGCGCGGCTTTGTTGGTCACCGGATTACAGGGACTAACACTTAACGAAGCCATCGGCGTTTTTATTGTCACCAACGCGTTAATAGTCCTCTGCGGCATAACGGGACTCTTTGCTCGTCTGATGCGCATTATTCCGCACTCGCTTGCGGCAGCAATGCTTGCCGGGATTTTATTACGCTTTGGTTTACAGGCGTTTGCCAGTCTGGATGGTCAATTTACGTTGTGTGGCAGTATGTTGCTGGTATGGCTGGCAACCAGGGCCGTTGCGCCGCGCTATGCGGTAATTGCCGCGATGATTATTGGGATCGTGATCGTTATGGCGCAAGGTGACGTTGTCACAAATGATGTTGTCTTTAAACCCGTTCTCCCCACTTATATTACCCCTGATTTTTCGTTTGCTCACAGTCTGAGCGTTGCACTCCCCCTTTTTCTGGTGACGATGGCATCGCAAAACGCTCCAGGTATCGCAGCAATGAAAGCAGCCGGGTATTCGGCTCCTGTTTCGCCGTTGATTGTGTTTACTGGATTGCTGGCGCTTGTTTTTTCCCCTTTCGGCGTTTATTCCGTCGGTATTGCGGCAATCACCGCGGCTATTTGTCAAAGCCCGGAAGCGCATCCGGATAAAGATCAACGTTGGCTGGCAGCTGCCGTTGCAGGCATTTTTTATTTGCTCGCAGGTCTTTTTGGTAGTGCCATTACCGGGATGATGGCTGCCCTGCCCGTAAGTTGGATCCAGATGCTGGCAGGTCTGGCGCTGTTGAGTACCATTGGCGGCAGTTTGTATCAGGCGCTGCATAATGAGCGTGAGCGCGACGCGGCGGTGGTGGCATTTCTGGTAACGGCAAGTGGATTGACGCTGGTCGGGATTGGTTCTGCGTTCTGGGGATTAATTGCCGGAGGCGTTTGTTACGTGGTGTTGAATTTAATCGCTCACAGAAACCGATAATAAAAAGCGCCATCTTACGATGGCGCGGCTGGAATTACTTTTTGTTAACGTCAAACATGGTGGCATCGGTCGCCATGTCATCAATAACTTGTTTAATATTTTCGAAAGCCATTGGCGTACTTTCGTTATTCAGGTCTTTACCTTCGCCCTGACGAACGACTTTGATAACCGGTTTATTAGTAGCTGCATCAATCAGCTCACCTTCAAAATACAGGCGAGTATCCATGGTACGGTGGCCCGTCGCCATTTGCGTCCCCGCGACCACTAATGCGACAGGAACCACTTCATAGAATTGCAGCCCTTCTTTGCTGGTATCAACACCGGTAATGGCCCCACGGAAAATCAGACTACGCGGCCCAGCGGTGGTAACCAGTGGTTTACGCTGCGCAATCGCTTCTTTCATTTCGGTGTTGGTATAACTCAAAATTTTATCCAGAACTTTCTGCCCTACCTGGGTAGATGGTTTCGGTACCGGATAATAAGTGACTGGGTTCCAGACGATGCTGTCATATTTGCTTTGATCAAAACTCGGGTCTACCCAACGTAAAACAGGTTTACCTGTTGCTGAGGTTGTTTCTTTTAAATCAGAGTAATTGTTTAAAAAACCAGAATATTTATCTGGCTGGGTGATTTTAGAGGCACAACCAGACAGAGCCAACAAGCCGCATAAAGCTGCAACTTTCGCAATTGATGTGGTACGCATGAATAGTTTCCTGAGATGATTATATTACTTTCTAAGTTATAGCAAAAAGCGCCGCTTCGTGTTGTGGCAAAAAAAGTGTTGGTGAAAATAAATTTTTCAGCCCCTTTTCAGACGACATAGTCAATGCCGAAAAAGGGGCTAAGTCAATCATCAGTAGTTAAATTTCAGTAAGTTAAGCTGCTAAAAAACTTCGACTACTGTGATTAATTTCACATCCATTCGATAAAAATTATGCTTACCGAAAAGAAGAACAGTAGACCATCTCAGCGTGGGGAATTTTCACGCGCCTTGTTCTTACCAGGTTATTTTTTACGTGCCAGCATCGTGGCGAAACGCAGTTTAATACGATTACCGTTGGCGTCGGTGCGGTGCAGCTCGCCGACGTCTTCATTGTATTTCACCATCTCCCAGCCTTCGTAATATCGACGTAATTCTCCCTCTTTGAAGGCAAACGGGAAGCCGACGGTACATGGATAATCAGCGGTATCCATCGCCGCCACAATCAGGTTGTAACCGCCAGGTTTAGTGCAACGTTGCATATTGGCAATCAGCCCTGGGATGGTTTTAGCCTCAAGGAACATCAGCACCACAGTCGAAAGAATAAAATCGTATTGCCCATCAAACGTAAGGTTATTCAGATCAACGACCCGGGTGTGTAAATTATCCAGATTTTCAATGGATTTAATACGCTCGACGTTGGCGATACTCATGGCATTTTTATCCCATGCGTCAACTTCATAACCATTGGCTGCCAGGTAAAGACTATTACGACCATTGCCACAGCCCAGATCCAGCGTTTTACCGGGTTTAACCACTTTCACCGCTTCCAGTACTTCAGAGTGTGTGCGGGTTAATTCATACTTATCAGTAAAATAGTTTTCGTCACGAATGATCATTCTTTGTCCTCAGCTTTCATTAAAACGGCGCGCTCGGTTCTGATTAACAATTTCCCCTGCATCAGAAGCGCGAAAGTACGGATGAGCAGTATTGCAATTATAAAATTGGTAAAGATAAACAGCGGCACCGCCAGCGTATGGAAAAATCCATTATCGCTGCCACTCCCCAGATGCAAACCGGTGGTTGCCAGTGCAGATACGCCGAACGAGAAACTCCAGAATGAAGCATTAAATGGCTGGGAGAGATACCATGGCATCAGACGTAGCATAAACAGCAGTTGCAGCAGCCCATAACCGAAAAGCATTTTCGCCAGCGTGTCACCCTCGCCGCCGTTGACGCTCAGCCAGGCACTACAGGCCACCAGCGCAGGAGCGAGCTGAATGCCGAGTGATGTCCGCAGCGCCGTGGGTAATTCTCCCGAACTGCGCAGACGCTGCAAGATCACCGGTTCCAGGCTTAACCATGAGAAAACGCCTGCGCCTAAAAACACCAGACCAGCGTCGGTGTAGCCCAATGCACCACAGGCCATTGCGCTGATAAAGTTGTTGGCAACTGTCGGCAGATACAGTCCAGGCGTGGTAGCTTCTTCAGGATGAGATCCGCGCCATAATCCCGCAGTTTGCCAGGCGGCATAAGCCAGTTGCACCACGACGCCAAAACTGAACAGGCACACCGCCAGTGGGCGAAACCACGGAACAAAACCAATCGCCACCAGCATCGTCGTTGCCGGAAACAAACTCACAAAACTGCTCATCACTGGATGACGCACTTCCGCCAGCACGCTATGCGGAAAGCGTATGAGTCGGGTAATAAATGCGCTAGTCAATAATCCCCAGATGATCATCGCCAGAATCACTAGCCCATCCCCTAACCAGTGGCTGACCTGCCAAACCTGGCTGGCATAGCGCCAGGCAAATCCCATCCCTATCGTCCCCAACACAATACCAAAGTAGCCTGCCGGCAAATTGAGCACTTTATCGCTCTGCATCTTCTTACTCATTTTGTTTAATTTATAAAGTATATTTGAAATGCATTTTATGGAATTTTCTCGAGCATAGCCAGAGCCGCAGAATTTGCTACGGTTATAGTAAGTCACCTGTGGGAAAACGCTATGCGCAAATATCGTCTAAGTGAAGACCAGCGAGCCTTTAGTTATCAGGATGATGGCACTAAAAAAAGTGTGTTATTACGGCAAATTATCGCCATGAGCGATTTTAACGATGTGATAGCAGGAACCGCTGGCGGCTGGATCGATCGCGAAACGGTGTTAGCGCAGGAAGGAAATTGCTGGATTTACGATCAGAATGCTATTGCGTTCGGCGGAACGGTGATTTCCGGTAATACGCGTATCACCGGCACCAGCGTCCTTTGGGGAGAGGTTTACGCAACGGATAACGTCTGGATCGATAATAGTGAAATCAGTCAGGGTGCACATATAAGTGACAGCGTCACCATTCGTGACGCATTAGTTTGCGGTCAATGTAGAATATTTGGTCACGCCTTAATTGATCAACATTCTATGATCGTCGCCGCGCAAGGCTTAACCTCCGACCATCAACTCCTGCTACAAATTTATGATCGCGCAAGGGTTAGCGCCTCGCGTATTGTTCACCAGGCACAAATTTATGGCGATGCCGTCGTCCGGTATGCTTTTATTGAACATCGCGCCGAAGTTTTTGATTTTGCCAGCGTTGAAGGTAATGAAGAGAACAACGTCTGGCTATGCGATTGTGCTAAAGTCTACGGTCACGCGCAGGTGAAAGCTGGCATAGAAGAAGATGCCATTCCGACAATTCATTACAGTTCGCAGGTAGCGGAATATGCCATTGTGGAAGGTAATTGTGTGTTAAAACATCATGTCTTGATTGGCGGAAATGCCGTGGTACGTGGCGGACCGATTCTGCTCGACGAGCACGTTGTAATACAAGGTGAGAGCCGTATTACAGGTGCGGTGATAATTGAAAACCATGTGGAGTTAACCGACCACGCCGTCGTTGAAGCCTTTGATGGCGACACGGTTCATGTCCGTGGTCCAAAAGTCATTAACGGCGAAGAGCGCATTACGCGAACGCCGCTGGCAGGGTTATTGTGAATCGATAATACGCGCGTATAAGTTCACATCATCATAGGCATCATTCAGAAACTCAGCCTGTTTCAGGCAACCTTCAAGGATAAAACCATTGCGCAAAGCGACCTGGTTGCTTTGCGCATTGTCCACCCGACATTTGATCACGAAGCGTCTAAGTTCACCAGACTGAGCATAATGATGAATCAATGCCTGCAGCGCCTGAGAAATGATCCCCTGCCCCTGATGAGATTCGTCCAGCCAGTAGCCGATTTCAGCGGTTTTATTCAGTGGTTCAATACGATTAAACGAGATAACGCCGATAAGTTCATCTTCTTTGAAAATCATGAACATTTTGGCATAGCCGCGTTGATGCAACATTACATTGCCCTGCACCGTTTTTCGTGTGTCCTCTTCAATTTGAACAAACTGCGGCCAGTTTAGCGACTGCTGTAACCAGGTTTTATTTTTACAGATTAACTGATAAAGAGGTGTGACGTGATTTTCTGCAACAGCATGTAATTCAAGTGATTCGCTTACTTTTATCGTTTCAGTCATCTTATCTCCAGTCACTCCATGCAGTTGTTAAAAAAGCCGCCTGGCTGGCGGCTTAGGAAAGTTTACACCTCTTTGACGCTCTCCTGCTGCAGGATTTTGAGCATCTCATCTTTTAACTGTAGCTTTTGTTTTTTCATGCGGACCACTTCCGCATTGTACCCTCGACCGTCGGAACCTTCCTTTCTGGCAATTTCATGATCAAGTTTATTGTGTTTATCGAACAAGGACATAAAGCGAGGATTTTCGTTTTTCAGACGGGATATTAAATCTCGGTATTCTGGAAACATACGCACTCCCTGTTAGTGGCTGACAAGGTGTATCTGAAATACACACTATCAGATTACTCATTTAACTTAGGGAAAAATGCGAGCGGGATCGTGTTTAACCAGACGGCACCTCCCGAAGAAGGTGCCGAAGAAAAAACGATTAACTCATCACGCGGTCGTCAACATACTGACGTTTATCCGGCGCTGGCGGGAAATACTGATACAGCCATGTTTCACTGATAGCGTCGCCCTGACAACGCAGATACATCCGCATATCGACCGGATCAGTGGAGTCCGAAGTCGGATACCAGTCAAACTGAATACGATAACCATCAATGGGTTCAATATAGAGAATTTCGATTTGCTTCGCTTCCCCACTGGAAAGCGTAATCACCGGCTCAATGCCTTTTGGTGCGGCAGCTTTCAGATCACCACCAACGAAATCGACGGCAAAACGACGCGCCCATTTTTCGGGATAGTGTTCACCTGGCGCCCAACCTTCCGGGAAACCACCCATGCCGGTACGCGTCGCCATAACGCGCGCTAATGGGCAATGAACAGGCGGTTGCGCACTCCAGTACAGACGATACTGGAATGCAAACTCATCACCCGCTTTTACAGCTTTTTCTGGCTGCCAGAAGCAGACAATGTTATCCAGCGTTTCACCCGTAGTTGGGATTTCCATCAGGCCGATGGTGCCCTTACCCCACTTGTTACGCGGCTCCACCCACAGACTTGGGCGTTTGTTATACCAGCCCATAATGTCCTGATAATGGGAGAAATCACGATCCAGTTGCAATAAACCAAACCCTTTCGGGTTGTTGTCGGTGTAAGCATTGAACTGCAATTTTTGCGGATTGTTCAGCGGACGGCAAATCCACTCGCCGTTGCCCCGCCACATGGACAGACGATCAGAGTCATGGATTTGCGGATGAATGGTGTCGCACATCCGACGTTCATTAGTACCGCAGCTGAACATGCTGGTCATCGGCGCAATGCCCAGCTGTTTAATGTCTTTGCGCGCATACAGGTGATTTTCCACATCCATAATCACCTGACTTTTCTCACAATGGATAGTGAACTTATAGGCACCAGTAATGCTGGCGCTATCGAGCAACGCATAAACGGTAAAGGTGGTTGCCCTCGGTTTTACCGTATCAAACCAGAAGGCGGTAAAGTCGGGGAACTCTTCTTTACTGTCGGTGTAAGTGTCGATCGCCAGGCCGCGAGCCGACAAACCGTATTGATATGTATCATCAACCGCGCGGAAATAACTCGCGCCGAGGAATGATACGACATCACGGCGCGCCAGTTCGGGGGCTTTAAACACGCGAAAACCGGCAAAACCGAGATCGCTTTGCCCTTCTAATTGTTTGGTATCAACACCCGCATCGTTGTATTTGAACAACTCCGGGCGAAAGTGAATTTCACGCGCCAGATGTGTTGCTGGATCTACAGAAAACATACGAACGCGGCGACGGAATCCCATTCCCATATGGAAGAACTGAGCGTCCAGTTGACGGTTCTCAACGTTATGCCAGAGCGATTTTTCGGCGTCGTATTGAATACTGTTATAAGCCTGCGGCGTCATTGTCGCCAGAGTGTCAGGTAACGGACGCGGCGCACCACGCCACGCTGTTTGCGCTAAGTCGTGCGCCATTGACTGTAGAATGGAGAAGTCAAAACGTTGGGTTTGCCCGTCGGCAATATCAGAATCTGCCGCGAATGCCGCCTGAGAAAAAAGAGAAGCAATGCCGCTGGTACCGCACACGGCGGCCATAGCCATTGAACCTTTAATAAATCGTCTACGATCCATACCTGAAAGTGAGTCCTTCTGGTGTTGTGAATGGTCCCGCGCTGGTCGTTTTCAGCGGCAAGAAAGTGCTTATTTATGACCGCTCACTCTAGACAATATTTATTAATAATCCAATTGTTGAACTGAGAGAATATGCATAAATCGGCAATTTTTTTATGTCGATGGGATGAGCCTGATTCGTTTGTATAATCAGGCAAATTTTTGCAAAGGCGGATGGTCAGAATTTAAAGCAAACCACAGCGACGTTTACTGCGTTCTTCCGCTTCCTGATAAAGCTGGAACTCATCCAAAACCGGGCAGCCCAACGCCTGCTCAAATGCTTCGCGACTGGCATTACCGTGACTGCGTGCCTGCGTTTCATTACCCAGATTTGACTGGAAGATCCCCGCCGCGCTAACAGGCAAGAAATCTTCATAGGTAATGGGTTGCGCCACTATCCAACCACGTTCAATTAAGGGCTGTGGATCGTCTCCGGGATGAATCGCCTGACGATGCGCCTCACCTGAAGGCGTCAGACGGTACCGGAACCATGCCAACCCTTGCTGACGCATTAAAAACTCACTGTCAGGAAAAGTGCGGAAGGTTTCCTGTAAATGCATTTGGTGAGTGAGATTATCCTGCCCGGTTCCAGCGTTACGCAGAAGATCATCATACAGTTGTCGCCCTTTCGGCGTTAATGCCACACCACGCTGCTCTATTTCACCAAAGCGCGCGGTATGCGTGCCCTGTTTCTGCCCTGCAAACAACACCGTCTCTTCCAGTGCTTTAAAGCTGGTCTGGCGTAGTAAAATGGGTACCTCGCGGCGCGGCGGCCCTTCGATCAGAATTTTGGGTTCAATCCCGCATTCAGGCATCATCGACTGCACCCGGTCAATATCCAGCGTGCGTGGCGTCAGGTGGTTGATATGGCATCCAGGAAAACAGACCACATCAGCAATCAGCCGATGTTCGTTATGCAAGGCGCGATAGGTTACTTCATCCACCGTTGCTGACTGGTGCCAGCGAAACGTTTCCAAGGCTTCCTGCACAAACTCCTGTGCCTGTGTTTCGTTAAAACCGCCCCGCTGCTCATATTCCTCTAACAGTTGTCGACAACGTGGGGTGAAGATATCGCGCTGACGCAGAATCTCCGCCGCTTTCTGGCGCAAAAATTCGTTCTCGATAAGCTCTAGGCGGAGTAATGAGGTAAAAATGCGGAAGGGATTACGCGCCAGAGAAGCATCATCAATGGGCCGAAATGCTGTGGAATGTACCGGCACTCCCGCCTGCGAGAGATCGTAATAGCTCACCGGGTACATCCCCATAATGGCAAACATCCGCCGAAGAGTAGCAAGCTCTTGTGCAGTCCCAACGCGAATTGCCCCATGACGTTCAACATTCAGTCGCGCCAGCTCGTCTGCATTTACCATTTTTTCGTGCAGTTGAGGATTGTTTTCCAGCACAGTCAGATTCACATCAGCTACCAGTTCCAGCAGCGTGCCGTACTGCGGAACTTCTTGCTGGTACATGGCTGACATTGCCTGCGAAAACTGTTCCCGAATCTCATCCGCCGTGATGCTGTTCGCCATAATGTCTGCCTCCAGTGGTCAGTAATCTGGAGTGTAGGTAACCGCATTCACTCTGGCGGGAAGAATTTGCAAACTGTGATCTCGCCGCGAAAACATCAATATTATCCATTTTGCTGTAACATAATTGCTTTAATTGTTAATAATATTTTGCAATCAAGTTATCATAATCAAACAACTTCACTTGTCAGCGACACCGCTTCGTTTTTAACATCGCTTATGGAAAATAATAGTCTGTTTAGTCAGCGCATCCGTCTGCGCCACCTTCATACATTCGTAGCTGTCGCACAACAAGGAACTTTGGGGCGCGCGGCTGAAACCCTTAATTTGAGTCAACCTGCGCTCTCTAAGACATTGAATGAACTGGAGCAGCTGACGGGCGCTCGCTTGTTTGAGCGTGGTCGTCAGGGGGCGCAACTTACCTTACCCGGCGAACAATTTTTAACGCATGCAGTCAGAGTTCTTGACGCCATCAACACTGCCGGACAGTCGCTTCATCGTAAAGAAGGTCTTAATAATGATGTCGTCAGGGTTGGTGCACTACCTACTGCGGCACTGGGGATATTACCTTCGGTTATAGGTCAGTTTCATCAGCAACAAAAAGAGACGACCTTGCAAGTTGCGACAATGAGTAACCCTATGATTCTGGCGGGTTTGAAAACCGGGGAAATCGATATCGGCATTGGTCGGATGTCAGATCCTGAACTGATGACCGGGCTTAATTATGAACTGCTGTTTCTTGAATCGCTGAAGCTGGTTGTCCGCCCTAATCACCCGCTACTTCAGGAGAACGTAACGCTAAGCCGGGTGCTGGAATGGCCGGTTGTTGTATCACCAGAAGGCACTGCGCCACGCCAGCATTCAGATGCATTAGTGCAGAGCCAGGGCTGTAAAATTCCTTCGGGCTGTATCGAAACACTGTCTGCTTCTCTATCTCGTCAACTTACGGTTGAATACGACTACGTGTGGTTTGTCCCTTCTGGCGCTGTAAAAGACGACCTGAGTCATGCCACGCTGGTGGCCCTGCCTGTTCCGGGTCATGGTGCAGGCGAACCGATTGGAATACTGACCCGCGTAGATGCGACGTTCTCTTCTGGTTGCCAGTTGATGATTAACGCTATTCGAAAATCAATGCCGTTCTGAAAGGTGAAGGGATCTGTCGATCCCTCCTTCAACATTTTCACACCGTAGCGAAACTAACTTGTTCACCCGCTCCGCGAGGTTCTGCCGACACAGAATGTTTGTTCAGACGGAATACGTCCACCGCCTCAGTTAATCGTGCAGCCTGTTCTTCAAGGGACACCGCCGCTGCTGAGGCCTCTTCTACCAGAGAAGCATTCTGTTGCGTCACCTTATCCATTTCAGAAATCGCCTGGCTAACCTGAGTTATGCCTCTACTTTGTTCATCCGAGGCGGCGGCGATTTCCTGCATGATATGTGTGACACTCGCGACGGCATCAACAATAGTGCTCATGGTTTTCCCTGCCATTGCCACCTCATCCGACCCCAGGTCAATTAACCTGACTGATTCACTGATCAAGCCTTCAATCTCTTTCGCCGCCTGGGCGCTGCGGCTTGCGAGTGTCCGTACTTCGCTGGCGACAACGGCAAATCCACGTCCTTGCTCACCCGCTCGCGCGGCTTCAACGGCAGCATTCAGTGCCAGAATATTCGTCTGGAAAGCAATACTGTTGATGACGGCGGTGATCTCGGAAATTTTCTTCGAACTCGTGGAGATAGCGCCCATCGTTTTTACTACACCGGAAACCGTCTGCCCGCCATCGCTGGCTTTAATAGAAGCCTCCTGCGCCAGTTTGCTGGCATGATGCGCGTTATCCGCATTCTGTTTCACCGTCGCAGTGAGTTGCTCCATGCTGGCGGCAGTTTGTTCAATTGCCGCCGCTTGTTCTTCAGTGCGAGATGAAAGGTCCGCATTGCCAGCGGAAATTTCGCTGGTGCCACGATAAATCTCTTCCGCACCCTGTCGAACAGTCCCTACTGTCATCCCCAGTGAATGCTGCATTTGCTGTAAATGACGACTTAAGCGACCGATTTCATTACGACCCGCCGGTTCATCATTCATCGTCAGATCGCCACTGGCGATTTTTTCAATCCGTTGTGCGGCATGTTGCAGTGGACGA
Source organism: Escherichia sp. WS1450 (assembly GCF_046487395.1). Taxonomy (NCBI): domain Bacteria; kingdom Pseudomonadati; phylum Pseudomonadota; class Gammaproteobacteria; order Enterobacterales; family Enterobacteriaceae; genus Escherichia; species Escherichia sp. WS1450. The sequence continues at coordinate 348,316 of NZ_JBJQJO010000001.1, forward strand.
ATGACGATCCGACGTAGCACCATAAATGTTATCAGCGTCATGACCAGGGCAAGCACAAACGCGCCAATCATGAACATCCCACCCAGGCGGGTGCGCTGATGGGCCAGTTCCGCCAGTTGGTTGGCTCTGGTGCTACGTATCTTAACGGCTTTGCTCAAAATATCGGTATAAGCATTATCCAGCGGTCGGATTTGCTCACTTTCATGATTGATAATCGCTTCAAACATGCCATTTTTGGCATATTTCAACATCGGTTGCATACCCGTGATATAAGCCTGGAAGCGTTGATTTAATTCAGTGTCAAGGGCTTCATCAGCAGGTGTTTTCACCGACCGATTCTGATAAGCACGATAACCTTGCTGCGACTGTTTAATCTCCGATTCGGCTTGCGCAATATTTCGCTTCATTGCTTCCATTTCAGCAATACGACTCGCAGCACCAGCCTGAATCATATTGATCCGGGCTGAACGCAAAAAATCTGAACTGTTCGCTAACCCGGTCCGAATCTCAATCTCCGCAGTAACATCACGCTGATCGCGATCGGCCTGCCAGAGGAAATAGCCAGCCAGAGCTGAACTTAATGCGAATAGAACTAAGATACCGCCAAGAATGCAGGCAAATAACGGAACCAGCCTGATGTGATGCAAAAAACCTAATCGCTGTGAGGGAGTTGTATTCATTACCGTTGTCTCTCGTCCAGGTTTACTCCTGATAGAAAGTCATCGGCACTTGACGATAATTACTTATGACCAAAAACCTCTTTGCGTCACATTTTTACAACAATTATTGTAGAGAAAATTAATGCTATTGGAATGAAGAGAGTAACGAATGGCTAAACTGGCTAACCCGAATGACGAAAAATTCTGGAAAACAGCACGCAATTTCGTCAGGTGATTATTTTCGTCCCTAAGGAAACCACATAGGATGCTCACGGGTGCCTGAGACTTTCTGTTTTCAGGCTAACCGGGAATCAGAAAGACGAAGGCCCCGACCGATATTTCTATCAACCGAGGCCAACGAATGAACCAAGCAATTCAGATGTTAGCCTCTTACCCGCCATCCGGCAAGGAGAAAGGCTATGAAGCGCAACCCTCTGGTGGTGTGTCTGCTCATTATCTGCATTACGATTCTGACATTCACACTCCTGACCCGACAAACGCTCTACGAACTGCGGTTCCGGGACGGTGATAAGGAGGTTGCTGCGCTCATGGCCTGCACGTCCAGGTAAGGGCAAGCGCGGGGATTTTCCCCGCGCATCTGACTAGCAGATTCATTTTCTCATGGCACCCCTTTTACACTTCAGTTAGTGCATGTTTTTTTCGATGCACTAATAGAACCATCATTACAGACAAATTTGCCGCCTGCCGTACAGTGTGAGATCCCCCCTTTCGAACCAGAACAGGGTTTGCGCCCGGCATCGGCATAAAAGGAAACAAGCGCTCCTATAACCAAGATGAGTGCCAGTTTTTTCATATAACCTCCATGGTTTATCGAATCTTATGTTCGATTTGAACGTTATACGCTGGTTTATTTTGATACCGTTGATGAGATCAAAGATCGGGTGAATTGATTAAAGATAAGCCAGATGGACGTATGGACCAGGATTATGGTTTTATTTGTCATACAAATAAATATAATAGGCGCTTCCGATGTAGGCCCGTATTCTTCGCCTGTACCACGGGTCGGTTTTAGTACAGGCGTTTTCTTTAAATATCCTTCAGGAACGTTTACGCGGCATCATGCGTAGAAGTGTGTTGTCCTTCCAGAAATAGTGGTGTGCCAGTGCAGCCGCAGCGTGCAACCCGATGACAAAGTATCCCAGATTCGCCAGCATTTCATGCCACGACTTTAAGCTATCAACCCGTTCGAAATTGGCCTCTGATGCATAAGGCATCGTCAAACCAAACGCAAACCACGGGTTGCCTCGGTTATACATCATCACCAAACCAATCACTGGCAGCGCAATAAACAGGAGATAAATCACCAAATGTCCCAAATGCGCCAGTCCCGTCATCATCGGTTTTGGCTTAGGTATAATCGGCGGGGTTGGGTATTTCAGCCTTAACAAAAGACGAACGACCATCAGCACGAGAATTGATATGCCACAGGAAACATGAATCATGTTGATGAGCGGCCGATCGCTACGTGGGAAGAAACCACGAAACTCCATTGCGCAATACGCTGCGATAACCAGCAAAAAGACCAGCCAGTGAATGCTGATTTGTAACCTTGAGTATTTATTTTCCATAACATTTCCTGCTTTAAAACAATTTGCCGTTAACATAACGAGCTTTTCTTAAAATTTCATTAAATATTGTTCACCCGTTTTCAGTACGTTACGTTTCACGGCAAGAATGTAGATTGCCCATCCCGCCATCCTGGTCTAAGCCTGGAAAGGATCAATTTTCATCCGAACGTTCCTGACAGGAGAAAACCATGAGTAAAGTTGGTATTAACGGTTTTGGTCGTATCGGTCGACTGGTATTGCGTCGATTACTTGAAGTCAAAAGCAACATAGATGTTGTCGCTATTAATGATCTCACTTCCCCAAAAATTCTCGCCTACCTGCTGAAACATGATTCAAACTATGGACCGTTCCCCTGGCGCGTTGATTTTACGGAAGATTCACTTATCGTTGATGGGAAAAGTATCGCGGTTTACGCCGAAAAAGAGGCTAAAAATATTCCGTGGAAAGCGAAAGGCGCAGAAATCATTGTCGAATGTACTGGCTTTTATACCTCCGCCGAGAAATCGCAGGCGCATCTTGATGCTGGTGCGAAGAAGGTGTTGATTTCCGCCCCTGCCGGTGAAATGAAAACCATCGTTTATAACGTCAATGACGACACACTGGATGGCAACGACACCATTGTTTCCGTGGCGTCATGCACCACTAATTGTCTTGCACCGATGGCCAAAGCCTTGCACGACAGTTTCGGAATAGAAGTCGGCACGATGACGACCATTCATGCCTATACCGGCACTCAGTCACTGGTGGATGGCCCGCGTGGTAAAGATCTACGCGCTTCACGTGCAGCGGCAGAAAATATCATTCCCCACACTACGGGGGCGGCAAAAGCCATTGGTCTGGTGATCCCAGAACTGAGCGGCAAACTGAAAGGTCATGCACAACGCGTACCCGTGAAAACCGGTTCGGTGACTGAACTGGTGTCTATTCTTGGAAAAAAAGTGACTGCCGAAGAGGTGAACAACGCGCTTAAAAACGCGACAAACAATAACGAGTCATTTGGTTATACCGATGAAGAAATAGTCTCTTCTGATATCATAGGCAGCCATTTCGGGTCGGTGTTTGATGCCACGCAAACCGAAATTACCGCCGTGGGCGATTTACAACTGGTGAAAACGGTCGCCTGGTACGATAACGAATATGGCTTCGTCACACAGCTCATTCGCACCCTCGAAAAATTCGCTAAACTCTGACGCACACAGGCGGAGGAAAAAACCTCCGCCTCTTTCACTCATTACGACTGTAAATAAACCACCTGGGTCTGCAGGTATTCATGCAGGCCATGTTTGCCATCTGCGCCGCCAATACCGGATTTACGCCATCCGGCGTGGAATCCTTGCATAGCTTCGAAGTTTTCACGGTTGATGTAAGTTTCACCAAACTTCAGCCCTTTAATGGCTTTCATCGCGACGTTCAGATTTTGGGTATAGAGTGATGAGGTCAGGCCGTAATCACTGTCATTAGCCATTGAGATAGCCTCTTCCAGCGTGTCAAATGCGACCACTGGCAGCACCGGGCCAAAGGTTTCCTCGTGCATAATCGACATTTCCTGGCGAACATCCAGCAGCAATGTCGGCGGATAATAATATCCTTTCCCCTCTACTGCCTTGCCCCCCAACGCCACTCTCGCCCCCTCTTCTACTGCGCGCGCCACTTTTTGCTCGACCCTTTCCAGCGCCGCGGCGTTAATCAACGGCCCCATCGCAATGTCGTTGCGCTCAGCGGGGTTACCAAATTGCACCGCCTGCATCGCTTCACCCAGCCGATTGACGAACTGATCATAAATGCCTTTCTGTACATAAACACGTTCTGCACAGTTACACACTTGTCCACTATTAATGACGCGTGAATCAACGATGGCTTTGACTGCCAGTTCAAGATCGGCATCGTCCATTACGATAGCTGGTGCTTTACCACCCAATTCCAGACACACTTTTGTGATGTTTTTTGCTGCAGTCGCCATGATCTTTTCACCTGCAGAGACGCTGCCTGTCATACTGACCATTGCGACCTTTGGGTTACCCGCCAGTTCTTGCCCAACGGTTTCACCACGCCCCAGCACAAGGTTAAACACACCGCGTGGAAGGCCTATTTCATCGACAATTTTGGCAAAAGCAATCGCATTGTTTGGTGTAAATTCACTGGGTTTAATGACGATGGTATTACCGGTCAAAAGAGCGGGAGCCATTTTGCGGGCAATGAGGAAGAACGGGAAGTTCCACGGCAGAATGCCGGTAGTCACGCCAAGCGCACGTTTAAACAGAAGAATATTTTCTCCTGGACGATCGCTTTGAATAATCTCACCTTCATAACGCCGTGCCCACTCCGCCATGTAATCGATATAGTCCGCAGTAAAAGCCACTTCAACTTCAGCCAGCTGCTGGATCTTGCCCCCTTCTTCAACAATCAGCGCACTGATTTCACCGGCGCGTTCGCGGATCCCGGCGGAGATTTTGCGCAACCAACTGGCGCGTTCAATGGCAGGCAACGCTTCCCATTCTGGTTGTGCACGTTCTGCTGCATCGATTGCCTTACGGGCATCCTCGGCCTGACCATCGGGTATGCGGGAAATGACCGCCTCTGTAGCAGGGTTTACCACATCAATCCATGCGTCTCCACGCCAGGTAACAAACTGTCCATCGATATACATAGGATGTTGAACGGGTACTGACATGGGCGACTCCTGTGATTTATATGTTTGTTTTTGGTAAATGCATTGTTAATTAACATCAATCATCATAGAGACGGCATCGTGAAAGGACAATTCTGTGAAGGGCTTCATAAAAACAAGTGTAAAAGGAATAAAAGGCAGAAATAAACGTCAGGAGTCATGCCCGTTTGCAAACAAGTGGTTCACAAACGGGCAATTTTTAACGTAACGAGCGACTTTCCATCGCCTCGATGAGCACCGCATCGTGTTTCAGCGTTTGCCATGCCTGGATGACTTCTGCCGGAAAATCAACGTGAACAATAAAATCTCGCCCGCGGGGACCGTAGCCATCGCTATCATCGTGTAAACGCGGCAGCTCGCCAGTGAGTAGTGATAGATAACGCTCAACCGGCCATAATCCTTGTAACTGATTAATAAAGATTACACTGTCTGCGTTATTTCCTAACTGAGGAACGAATCCGGGATAACTCAACCAGCGTGGTGCATCGGGATTGTCCCCGGTCATACGGCGGAACGTCGCCATCGTGCGCCGCTGCATGGTGGGGTCCTGAACAACGATAGCTGTGTGAACTCGTTCTACGGCCTGATTCAATAGCGCGATGCTAAAGCGTGCGTTTTCACCACAGTTTGTTGACTGGTCTTCAATCCAGATTTTTTCATGCGGAATATGCCAGAACTGATGAGCGATATCCGCCAGGATGGTCGCTTCTGCTCTGCCAGTGGTGCGGATAGTGTTGTAGTGCGGATGCTGTGCGATGGCGCTATACAAAAAAGTTGTCGAGTGACCGATACCACCACTAATCAGTAAAGGAATTTGCTGATCGCGAGCAATCTTACATGCCGCGTCGATAGTCGGCATAACCGCATTGCCTGCAAGGATCACGCAATCGGCCTGATACGGCACCTCACCGGAGAAATCATCCTGCGCCAGCCACTGTCCGATAACATTTATAGCATCTATGGTTGCCGGCGAAAGCGTCGGAAACGGGGTAATGTTCATGGTTCCTCCTTATCGTTCCTTTAAGAATACTGCGTGAGATAATAGTGAGAAGCGGAGCACTCTGAAAGGAAGATGATCCTTTTTCTATCGCGCCATCGCGAACCAGACACTGGTTTTAGTCATACTGTATTTGCGGAGAAACTGTTGATAAAACATCAATAACATAATGTTCTATCATTTTTAAGTGACAGATAAGTTGGTGTGATATTTATGAAATATTCATTCTTATATTTCTCAATCAATGGGAACATTTGCAACACGCTCATTAATGGGAAATCCTTAAATTTAAATTGAATAATATCTGGCCTGAGCTATAAACTACTATCCGTCTAAGGAGACAAATTGTCCTTTTTATTCATCAACATAATACTATATGTCGAGAAACATACATGGAAAAAATGTTTCAAATTTTAGAAACCGCCTGGCCTGCCGTAAAAACAACAGGACTTACAGGTTGCGTAACCGCTCCGGAAACTGAAGATAACCTTCTTTTATTTGAGGATAAATACGCAACACATATTCCAAAAGACTATCGGCAGTTATTGTCTCATTTTGGCGCATGTCATTTTGTCGATCCTCAAATTTATACTTTGAAGGATCTGGACAGATATTACCCTCTATTTTTGCAACAATGGGAAGATTATAAAAAAGAATATCCATTATTGAACAACATTGATCCTTTTCCTGTTGGCAGTTTTGGCGATGGGAGTGTAGCTTTTCTTGACCGCAACAGCCTAAAAATTTATATTCTCATTCATGATTTTGGTATATTTTCCGATGATGTCGGTGATTTCCCTTGTGAGTTATGCTTTGAAAATTTTGGTGAGTTAGTGGAAATGCAAGTTGAAATTATTCTTTATTTACAGCAATGTGGAGTCTCATGAATAATAAAATAATCGCTCCTATTCTTACTGAAAACAAAGTGAATTCGATAGCAGAAAAATATTGTAAAAAGTATAATCTTAATGGCTCGCTGGCATACAAAATCACTGCTATTAAATTTCTTCCTGATGGTATGAAATCATACGGCCTTGATATTCCATTATGGATGGTAGTCAGAGATGTTAAAGGTTGGGATGATATGGAAATTACGATTTTTATTTCTGACAAAAACAGTGAAGTTCTTTGTTGCAGTAATATTTGGTATCCAGTATATCGTCCTCATCAAGCAGATTTGTAATAAGCACGTAAGGAGTATCTCCCTTGCTATTTTTCAGAATTCATAAAGAAAAAACCCGGCGCTAAATGCTTACCGGGTTTTAGATTTATCAGGCAAATAGCAGTGTTAACCGCTAATCTGCTCCATCGCCTGCAAAATACGCTTATCTGAAATCGGATAAGGCGTACCAAGTTGTTGAGCGAAGTAACTAACGCGCAGCTCTTCTATCATCCAGCGGATCTCTTTCACGTCTTCATCCTCACGACGTGCGGGCGGCAGTTTGTTGATCCATTGCTGCCACGCCTGCTGGACATTTTCGACTTTCAGCATCTGAGCTCGGTCGCGATGTGGGTCAACCGCCAGTTTTTCCAGCCGTTTTTCAATCGCCTGCAAATAACGCAGCGTGTCGCCCAACCGTTTGAAGCCGTTACCAGTGACGAAACCGCGATATACCAACCCGCCCATCTGCGCTTTAATGTCAGAAAGCCCCAGCGCCATGGTCATATCCACCCGCCCTTTCAGACGTTTATTGATATTGAACACCGCAGTAAGGATTTGCTCGACCTGCTTCGCAATATCCACCACCGTGTCGTTCAGTTCAGCACGGACTTTTTCATGCAGCGCAGCAAAACCTTCTTCCGTCCAGACCGGGCCACCATTGGCGTCGATCAGTTGATCCACACCGCAGGAGATACAGTCGTCTATCAGCTCCAGCACTTTGCCATACGGGTTAAAGTACAGCCCAAGTTTGGCTTTGTTTGGCAACTTCTCATGCAAATACTTGATCGGCGATGGAATATTCAGCAGCAGTAGACGGCGAAGACCGTTCCACATTGCCTGTTTTTGCTCCAGCGGGTTATCAAACAGTTTGATCGCCACACTGTCGCGCTCATCCACCAACGCTGGCCACGCCTTCACTTTGTAGTTGCCACGCTTCTGTTCGTAGCTTTCCGGCAGCTGACCAAAACTCCAGATATGTAAGCCACTCTGCTCGATACCGTCATCCGCCACGGCAGATAGCGTTTCCTGTACTTTGCCTTTCAGAGCATCTTTCAGATCTTGTAATGAGCGCCCTTCTTTTAGCTTCTTGTTTTTGTCATCCACCACGCGGAATGTGATTTTCAGGTGATCGGGCACCTGATCCCAGTGCCAGTCTTCGCGGTCAACGGTGACGCCAGTCATCCGCCGTAGCTCTCGTTCAAGGCTGTCGAGCAACGGCAATTCCAGCGGTGTGACGCGGCCTAAAAACGCTTCGGCATAGTTTGGCGCAGGTACAAAATTACGGCGTACTGGTTTCGGCAATGATTTAATCAGTGCGATGATCAGTTCACGACGCAGGCCGGGGATCTGCCACTCAAACCCACTCTCCTCAACCTGGTTAAGTAACGGCAGCGGGATATGCACAGTCACACCGTCAGCATCCGCGCCGGGCTCAAACTGATAGCTCAAACGCAGCTTGAGATTGCCCTGATGCCAGAAGTTCGGATAATCCAGCTTGCTGATCTTTTCCGCCCCTTCTTTGATCAACATGCTCTTTTCAAAGTTGAGCAAATCAGGCGTTTCGCGGCTGACTTTTTTCCACCAGCTGTCGAAGTGACGTGCTGAGATCACATCGTGGCTGATGCGCTGGTCGTAAAACTCAAACAGCGTTTCGTCATCAACCAGAATATCGCGGCGACGTGATTTGTGTTCCAGCTCTTCCACTTCGGCCCGCAGTTTCAGGTTTTCACGGAAGAATGCGTGACGCGTCTGCCAGTCACCTTCCACCAGCGCGTGGCGAATAAAGAGTTCACGACATAACGCCGGATCGATCTGGCTGTAGTTGACCTTACGCGCAGCAACAATCGGCAAACCATAAACAGTGACTTTTTCCGTTGCCATCACCGCGCCCTGCGCCCGTTCCCAGTGCGGTTCGCTGTAGGTGCGTTTAATCAAATGCTGAGCAACGGGTTCTACCCATTCAGGGTCGATACGTGCCGCAATGCGCCCCCACAGGCGGCTGGTTTCTACCAGTTCCGCCACCATTACCCATTTCGGCGGCTTTTTAAATAAGCCGGAACCGGGGAAAATGGAGAAACGCGCGTTACGTGCGCCGGTATATTCTTGTTTATCGGCATCTTTCATGCCGATATGGGAAAGTAAACCCGTCAGCAACGCAATGTGAATTTCACGATACTCCGCCGGTTCGCTGTTAACCGGAATGCCAAGTTCTTTCACCACCTGGCGCAACTGGGTGTAGATATCCTGCCATTCGCGCACGCGCAGATAGTTGAGATAATCGGTACGACACAGGCGACGGAAGGCGTTGGAAGAAAGCGCCTTTTGCTGCTCGCCAAGATAATTCCACAGATTTACAAACGCGAGGAAATCGGATTCTTTGTCGTGGAAGCGACGATGTTTTTCATCCGATGCCTGCTGTTTATCTATCGGACGTTCGCGCGGATCCTGAATGGAGAGCGCGGACGTGATAATCATCGCCTCACGCACACAGCCATGTTTTTGCGCTTCCAGCACCATACGCGCCAGACGTGGGTCGACAGGCAACTGCGAGAGCTGGCGACCGAGCGGCGTCAGTTTATAGGCGCTGGCCTGTTCATCAGTGGTGATCGCGCCCAGTTCTTCGAGCAGACGCACGCCATCCTGGATACTGCGTTTATCCGGTGCTTCGACAAACGGGAACGCCGCGATATCGCCCAGCCCCAGCGCGGTCATCTGCAAAATAACCGAGGCCAGGTTGGTACGCAGAATCTCCGGATCGGTAAACTCCGGGCGCGAGAGGAAATCGTCTTCGGAATAGAGACGAATACAGATCCCTTCGGACACACGACCACAGCGGCCTTTACGCTGATTGGCAGACGCCTGCGAAATCGGCTCAATAGGCAAACGCTGCACTTTGGTGCGATAGCTGTAGCGGCTGATACGTGCTGTACCGGGGTCGATAACGTATTTAATCCCCGGTACGGTCAGCGAGGTTTCCGCGACGTTGGTCGCCAGCACAATACGCCGTCCGCTGTGCGACTGGAACACGCGGTTCTGTTCGCTGTTCGAAAGCCGCGCATAAAGCGGCAAGATTTCGGTATGCCGCAGATTTAGCTTGTTCAGCGCATCGGCGGTATCGCGAATTTCCCGCTCACCGCTCATAAAGATCAGAATGTCGCCGGGGCTTTCCTGACTAAGTTCGTCTACGGCATCGAAAATCGCCTGCAACTGGTCGCGTTCGGTGTCATCGGCTTCTTCAACAATCGGGCGATAGCGCACTTCCACCGGATAGGTCCGACCGGAGACTTCAATAATCGGCGCATTATTAAAGTGTCGCGAAAAGCGTTCCGGGTCGATAGTCGCGGAAGTGATAATGATTTTTAAGTCAGGACGCCGCGGCAGCAACTCTTTCAAATAGCCGAGCAGAAAATCGATATTCAGGCTGCGTTCGTGCGCTTCGTCAATAATGATAGTGTCGTACTGCATCAGCAGGCGGTCTTGCTGGATCTCCGCCAGCAGGATACCGTCGGTCATCAGCTTGACCATCGTGTTATCACTAACGTGATCACTGAAACGCACTTTGTAACCGATGCAACCGCCCGGCTCCGTTTTCAGCTCTTCCGCAATACGGTTCGCCACCGTTCGTGCCGCCAGGCGACGCGGTTGGGTATGACCGATCAGCCCTTTAATACCGCGCCCCAGCTCCATACAGATTTTCGGTAGCTGAGTCGTTTTACCGGAACCGGTTTCCCCGGCGACGATCACCACCTGGTGATCACGAATCGCTTCGAGAATGTCCTGCTTTTTCTGACTAACCGGCAAATTGTCCGGATAAGTGATTTCCGGTCGTGCCGCTTCACGCAGCAGGACTTTCCCTGCCGCATGGTCAATCTCTTTCGCCATCTCCTGGAAAATGGCCTGTTGTGCATCAGGATTTTTAACCTTCTTCACACCGTGCAGACGGCGTAAAAAACGCTGTCTGTCGCGCAGCATCAGCGAATCCAGCCGCTGCTGCAAGGCAGTAAAGGTCAATTTTTGTTGTTCTGTCATAACGTTAGTGGGCAGTAGTCTGCCTGATTAATTTTCTTTTAAATGATAGATATAGAGTACCACATCGCGGCTTTCTATGCGTTGTTCAATAAATTCGAACATAGGCTTCGATTTATTGCGCTATCTCTGTGGCAGGATTGTGAATAAAGTGTCAGCAAGCAACGGGGCATCGCCCATTCAAACATCTATAAGGAAACACCATGAGCAAGGTATTAGTTCTTAAATCCAGCATTCTGGCAGGGTACTCTCAGTCTAATCAGTTGTCCGATTATTTTGTTGAACAATGGCGCGAAAAGCACTCCGCTGATGAAATCACCGGTCGCGACCTGGCTGCAAATCCGATTCCGGTGCTGGATGGCGAACTGGTTGGTGCGCTGCGTCCGAGCGATGCACCGCTGACTCCGCGTCAGCAGGAAGCTCTGGCACTTTCCGATGAGCTGATTGCCGAGCTGAAAGCCCACGACGTTATCGTTATTGCGGCACCGATGTATAACTTCAACATCTCGACTCAGTTGAAAAACTATTTTGACCTGGTTGCACGCGCGGGCGTTACTTTCCGCTATACCGAGAACGGTCCGGAAGGTCTGGTAACAGGTAAAAAAGCCATCGTTATCACCAGCCGCGGTGGGATCCACAAAGATGGACCAACGGACCTGGTGACGCCGTATCTGTCCACGTTCCTGGGCTTTATCGGCATTACTGATGTGAAATTTGTCTTCGCCGAAGGGATCGCATACGGTCCGGAAATGGCAGCGAAAGCGCAGTCTGACGCGAAAGCAGCCATCGACAGTATTGTTGCTGCATAACCGGACACGGTCTTGATGTGGACTGTAGATATTCAGTCCACATCTCAATCCACTTACCTGTTTTCCCATAATCTCAGCATCGCTTTGTGCTCGTCTGTCAGCACAATCTGCGGGCGTCTGGCTCGAATATAGCTAATCGCTTCATTAACGGTTTTACAGTGTCCGTAACATAACAACCATGCCGCCACCACCAGCGCACTGCGCGATAATCCCAATGCACAATGGACCAGAACGCTGCCTTGCTCTTCGCGTAATGTTTCCAGCATCGCCACGGCCTGTCGGAGCTCCCCCTCTTCCGGAACCACCAGATCCAACATCGGTACACAAAAATAGAGTCGATCTTTTGTCGCTCGTCCGCGAGGGAATTCAAAGGTGACGTCCAGAACCGCATTCTGTGCCGGAATATGTCGTGGAAACGCCCCTAAATAAACACCAGCCGTAATTTTGCTTACCGGCTCCAGGCGAAGGCAAAACCAACGCATAGACAGCCACATCCCGATGCGCCATGGCAATGTCAGCCAGTAAACGGCGGGCGGGAGTTTCCCTTGACTATCTTTACCTGTTGTTATCGCGCCAAGCCCACCGTACCCACGGCCAATAATGAGTAGCGATAATACTGGCCAACATAACCAGACTGACCACCATAACTGAAGCATTATCATTAGCTCCATCAACACAATGCACGAGCACGCGCCTACGACATAGGGCAGTGCTATTTTGATTCGACGTTGATCAGGTTTCTGATAATTCCAACGACGGTCGACGGGCACCATCCAGTCAATTAACATACCTACCGCCAGCCCTGTGATGACATCAATAAAATGATGCTGCCAGGTCGTCAGCGTCGAAATGGCGATGAGTAAAAACCATCCGCCGCAGACTTTACGCCACCTCACAGCCAGATGCTGACGAAAGTGACGCCAAAGTAGCCAGCAGAGAATAATATGCAGCGAAGGAGACTGGTTATAAGGCAGATCAAACAATTCAAGTTGCGAAAATAACCATCCTGTCACCCCACTCACTTCAGGACGGATAAAACTAAACTTCAGCGGATAGAGAAAAAAACCGCAGCAGGCCATTACCGTTGCCAGAATAAGCCGGTGGACCAGTCGGCGCTGCTCAAATGTCGAGCTACAAACGAACAGCGAAAATCCATATAAAAGATCCAGACTCCAGTAAGGAACAATAGTCCAGGGAAGAAAAGGGATCGCCGTCTCCCAACCGAATACCTGACTGGGGATATCATGGTTGTTAAGATCCTGAGTCGCGGTGAACTGATTAAGAAATCCATAGGTGAAGAAGAAAAACGGGGCCAGCAACAATAACCAGCCAGCTCCTTGTAGCAATACGTTCCGGCGTTCAGTTGTCACGACGCACCGCCATCGAAACCGTAAAAATGCCCCACTCATCAATCCGTTGGGTGCATTTATCAAATCCGGCATCATGCACAAGCGAATCCATCTCCGCTTGAGAACGCACGCGCATTACCCACGGTTTACCATCTTTATGACTGGTTAACACCCCGGCAATCAGCTCCAGTTGTGGGTGCCACGGCTGCCCGGTGTAGATGAGAATGCCACCCGGTTCGATGGCCTTGGCAAGACCTGCGAGTGAGTTTTTTACCTGCTCATTTTCTGGAAAAAGCTCATACAGGCCAGAGACAATCGCCAGCGTAGGCCGCGGAGTTAACGTGCTGAGTTCTGCCGGATTAAACGCATCGCCCTGTTCAAAACGCGCCCGACCAGACATTCCCCGTTGGCAATCATCTCTTGCCCTTGTGCAACATTTACCTCACTGTAATCACGTAACAAAATATCGCTTACGGCAGGCTCGTTTACCAGCGCATCCAGTACATAGCGCCCATGCCCTGCGGCAATGTCAACCACGCGGACGGCTAAACCTTTGGCGTGGAGATGGGCAACGGCTTGTTTAATCAGCATTTGTAAATGGGTTTTGCGCTGGCGAATACCGCGCCAGCCAACACTGTTCAGGTAGATTTTGTCGATAAAGCGCCCGAATGCGTTACTGCCTTGCGGTTGATTTTGATAGACATAATCCAGCGAACTGCCTGAATCAAAGCCGGTACTCATTCCGAGATGCAGGCCCGCAGAGTGCGCCCCGAACAGTTTCATCGCCTTTCGCATAAAGCGATACGCCAAATCAACCGGCGATAATGGCACGGGTCCACCAGAAAGGAGCCGCCATCGATCCGCTGATGGTCCTGTGCGGTCTTCATGCTGATAATCAAATTTTTGCGACTTGTTAGCATATAAGCGACTAATAAAGCTTTGCATTTTTTCAAATGCCTGCGCCCTTTTCTCTTCACCCAACGTGTCGTGATAAAAGCCTGGCAGCAGATGCAGCTCTTTCAGAGGACTACGTAAACGCTGATAAAAATCAATCTGCGGTTGGCGATGCACCACATAGTCATCGCCTGATATCAGAAGTTGCGTGGGGAGCGTAATCGCCGCCGCATCGCTAACAATACGTTCAGACGTTTTATAGAGATCGAGCAAGATATTGACGGCAATCGCCCGTGTGATCAGCGGATCATTATTGAAACTCGCCACCCGTTGCCGATCGTGGGTCAGATAACGCCCTTTCACATAGGAATTAATAAAAAACAGACCACGCAGACGATGCCATAACGCCAGTCCAGGACGTGCCAGCGGCACATACAATTTAACCTTAAAGGCCGGAGATACCAGCACTAGTCCGCGAATAGCAGGCGCATAATCATGAACCCATGTGGCAACCATCACTGCGCCGACGCTTTGCGCGATCACAACCACCTCTTCCAGTCCGACCTGGCTGTCGCTGGCAGCAAAACGGACAAATTCATCGACATCCTGCACTGAACGCGCAAGAGACGGACTATAACCACGCGGCCCCGAAGTTTGTCCATGCCCTCGGGCATCCCATGCATAAAAAGCAGTATCTGGCATCGCCAGTTCATCAACGATATGTTGTAGACGACCAGAATGTTCATGACCGCGATGAAATAAGACGATGACCTTTTTCGCCCCTGGCTGTAAAGTGGGCCAGTGCCGATAAAACAACGCTGTATTATCACTGGTGGTAAAAAAATGTTCCCCAGGGATGCGTGAATTTTCCATTTTCTCTATTTTCCTTCAGTAACAGCAGTAGCGAATAAAATAAAAAAATACCGGAGCGGTGAAAATTAATGAGTCAATCCTGTCAAGGAGTCCGCCATGTCCTGGTAATAGTTTTCCACTATCTTTAACACCAATATCTCGTTTGATGGCTGACATCACTACATCGCCGCAAAAACCACTAATACCAATTAACAAACCCGCTAATAATGCCTGTAATGTATCTAGCGGTGTCAGCAACGGTCCAATAATCAGTGACGCAATCATGGTGGTGATTACGCCGCCCATCAGACCTTCCAATGTTTTTCCCGGGCTGACTTTAGGGACCACTTTTCTTCTGCCGCAGGATTTTCCCCATAAATACTGTGCAATATCGTTTGACTCGGTTAATGCCAAAAGAAATAACACCAGTAACGCCCCGCCCTGGATATTTGTGGTTGGCAACATTAATAACCAGGCGGCATGACTCAAGGCGAAAACGGTCATTATCCAGCCACAAAAAATGGCGCTCACGGTATGCAGAAAACCGGAGGGGTCACCCACTAAAACTCGCCAGGTGGCTAATATCAGAAACCCAGCCAAAGGTATAAATAACAGAAACAGCTCAAAGCAATTAAAACCGATAAGCAAATAGTTAAGAGGAATACCCCAATATAACCAACGCGGAAAATGTACAGATATAAGCGTACAATATTCTTTCAATGCCAGAAAACTTATCAGCGCAAAAAACGTCAACGTCATCCAGCGTGGACCTGAAATCACCATTGAAAAACAAATGACGATGCCCCACCAAGTACGAATACGTAATGTAACTTCATCCCCTTTTCTCTCCGGTAACCGCCATACCAGAAAACGGTTTATCAGCGTTGCTAAAATTAACAACGCGAAAAGTGTTGCAAGAGATTTTTCCAGCATTATCTTTCAGCGCTCATAAGAAGCACACTCCGACAACGATTAATCGCAGTCCAGAGAAGCAGAATTGAAGCAATGCTCCATAAAAGATTATTCCATTGCATCCATTGTGGATAAATGGCAATGGCCAGCCCCCACAAACCAAATATTAACGCGCGATCGCTTTTGCCAAATGGACCGACATAACTACGAATACCGTTAATCGTCTGCGCGAGTAAACCGCAAAACTCAGTCAATATGGTGCAAAATAACATGAGTATTACGAGTGATGCGTTACTTTCCGGTAAAAATAAAAACGGTAAATAAAGCGCAATATCGGAAATAACATCGCCTGTTTCATTCAAAATCGCCCCAAGATGTGTTTGCTGATTGCACTCACGCGCCATCATGCCATCCAGCGCATTGAGCGCCATACGGATAAAAAGCACGATAGGCAATAGCAAAAAGAGGATGGGTTGTGCCACCAACATCAACAGCAATCCGCTAAGAAGAGAAAGTGCCAGTGCAGCAAGAGTGATGTGATTCGCTGTAACATGGTGCTTATTAAGCCAAAACATCGTCGGCCTTAACAGCGACTGAAAGAGCGGTTTTATCTGGTAGAGCGTCATTATCAATCCTTGATAATTCGGTTTGCGCTATGGTGCATCAATTCCCCTGACGGAGATATCGTAACACGCCGCTTCATTAAAAATTCAGAATATATCAAGGTATTGGGGACTCACCGTCAGGAATGATTATCCCCAATAAATCAAGTGGTTAAAAATTATTACGCTGTTATTCAATACAACTCATCAAGTTTTCTCATCGCTTGTTCCCGTATTGCGCGCGTCTTACCGTTAAGCGCCAGCTGCCGAACTAAATCCAGTTCAGGGTTAACAAGCTCTAACGCCAGCAAAGGATCACGTTTCAGCCTCGCCTTTAATATATCAACTGGAAAACGGGGATTATTCATCGCCACAATCCACCACTCGGGATCAATTTCTGCCGCCAGTACTGCAGGCGGTGTGTGGTGGTTGTTAAGTGCGCCGAACTTGAAAAATGTGAGATTGCTTTTCGCCAGTGTACTCCACCATATACGATCCGGTTGTTTTGCCAGTTTATCCAGTTGTGCTAATGCATCGGGGTCAAGTGCATAATAAACACGTAACGCTTCGTTAACCTGCGCACGAGAGCTGTTTTCCTGCCTCAGAAAAAACTTCGCCCAAATATCATTGCGTGGCATATTTTGCTGTAATTCCTTGAGGACAACAGCGGGTAAATTATCCCAACTAACTAATGCACTCTCTAAAAAGTCCCAGCCTTCCGAACGTATCAGAGAGGTGGCATTTAATAGCATCTGGTCATCAACTTCACCGTGGCTAATCAGCTCAGACAAAATCATATCAGCGCTGGTTTCATATGCTGCAGAATCTGCTTTCGGATTATTTTTCCGATGCGATAAAGCACGTTGCCAAATTTTTTGTTTCATCGACGTGCTCAGATACTGATTTTTCGCCAAATTACTCCACCCCTCAGGATCGTTGAAACGTGTCAATAACCGTTGTAAAGCAGCGTCAGAGTGAATTATCTGCATATCCCGACAGCAAAAGTAGGCAGGGGATTTTTTCTCCATCCTTTTAACAAAATTAAACTGTAAGTTATCTGGCAACGCTAAAAATAACGTACCTATTAGATCATCGTCATTCTCGAATTTTTGGTATAAATATACTGCTATTTTGTCACTCTCTTGTGGTGTCATCCGCAACAATTGACCATGGTGTTTCATCTCTGCCAGCTTGAACGCTAAGTTTGTGACAACATTTTTTGATGAATCTTTCGCCAACTGCATTGCCTGATTGTAGGTGAGTTGTCCTCCAGCACCGACCTGACGAATTGTGGGATCATCACTGCGGATATAGCCATCTATAATGGATTCGGGCAATAACCATGCATCTTTATAAAGCCCCTCAATGACCCAATCTCTTTTCGCCAGAGTCATGACGATATCCAGAGGGAGATTTTCACGTAGCGCAAGATTCAACGGACCGGCACCATCAGGTAGATGGCTAATTCGCGTCATTATTTCGACAGAGAGCGGTTCACGGTTGAGCAACCCCAGAACCACAGGCTGGTAACCCAATTGCTGATCGGTCAACTCCAGAATCTCATTGTCAGGCATATATCTCGCCATACTTTCAATCGTTTGTTCATCATTGCTATTAATAAGTTGTTTGCGTAGGTTAGCTGAAATTCCTTTAAGCCTTGGGAGAGTTCGCATTATGGCAAGATCAAATGTCGCAATGTCTCGCCCTTCAAATGCAGCAACTTTGCCTTCATCCAGCATTTGCAATTCCTGCACTAATTCAGGTGAAGGCTTAGGGCGAAACAGCGCTTCTTTTTTCATCTGATTACAGACATTCCCTGCTATGCGAATATTGCTTCGCTTAAAAATTTCTTTCAGAGCATCTTCATCATTTATTAGGCCCCAATAATATGCATCAGGATTTATTATCGTCAGCGCTTTTTTGACATTTTCAGTGTCATTTTTGTCTCCCGCACGGACCATGAATTCACTATTTGTCGAAGACACAACAACAGGTGCAATTATGTCATTGATAAATATCCCACGCGCATTAATACTCCCCTTAATCGTAGACGGATTATCGTAATATGAGTCGATAAATACCAGTCCACTTGCATTTATCGAACCGGTAATTAACAGTGGTGAATCCGTAACTATATTCGTTGCCGTCACGTTACCGAGAATAATCCATGGATTAGAAAGAGAGAAAGTGGAAATATTACCTTTGACTGTCAAATTGCCAAGAACAATCAATTTTTGATTACTCTCTATATTACCGTCAACCACTAAATCGCCACGATGCACTTTCCAGTCCGATGCAGATAAACCGAAGGGGACAAGATTCACGCTACTGTTGATAGCTTGTTCAACTTGTTGTTTATCTTCAGCGGTAGCCGCAGAAAAAAATGGTTCAATATCAACTGCATTTGCAACACATCGAAGTTCCGCCTGTACTGGAAGACTCAGCATAAACAGGGGAAGTAAACCTATCCAGCTGCAAATCCTGGGCTTAAACATATGCACTCCATGCCATTAAAAAAGAAACAAAAGGGAAATGCATCTTTCCCTTTTGTATATTCGTTATTCTCGCGAAATACCATCCAACGTAGACAACACTTCCTCAGAAAGATGCAATTTTTCAGCAGCCATATTCTCCCGTAAATGCGCAACAGAAGACGTCCCTGGGATCAGCAAAATATTCGGTGAACGCTGTAACAGCCACGCCAGCGCCACCTGCATTGGTGTTGCGCCCAGGCTCGCTGCTACATCCGAAAGTGTGGAGGATTGCAGCGGCGTAAAGCCCCCAAGCGGGAAGAACGGCACGTAAGCAATGCCATCGCGGGCCAAATCATCAATCATTGCGTCATCAGCACGATGAGCAATGTTGTATTCGTTCTGCACACAGACGATTTCGGTAATCTTACGCGCCTCTGCGACCTGCGTCGGTGTGACGTTGCTCAGGCCAATATGTTTTACCAGGCCTTGTTGTTGCATCTCTGCCAGCACGGTCAGGCTGGCTTCAATCGATCCTTCCGCCGGGCCATGACCATCCCCCATCATGACGCGCAGGTTAACCACATCCAGTACGTCCAGGCCGAGATTACGTAGATTATCGTGTACCGCTTTTTGCAGCTCTGCCGGAGAAAATGCGGGCAACCAGGATGCGTCCTCTCCACGCCGCGCACCAATTTTAGTGACAATTGTCAGATCGTCAGAGTAAGGATAAAGCGCTTCGCGGATAATCTGATTGGTGACGTGCGGACCATAAAAGTCGCTGGTATCAATGTGATTGACACCCAATGCCAGCGCCTCACGCAGCACGGTTATAGCAACGTGGCGATCTCTTGGGGGGCCAAAAACCCCAGGGCCTGCCAGTTGCATCGCGCCATAACCAAGACGGTTAACGGATTTTGTACCGAGAGTAAATGTGTTGTTGCTCATCGCACCCTGCCCTGTAATAAAACGGATTAAGAAAAATCAGTATAGAAACGAAAAGAGATAAATAATGCGAAGGCGTAAACAAGATTACTGGATGAGTTGCTCTATTGCCCTGAAAGACACCAAAACAAAACGCGTCAAGTACCGCATCCGGCAATAAAAAACCGCAACCTGTATCAGCGTTGCGGTTTGTGTATCACATGCTAAAAATTAGAACGTCCAGCATCAGGACGTTACTGTTTCGGTCGCAGATTCTCATCAAATACCAGGCGCTGCCTGCCAGGTTCAACTTCCCGCAATGGCTCGACTTGATGTAACGTCTGCTTACAGCGTGTCACCAGCACCTGGTACTCATGCGCACCCTGCTTTTTCCATGCCAACTCCTGCTCACTGAGTTCACGAATCGCTTTCGCCGGGCTGCCGACAATCAGGTAATTAGCTGGCATTTCTGCTTTGGCTTTCACAAATGCGGATGCGCCAACAATGCTGTTCTCGCCAATCACCGCACCGTCTATCACTACCGCGTTCATTCCCACTAATGCATTGCGGCGGATAATGCAGCCGTGAAGGATAGCGCTATGACCAATATGTCCATCTTCTTCCACGACAGTATCCTGCTCGGGAAAACCGTGCATAACGCAATTATCCTGAATGTTCGCGCCATCTTTCACCACGATACGACCAAAATCGCCACGCAGGCTGGCATTTGGCCCAACGTAAACACCCTTGCCGAGAATAACATCGCCGATCAATACCGCTGTCGGATGAACAAAACTCTCTTCTGGCACAACCGGAGTCAGACCGTCTATCTGATAAATTGGCATAACGCGTCCTGTTCAATATTCAAGCCGCCAAAACGTTGAAAATACAGGCTTCCCGGCGCAGGCAGTTCACCGACCGAGGTTTCACCTTTTTCACTAACGAACGCTAAAGCAGCAGGCGCTACGCGCTGATAAAGTTTGCCGATAAAGGTTTGGTAGTCGCGCAATATATCCGTAACCGTCGTCTCGATTTTTGTGCAGATGCGATTCGCCATGCCGCAGATGATGAAAAACTGGCAGGCATTGGCTTTCATTGGGGATTTTCCGACCAGAGTCATTTTTCAACGGTATTTAATCAACGCTTTGGGATGACGCCAGGCGAGTATCGACGTAAATTCCGCTAACTAATTCGCGTTGCATGTACAGCAACGCGAATTAGTTAAAACAGATATTTGACTATGCATTTTTCAGGGCGAAAGGCAATTTGACAGGAATTTTTGAATATTCACCTTGTTTCCGGAAAATAGAATAATCGCCTTCTCCTGTAGCGTTATCCCGATATTGCGGTTTTGCTATTAAAATTTTCGCACCCATTTACCGTTTATCCCTTGTACATATTCCCCCGGTTTAGCCCGAGCTACGAGCTTTTGCCCGGCGAGTTTCGCGATATCATCTACCGAGACATTATTTTGCTTTGCCAGTTGTTGGTAACTCGCTTTACGTTCGGCATTAATGTCGTTTACTAATTTCTCTGTTTCAGCATCTGTTTTCAGCGCAACCAGATAACCATAAAATGTTTCCCCTACCCGCCCCTGAGTTCTGGCTTCATCCAGAGTCAATGCCATTACATTGCTGCTTACCAGCCCAACAAGAAACGCACAAAGAAGTAATGTTTTCTTCATCATCGCCTCAGAAAAGATCGCTACGAGTCTCAAGCAGCTCTTCGACATCTTTGTCTGCCTTGATGATGATCTCATGCTCAATTTTAACGTTCATATTGATAGTGATCGGTTCCTTAGGTGCAGCGACTTCAATGCGAGGCGTACAGCCAACCAGCATAAAAGATGACGTCAACGCAGCCAGTAAAATTTTCATTGTTTTTCCTCACACTCTTTTCCTTGCGGACAGTCATTTCCCGGCAGACGCGCGTTCTGCTCCAACCATGCCTGGAGATTATCGCCAAAGCGTAAACTGCGCCACAGCGTAAAAATATTCTCTTCGTGATGGTAATTAAGGTTTACCGTACCGCTTTTACCATCAACGCGACTGGTACCTGTAATGTTGGCCTGCATGGTTAATAAACCGAGATTATCTAAATTAATTTTTGTCGATGAACGGCTAATTTCCATATAGCGCAACCAGTTAATTGCTGAACCCGCAGTCATATTGTCTTTTACCACCGCATCTGCGGTGTCTTTATCCAGCCGCAAGGTCATTGGCCCGCTATTTGCCAGCCAACCATCTTTCACTATCCATTTTTCGTTGTTTAGCCATAACGGCAATGCACCACTAAATGCCCCGGACATGGCGAATTGTTTCGGATTGACGGCGCTAACCAGTTCGCTGGATGAGAGATTATTCAGCCGCAACAGCGCCGGGTCATGTTGCGGCATACGTAATTGTTTCATCAGCACGTTACCGCCTAACACATCGACGCTAACATCAGTCAACAACAATGGTTCTTCTTCTGTCCACGGATAGCGCCCTTGCAAATCAGCCGTAATATTTTTCGCTGTCACCAGATTAATCACTTCGGCAATTCGCAACGTAACGGGGCCGCGAGTCCCCAGATGCCAGGCTCCATCGGCAAAACGGAAAGGCAGGACAAAATCGACACCGTTAACCTGATTATCTGGCATCCAGGCACTACCGCCTTTCAACACACCGTGCCCTCCCGCGCGGAATCCTTGTTCAGGCGCAGCAGAAAATGCGACCTGAGCATACAGTTCGCCATCGCGTAAGTTCATCTTCCAGTCGGGTGGCACCAGCGGCTGGAATACGGTCAGTGATTGTTTAGGCCACCAGGCGTTACCGCGCAGACGAATACCGTCCCAGCGACCATTTACCCGAACCGGGCCAATCTCACCAGCATGTAAATCGCCTTTATATAGGAAATACGTCGGATCGCGTCCATCGACGCTAAATTTTAAGGTTGATGGCGGTAACACACTGCCGCCAGTGAACAGCGTTTGCCCGGCGTCCAGTGACAGCGCGCCGCTAAAGGAGGGATGCTGTGCGTCACGTACCCAGACGACGGGCTTGTCGAGAATTAATCGCGGCTTTTCTACCGTCATCGTACCGTATTGTAACTGGTCGAAACCGGTGGAGAGATCGGTCAGCGTAATCGTGCTGTCATGCCACTCACCTTTTCCTGCAACATCCCAGGTGGCATTCATCGGTGTAAAACTGCCTTTTCCCCAGTAGCGCCACTGCCAGCGGCCAGCGTCAGGGAGAAAATCATTCGCCAGCCCATCCATATGCAGCACGAAATCGCCCAGTTCATTTTCATGCGCCTGCAAAATGGCCTGCAAACGTCCGTCAACACCACGTTGGGTGACTTTTACACCCGCTAAAGGCCAGCGGATTTCATCGATGTCCAGCGAATCGATGACTCTTCCCTTCGAACGTAATAACGCGCCTGGCTCAAAGGCCAGCGTTGGGTCAGTCAGACTTCCACTTAGCTGCGCAGGTAAACGGGCATATAAAATGAGGTCCGCCTGTTTCGCTTCACCGGTCAGTTGCATAGGCAGCTGGCTGTTATCCATGCTTAATTTTCCTGGGCCAAAATTTAGCACCGCGTTGCCTTTACCTGCTTGCCCCTGGGTCAGCACACTAAGTCGTCCGCTGACCAGAGCGTTCTCGAGCCCTGCCTGCCAGTTGTCGACTTTGACACCCAGTCGGCCACTCAAAGGAAAACCTGCATACGGCCAACTCCAGCGACCATCGCTTACGGTCAATTGTTGACGAGTAATTTGCCACGGCAAATCGAGCAACGGATCGCCGTTATCCCGTGCCAGCACAATCAATTGCCCGCTATTTTCCTGCCAGTCCAGCTCGGCATCCACCAGTGACGGTTCCTGCGGCAAGTTTAACGTCGCAGTAGCATGGCCACTGACAGGAAGTCCATCCGGCACGAGCGGCATAGTAAATTCCCCCACCAGTTTTACCGGTGGCTGATTTTCAAACGCGGCGACATCCAGTTCGCTGACTGTAAGTTGTTGCCCTTTCAGCTGGCCTTGAAATTTAACTTTTTCGCCCTGATAACGCAGTTGCTGAATATCAGAGGTTAATGCGAGAGAGAGTTTTCCCTGCCATTCCTGCCAGGGAGAAAAAATCAGTTTATCGATATTGATCCAGGTGTTAGGCAGCATGGACTGCCACTGCGCGAGGGTTTTTGGAGCAGCTGGCGATTGCTCCGTCTGCGGCAATTTCGCCAGACAAGCAGAATCAAATTCTACCGTGCCGACGTTCAATAACCAGCGGCTGGGATGTGAAAGGCTGGCGTTGGTGATATGCGCAAGCTGACAATCTCCCACCAGATAACGGAGATCGGGAATGATTAAACCTTTACGCGTAATGCGTGGGCTTTCATCTAATGCAATACGTGTCCCGAGCGGTAGCCAGATGCCCGCCAGCGTGGGAACCCACAAGCCGAGCGTCATCAGCAGCGTCAACGGCACAAGAATAATCAGTAATAACAGCGCGAGAACGGCTTTATATTTACCCAGCATGGGTAGTTAATATCCTGATTTAGCGAAAAATTAAGCATTCAATACGGGTATTGTGGCATGTTTAACCGTTCAGTTGAAGGTTGCGCCTACACTAAGCATAGTTGTTGATGAATTTTTCAATATCGCCATAGCTTTCAATTATATTTGAAATTTTGTAAAATATTTTTAGTAGCTTAAATGTGATTCAACATCACTGGAGAAAGTCTTATGAAACTCGCCGTTTATAGCACAAAACAGTACGACAAGAAGTACCTGCAACAGGTGAACGAGTCCTTTGGCTTTGAGCTGGAATTTTTTGACTTTCTGCTGACGGAAAAAACCGCTAAAACCGCCAATGGCTGCGAAGCGGTATGTATTTTCGTAAACGATGACGGCAGCCGCCCGGTGCTGGAAGAGCTGAAAAAGCACGGCGTTAAATATATCGCCCTGCGCTGTGCCGGTTTTAATAACGTCGACCTTGACGCGGCAAAAGAACTGGGGCTGAAAGTAGTCCGTGTTCCAGCCTATGATCCAGAAGCCGTTGCTGAACACGCCATCGGTATGATGATGACGCTGAACCGCCGTATTCATCGCGCGTATCAGCGTACTCGTGACGCCAACTTCTCTCTGGAAGGTCTGACCGGCTTTACTATGTATGGCAAAACGGCAGGCGTTATCGGTACCGGTAAAATCGGTGTGGCGATGCTGCGCATTCTGAAAGGTTTTGGTATGCGTCTGCTGGCGTTCGATCCGTATCCAAGTGCGGCGGCACTGGAACTCGGTGTGGAGTATGTCGATCTGCCAACCCTGTTCTCTGAATCAGACGTTATCTCTCTGCACTGCCCGCTGACACCGGAAAACTACCATCTGTTGAACGAAGCCGCCTTCGATCAGATGAAAAATGGCGTGATGATCGTCAATACCAGTCGCGGTGCATTGATTGATTCTCAGGCGGCAATTGAAGCGCTGAAAAATCAGAAAATTGGTTCGTTGGGTATGGACGTGTATGAGAACGAACGCGATCTGTTCTTTGAAGACAAATCCAACGACGTGATCCAGGATGACGTATTCCGTCGTCTGTCTGCCTGCCACAACGTGCTGTTTACCGGGCACCAGGCATTCCTGACAGCAGAAGCACTGACCAGTATTTCTCAGACTACGCTGCAAAACTTAAGCAATCTGGAAAAAGGCGAAACCTGCCCGAACGAACTGGTTTAATCTTGCCGCTCCCCTGCATTCCAGGGGAGCTTATTCAGATAATCCCCAAAGACCTTTCATCCTCTATTCTTAAAATAGTCCTGAGTCAGAAACTGTAATTGAGAACCACAATGAAGAAAGTAGCCGCGCTCGTTGCGCTAAGCCTGCTGATGGCGGGATGTGTAAGTAATGACAAAATTGCTGTAACCCCAGAACAGCTACAGCATCATCGCTTTGTGCTGGAAAGCGTAAACGGTAAGCCCGTGACCAGCGATAAAAATCCGCCAGAAATCAGCTTTGGTGAAAAGATGATGATTTCCGGCAGCATGTGTAACCGCTTTAGCGGCGAAGGCAAACTGTCTAATGGTGAACTGACAGCCAAAGGGCTGGCAATGACCCGTATGATGTGCACTAACCCGCAGCTTAATGAACTCGATAACACCATTAGCGAAATGCTGAAAGAAGGTGCACAAGTGGATCTGACCGCGAACCAGTTAACGCTGGCGACCGCGAAACAGACATTAACTTATAAGCTGGCGGATTTAATGAATTAATAGCTGCCACAGCTCCCGGCGGCAAGTGACTGTTCGCTACAGCGTTTGCCGTTGGGTAATGCACACATCCCAATCGCCGTACCATCCAGTTGACGGGCAACAGAAAGCGAACCGCCGATCATTGCACAATTTGCTTCTCCACTACTGGACATCGACGCTTTTAAACCTGGCGCTACGTGCGCCGCAGTCGCCTGCTGAACAGGTTCACTACTACACGCCGACAATAATAAAGCGGCACACCCTACCCAAAACGCTGCTCGCATCTTTTCTTCCTCTGATCTTCAAGCCAAACGACACCGCCATAAATAATAGGCAGCACAGAGGGCGGCGTCGAGAGCTGTCCTGCGCGTTGCCCCGCATTTTTACTTTTTTATGGCTATTTTTTTGCCCTCTGTTTGATCAAAACATTCATTACGCTGATGTGGGGGACACAAAAGCGAAAATGCAGAAGAAAGCCATTTGCTAAAATTGAAAGATAACTACTGGGCGCGCAGCAATTTCGTGCGCCCCTCATTTGCGCAATGTAAGGGTGTCATATGATTACTATTGACGGTAATGGCGCGGTTGCTTCGGTGGCGTTTCGCACCAGTGAAGTTATCGCCATCTACCCTATTACCCCCAGTTCCACGATGGCAGAACAGGCTGATGCATGGGCCGGAAACGGCTTGAAAAACGTCTGGGGAGACACACCACGCGTGGTTGAAATGCAGTCGGAAGCGGGTGCTATCGCTACCGTGCATGGCGCTTTGCAGACGGGCGCCCTTTCAACATCGTTTACGTCATCGCAGGGTTTGCTGCTGATGATCCCGACGCTGTACAAACTGGCAGGCGAACTGACGCCATTTGTCCTGCATGTAGCGGCACGTACCGTTGCCACACATGCACTCTCTATTTTTGGCGATCATTCCGACGTTATGGCGGTGCGCCAGACGGGTTGCGCGATGTTGTGTGCGGCAAACGTCCAGGAAGCGCAAGACTTTGCTCTCATTTCGCACATCGCGACGCTGAAAAGCCGCGTTCCATTTATTCATTTCTTTGATGGTTTCCGCACGTCCCACGAAATCAATAAAATTGTCCCGCTGGCCGATGACACGATTCTTGAACTGATGCCGCAGGCCGAAATTGATGCCCATCGCGCCCGCGCGCTCAACCCGGAACATCCGGTGATCCGCGGTACGTCCGCCAATCCTGACACTTATTTCCAGTCTCGCGAAGCCACCAACCCCTGGTACAACGCAGTCTATGACCATGTTGAACAGGCGATGAATGATTTCGCTGCCGCGACAGGTCGTCAGTATCATCCGTTTGAGTATTATGGGCATCCGCAAGCGGAACGGGTGATTATCCTGATGGGCTCAGCCATTGGCACCTGTGAAGAAGTGGTTGATGAATTGCTAACCCGTGGCGAAAAAGTCGGCGTGCTGAAAGTTCGCCTGTACCGTCCCTTCTCCGCCAAACACTTGCTACAAGCTCTACCGGGATCCGTACGCAGCGTGGCGGTACTGGACAGAACCAAAGAACCCGGTGCCCAGGCAGAACCGCTCTATCTGGATGTGATGACCGCACTGGCAGAAGCCTTTAATAATGGTGAGCGCGAAACCCTGCCCCGTGTCATTGGTGGGCGCTATGGTCTTTCATCCAAAGAATTTGGCCCGGACTGTGTACTGGCGGTATTTGCCGAGCTCAACGCGGCTAAACCGAAAGCGCGCTTTACGGTTGGTATTTACGATGATGTGACCAATCTGTCACTGCCGTTGCCGGAAAACACCCTGCCAAACTCGGCGAAACTGGAAGCCTTGTTTTATGGCCTTGGTAGTGATGGCAGCGTTTCCGCGACCAAAAACAATATCAAGATTATCGGTAATTCCACGCCGTGGTACGCACAGGGCTATTTTGTTTACGACTCCAAAAAGGCGGGCGGCCTGACGGTTTCTCACCTTCGCGTGAGCGAACAGCCGATTCGTTCCGCTTATCTCATTTCCCAGGCTGATTTTGTTGGCTGCCACCAGTTGCAGTTTATCGATAAATATCAGATGGCTGAGCGTTTAAAACCTGGCGGCATTTTCCTGCTCAACACGCCGTACAGCGCAGATGAAGTGTGGTCGCGCTTGCCGCAAGAAGTTCAGGCCGTGTTAAACCAGAAAAAAGCGCGCTTCTATGTGATTAACGCGGCGAAAATCGCCCGCGAATGTGGCCTGGCGGCCCGTATTAATACCGTCATGCAGATGGTTTTTTTCCATCTTACGCAAATTCTGCCTGGCGATAGCGCCCTCGCAGAATTGCAGGGTGCGATTGCCAAAAGTTACAGTAGCAAAGGTCAGGATCTGGTGGAACGCAACTGGCAGGCTCTGGCGCTGGCACGTGAATCCGTAGAAGAAGTTCCGTTGCAGCCGGTTAATCCGCACAGCGCCAATCGACCGCCTGTGGTTTCCGATGCCGCTCCTGATTTCGTGAAAACCGTTACCGCGGCGATGCTCGCCGGGCTTGGTGATGCCCTCCCCGTTTCGGCGCTGCCGCCAGACGGCACCTGGCCGATGGGCACCACGCGCTGGGAAAAACGCAATATCGCCGAAGAGATCCCCATCTGGAAAGAGGAACTCTGTACCCAATGTAACCACTGCGTCGCCGCTTGCCCACACTCAGCTATTCGCGCAAAAGTGGTACCGCCTGAAGCGATGGAAAACGCCCCTGCCAGCCTGCATTCGCTGGATGTGAAATCGCGTGATATGCGCGGGCAGAAATATGTCTTGCAGGTGGCACCGGAAGATTGCACCGGTTGTAACCTGTGCGTCGAAGTTTGCCCGGCGAAAGACCGTCAGAATCCAGAGATTAAAGCCATCAATATGATGTCGCGGCTGGAACATGTCGAAGAAGAGAAAATCAATTACGATTTCTTCCTCAACCTCCCAGAAATCGACCGTAGCAAACTGGAACGTATTGATATTCGTACATCGCAGCTGATTACACCGCTGTTTGAATATTCAGGTGCTTGCTCCGGTTGTGGCGAGACGCCGTATATTAAATTGCTGACTCAGCTGTATGGCGACCGGATGTTGATCGCTAATGCCACTGGCTGTTCTTCAATATACGGCGGTAACCTGCCCTCTACACCGTATACCACCGATACCAACGGTCGCGGGCCGGCATGGGCGAACTCGCTGTTTGAAGATAACGCCGAATTTGGCCTTGGTTTCCGCCTGACGGTCGATCAACACCGTGTCCGAGTGCTGCGTCTGCTCGATCAATTTGCCGATAAAATCCCGGCAGAATTACTGACTGCGTTGAAATCAGACGCCACGCCAGAGGTTCGTCGAGAACAGGTCGCAGCTTTACGCCAGCAACTCAACGATGTTGCCGAAGCACATGAACTGCTACGTGACGCAGATGCACTGGTGGAAAAATCAATCTGGCTGATTGGTGGCGACGGCTGGGCTTACGATATCGGCTTTGGCGGTCTGGATCATGTATTGAGTTTGACGGAAAACGTCAACATTCTGGTGCTGGATACGCAATGCTATTCCAATACCGGTGGTCAGGCGTCAAAAGCCACGCCGCTTGGCGCGGTGACTAAGTTTGGCGAGCACGGCAAACGTAAAGCGCGTAAAGATCTTGGCGTCAGTATGATGATGTACGGTCATATTTATGTGGCGCAGATATCTCTCGGCGCGCAGCTCAACCAGACAGTAAAAGCGATTCAGGAAGCGGAAGCGTATCCGGGACCATCGCTGATCATCGCTTATAGCCCGTGTGAAGAGCATGGTTACGATCTGGCACTCAGTCACGACCAGATGCGCCAACTCACTGCCACCGGCTTCTGGCCGCTATATCGCTTCGATCCACGTCGAGCCGATGAAGGCAAACTGCCGCTGGCACTGGATTCACGCCCGCCGTCAGAAGCACTGGAAGAAACGTTACTTCATGAGCAACGTTTCCGTCGTCTGAATTCGCAGCAGCCAGAAGTGGCAGAGCAGTTATGGAAAGATGCTGCAGCTGATTTGCAAAAACGCTATGACTTCCTGGCACAAATGGCCGGAAAAGCGGAAAAAAGCAACACCGATTAAATGCTCTGGATAAGAATTATCCAATTCTAAAAAAAAGCCCGAACGACTGTTCGGGCTTGTCTCATTATTTGTTGGATAAACAGTAACAAGGGTCCAACAGAAAATAATCTTTGTGACAATAAAGGCATATAACCCGCGAAGAATAACGCATCACTATTTAAATGTATAATTTTTATTTTGTATATGTCACCAACAATATATTCACCAAACTTATCATCATTTCCGTAGAATTATTTGATTAAGGTTTTACTTAAGGCGTAACAAATGATATTTATCGGCTAACGGAACTTCTCCTTTAGGATGTTTTCACTCCCCAAAATGGGGATGAAAAGGCAAATAAAATAACTAAAGGATTTATTCAATGAAAAGCAAAGTACTGGCATTTTTAATTCCTACCCTGCTCGCCGCAGGTGCTGCACATGCAGCCGAAGTTTATAATAAAGACGGCAACAAATTAGATCTGTATGGCAAAGTTGATGGACTACATTATTTTTCTGATAATTCAGCGAAAGATGGCGACCAGAGCTATGCGCGTCTGGGTTTTAAAGGCGAAACCCAAATTAACGATCAACTTACTGGCTACGGTCAATGGGAATACAATATTCAGGCAAACAACACTGAATCTTCAAAAAACCAGTCATGGACCCGTCTGGCATTTGCCGGATTGAAATTTGCAGATTACGGTTCTTTCGATTACGGACGTAATTATGGCGTAATGTACGACATCGAAGGCTGGACCGATATGCTGCCTGAATTTGGCGGTGACTCTTATACCAATGCAGACAACTTTATGACTGGTCGAGCCAATGGCGTCGCGACTTATCGTAATACTGATTTCTTCGGTCTGGTAAATGGTCTGAACTTCGCGGTGCAGTATCAAGGTAACAACGAAGGTGCCAGTAATGGTCAGGAAGGCACCAACAACGGACGTGATGTTCGCCATGAAAACGGTGACGGCTGGGGTCTTTCCACAACATATGATTTAGGCATGGGCTTTAGCGCTGGTGCGGCATACACCTCTTCTGACCGCACCAATGACCAGGTTAACCATACTGCGGCGGGTGGTGATAAAGCAGACGCGTGGACTGCTGGACTAAAATACGATGCTAACAATATTTACCTGGCAACCATGTATTCAGAAACGCGTAATATGACCCCGTTTGGCGACAGCGATTATGCTGTTGCAAACAAAACCCAGAACTTTGAAGTTACTGCACAGTACCAGTTTGATTTTGGTCTGCGTCCGGCAGTCTCTTTCCTGATGTCTAAAGGCCGTGACCTGCACGCTGCCGGTGGTGCAGACAACCCGGCAGGTGTTGATGATAAAGATCTGGTTAAATACGCCGATGTTGGCGCGACTTACTATTTCAATAAAAACATGTCCACTTATGTTGACTATAAAATCAACCTGTTGGATGAAGATGACAGCTTCTACGCTGCCAACGGCATCTCTACCGATGATATTGTCGCTTTAGGTCTGGTTTATCAGTTCTAAATCCTCCTGCCCGCTGTTATGGCGGGCTTTTTCTGCTTATTCTTCCTCCTTTGATCTAAATTAAAAATGTGAACTCCGTCATTACACAAAAAGTGTCATCTGGCGTTACACTTTATGCGGATACTAAAACAGGAGGTTTTATGAACAGAACGATTCTTGTCCCTATCGATATTTCCGATTCAGAATTAACTCAACGCGTGATTAGCCACGTTGAGGCAGAGGCAAAGATTGATGATGCAGAGGTTCATTTCCTGACGGTAATACCTTCACTGCCCTACTATGCCTCTCTGGGTTTAGCGTATTCCGCAGAATTACCGGCAATGGATGACCTGAAAGCGGAAGCCAAATCGCAACTGGAAGAGATCATTAAAAAATTTAAACTGCCAACCGACAGAGTGCATGTCCATGTTGAGGAAGGCTCGCCCAAAGACCGCATTCTGGAATTGGCGAAGAAGATCCCCGCTCATATGATCATCATTGCTTCCCATCGACCGGATATCACCACTTATCTGCTCGGTTCTAACGCCGCAGCTGTAGTGCGTCACGCAGAGTGCTCCGTGCTGGTTGTGCGCTGACACTAACGCCCGCACATTGCTGCGGGCTTTTTGATTCATTTCGCAAATGTGCTGACATTTTCCCCTCTAATCCGTACCATACACGCCACAGTTTTTATATCAGATTTCTTATGCTGGGCGTTCCGGCATGACGCATACTCTTCTGATGCCATATAACGAATTGAGTCGCTTTTAAATGTCGCAAAATCAAGAAATTAGTAAGAAAGAACAATACAACCTGAACAAATTACAAAAACGTCTGCGTCGTAACGTGGGCGAAGCCATTGCTGACTTCAATATGATTGAAGAAGGCGATCGCATCATGGTTTGCCTCTCCGGGGGTAAAGACAGCTATACCATGCTGGAGATACTGCGCAATTTGCAGCAAAGCGCGCCAATCAATTTTTCGCTGGTGGCTGTTAACCTCGATCAAAAGCAACCGGGCTTCCCGGAACACGTTCTGCCCGAGTATCTTGAAAAGCTGGGCGTTGAGTACAAGATTGTTGAAGAGAACACTTACGGTATCGTGAAAGAGAAGATTCCAGAGGGCAAAACCACTTGCTCACTGTGTTCTCGTCTTCGTCGCGGTATCCTTTATCGTACCGCAACGGAACTGGGAGCGACGAAGATCGCGCTGGGTCACCATCGTGACGATATCCTGCAAACGTTGTTCTTAAATATGTTCTACGGCGGCAAGATGAAAGGTATGCCTCCGAAACTGATGAGCGATGATGGCAAACATATCGTGATTCGCCCGCTGGCCTACTGCCGCGAGAAAGATATTCAGCGCTTTGCCGATGCAAAAGCGTTCCCGATTATTCCGTGCAACCTGTGCGGTTCACAGCCTAACCTGCAACGTCAGGTGATTGCTGACATGTTGCGTGACTGGGATAAACGTTATCCGGGGCGTATCGAGACGATGTTCAGCGCGATGCAGAATGTGGTGCCGTCGCATCTGTGCGATACCAACCTGTTCGATTTCAAAGGCATTACCCACGGTTCTGAAGTGGTTAACGGGGGTGATCTGGCGTTTGATCGCGAAGAGATCCCTCTACAACCGGCAGGTTGGCAGCCTGAAGAAGATGAAAATCAGTTGGATGAGTTACGGCTGAATGTGGTTGAAGTGAAATAACCCGGATAGCGCCCGATGCGTAAGCGTATCGGGCTACTCTTATGGAGGCCGGATAAGACGCGGTCAGCGACACATCCGGCAATGCCGAAGAAGATGTTTACTCTTGCACCCGGCGATTCAACATTTCATTATTTTAATAACCGCACCCGGCACGTTTTTCCTTTAATCCTCCCGCCCTGTAACTGTTTCCATGCTTTATGAGCAACAGCCTGACGCACCGCGACATAGACATGCGCCGGATGCACGGCGATTTTGCCAATATCTGCGCCATCAAGCCCGATATCTCCTGTCAGCGCACCTAATACATCACCCGGGCGCATTTTGGCTTTTTTCCCGCCATCGATACATAACGTTGCCATTTCGGCTTCCAGCGGCACAATGGAACTATTAACTGGCGGCGTTTGCCAGTTAAGTTTTATCTGCAACATGTCAGAAATGATATTGGCCCGCTGTGCTTCTTCCGGAGCACAGAAACTGATCGCCAGACCGCTATTTCCTGCACGCGCTGTACGACCGATGCGATGTACATGAACTTCAGGATCCCACGCCAGCTCAAAGTTCACCACCAGCTCAAGCGATTTAATATCCAGACCTCGCGCAGCAACATCAGTCGCAACCAGTACACGGGCGCTACCGTTAGCAAAACGTACCAGGGTCTGATCGCGATCACGTTGCTCCAGATTGCCGTGTAACGACAATGCACTTTGCCCTACTTCATTCAGCGCGTCGCAGACAGCCTGGCAATCTTTTTTGGTATTGCAAAACACCACGCAAGAGGATGGCTGATGCAAACTTAATAACCGTTGCAACAACGGAATTTTGCCTTTGCTGGATGTCTCATAAAATTGTTGTTCAATAGGTGGCAGAGCATCTGTTGAGTCAATTTCAATCGCTAAAGGATCGCGTTGCACTCGTCCGCTGATTGCGGCGATGGCTTCCGGCCAGGTTGCCGAAAACAGAAGCGTCTGTCGAGATGCTGGCGCAAAACGGATGACATCATCAATGGCATCGCTAAATCCCATATCCAGCATGCGGTCGGCCTCATCCATCACCAGCGTATTCAACGCATCCAGTGATACCGTGCCTTTTTGCAGATGATCCAACAAACGGCCCGGCGTTGCCACGATAATATGCGGCGCATGTTGCAACGAATCACGCTGCATACCGAACGGTTGACCACCGCACAACGTCAAAATTTTGGTATTTGGTAGAAAACGCGCCAGCCGACGCAATTCACCTGCCACCTGATCCGCCAGTTCACGCGTAGGACACAGCACTAAAGCCTGGGTTTGAAATAGCGACGCATCAATTTGCTGTAACAAGCCGAGGCCAAAAGCCGCCGTTTTGCCGCTGCCGGTTTTCGCCTGCACGCGAACATCTTTTCCGGCAAGGATCGCCGGAAGCGCGGCGGCCTGCACCGGCGTCATGGTTAAATAACCCAACTCATTAAGGTTCGTGAGTTGGGCAGGAGGCAAAACATTCAGGGTAGAAAAAGCGGTCACAATCTATTCTCGTGGTCATCGACGCAAAGTTAGCAGGCGCGTATCCTCGCAGATCTACGCTCACGATGCGACAATTTAATCGGTTCTTCGTCGGGTGGTGGGTCAGGCATGGGTTGCGGGCGAGGGATCGGATCGGGCACTGGAACAGGATCGCCAGGAATCGGTTCAGGGACAGGAATTTGCAAATAAATAAGTGTCGTCATATTTCCCTCCGGTCATTGGGTGGACTCTTAAAGGGTAGACGCTGATAAATAACAGGCAAAAAAAAGCCGACTCATCAAAGTCGGCGTCGTACGAATCAATTGTGCTATGCAGTAATTCAAAAAAGGAAGTAAGACAATATGGAGCGCAACGCCCATCGCTTGACGTTGCATTCACCTGCAAGAGAGATATTGCCCTGAATGGGTAGAGAGTTTATTGACTTCGCTCAAACTTTGCGGCGTTTTTGTATACAGACAGCCGGGAAAATTGCTTTTGTTACAACCATTTACTACGATGCAACCATAAAGCAACACCACCAATAAGAACAACTAACAGAATACAAAAAATTGAAAATCCGAATTGCCACCCGCCGCCAGGGATCCCACCAAGGTTGACGCCAAATAACCCGGTCAGAAAGGTACTGGGTAAAAAGACCATTGCCATCAACGACATTGTATAGGTACGACGCGCTAAATTTTCCTGCATCACCTGAGCGATTTCATCAGCCATCACGCCAGTCCGTGCTATACAGGCGTCGATTTCGTCAAGGCCGCGCCCAAGGCGATCGGCAATATCCTGCATCCGACGGCGTTGGTCATCGCTCATCCACGGCAAACGTTCACTGGCAAGACGAGCATAAACATCACGTTGCGGTGCCATATAGCGACGCATCACAATTAATTGTTTGCGCAGCAGAGCCAGGAATCCACGCGGTGGAATTTGCTGATCAAGGAGATTATCTTCAAGGTCGATAATTTTATCGTGCAGCTGCTCGATAAATTCGCTGGAATGATCGGTCAACGCATCGCACACATCCACCAGCCATCCCCCGCAATCGGTCGGACCAGTGCCCTCTTCCAGATCGCTTACCACATCGTCCAGCGCCAGCACTTTGCGTTGTCGGGTCGAAACAATTAACCGCCCGTCCATATATACACGCATGGCGACCAGTTGATCGGGGCGTTCATCGGTGCTGCCGTTTATACAGCGCAATGTAATCAGCGTACCTTCACCGAGACGGCTGACTCGGGGCCGTGTGCTCTCGCCCGCCAGCGCATCACGTACGTTATTGGGAAGCAGCGGTGTTGTCGCCAGCCATTGGGCGCTATCATGGTGTACATAATTAAGGTGGAGCCAGCAGGGATGCGCTTCATCAATCACATCTGTATTTTCCAGCGGTTTAACGCCGCCTCTACCATCCAGCATCCAGGCAAATACTGCATCCGGGACATTAACGTCCGATCCCTTAATCGCTTCCACAGTGCCTCCATCATCAACGCATTATTTTGTAGTCTAGCCTTCTGGCCCTGTTACGCAACATCTCATCACCCCATTACCCTGAAATGATTAATAAAATTCTGTCTAAATTGAATACAAAAAGCAAAATGCTTTTCCGTATACAAACCGTGTGAAGTGTTAAATAGCGTCTATCATTATCAGAATTATCTGATCATATGACGTGGCTTTTTTGCGATCGGATAGCAACAAAAATTGATAAAAATAACGGGATCTCAATGATTACGCACAACTTCAATACCCTGGACTTACTCACCAGTCCTGTCTGGATCGTTTCGCCCTTTGAGGAACAGTTAATTTATGCCAATAGCGCGGCGCGACTGTTGATGCAAGACCTCACGTTTAGTCAGCTACGAACCGGTCCCTATTCCGTCTCCTCACAAAAAGAACTGCCAAAATACCTCTCCGATCTGCAAAACCAACACGATATTATCGAAATCCTCACCGTTCAGCGCAATGAAGAGGAAACAGCATTGAGCTGTCGGCTTGTTTTGCGAAAGCTGACAGAAGCAGAACCGGTGATTATTTTCGAAGGTATCGAAGCACCGGCAACGCTGGGTTTAAAAGCCAGTCGCTCGGCAAATTATCAGCGCAAAAAACAAGGTTTTTATGCGCGCTTTTTTCTGACTAACTCTGCACCAATGTTGTTGATTGACCCGTCACGAGATGGACAAATCGTCGATGCTAACCTCGCCGCGCTCAATTTCTATGGTTATAACCATGAAACGATGTGCCAGAAACATACCTGGGAAATAAATATGCTCGGGCGACGCGTCATGCCTATCATGCATGAAATTTCGCATTTACCCGGTGGCCATAAGCCTTTGAATTTTGTTCATAAACTGGCGGATGGTTCGACTC
Organism: Escherichia sp. WS1450; assembly: GCF_046487395.1. Lineage (NCBI taxonomy): Bacteria > Pseudomonadati > Pseudomonadota > Gammaproteobacteria > Enterobacterales > Enterobacteriaceae > Escherichia > Escherichia sp. WS1450. The sequence goes on from NZ_JBJQJO010000001.1 coordinate 385,575, forward strand.
GTCATGTGCAGACCTATGCCGGGCCGATTGAAATTTATGGCGACAAGCTCATGTTATGTATTGTGCATGATATTACTGAGCAAAAACGGCTGGAGGAGCAGCTGGAACATGCTGCCCACCATGACGCGATGACCGGATTACTGAATCGGCGACAGTTTTACCACATTACCGAGCCAGGCCAAATGCAGCACCTCGCCATCGCTCAGGATTACAGCTTATTGCTCATCGACACCGATCGTTTTAAACACATTAACGATCTCTATGGGCATTCTAAAGGTGATGAGGTGTTATGCGCCCTCGCCCGCACCCTCGAAAGTTGCGCTCGCAAAGGCGATTTGGTGTTTCGTTGGGGAGGCGAAGAGTTTGTCTTATTGCTACCAAGAACCCCACTGGATACCGCGCTTTCGCTGGCTGAAACTATCCGCGTAAGCGTGGCAAAAGTGAGTATTTCGGGCTTACCACGCTTTACCGTCAGCATTGGTGTGGCGCATCACGAAGGAAATGAAAGCATCGATGAACTGTTTAAACGCGTTGATGATGCTTTGTATCGGGCGAAAAATGATGGACGCAACCGCGTGCTGGCGGCATAAGCCGCGGATGCGTCTCGAGATCAACGACTGCGCTTAGCGTGGCGCTCCCAGTTTTCTTGCTTCGCCTGCGCCGTTTTACGTAGTGCGACGTAACACGCCCCGCTGCCGCCATGATGCGGTAGCGCGGTGCAATATGCCTGAACATCATCAAATTCGGTCAGCCAGCGCGCCACATAGCTGCGGACAATATTGGCATGCGATTTATCTTCCCGCCCTTTACCATGAATAATCAGCACATTACGCAAACCATCCGCCATGGCTTGTTGAATGAAACTGAACATCATTTTGCGGCACTCTTCCACCGGCTGGCGCAAAAGATTCAGGCTCGCCTGTTGCGGATATTTACCACTGCGCAGCTTATCCAGCACCCCATGTTGCAACCCTTCCCGCCGAAACTCCAGCGGCTGACTTAGCGGGATGATGTCGAGAAATCCAGTGGTGAGGAAATTATCAAGTTGCAGCGTGTCGATACGCTGCGGCGCACGTTGGTTACGCGTTGGATGCCAGTGGACATCTGTAGCACGTTTCAGCGGCTGGACATCTTCCATGGCGTCAAGAAACAGCGATTTGTCGTCAAGGTTCATGTTACATCCTCCCGCAATTAAGAGCGCGATATGATAACCAGACCGGGTCGGTCCAACAACGTATTACCCAAATTTCCAGTAATAAGTTCCAAATATTGCCGATATTTTAAGCAAAATGCTTATGCATGATTATTCATTCACGATATTAATAATGTAACTTATATTTTCGTGAAATCTGTCACTGAAGAAAATTGGCAACTAAAGGTTAAAACCGTTATAACACAGTCACCGGCGCAGAGGAGACCATGCCGGATTTAAGACGCGGATGCACTGCTGTGTGTACTGTAGAGTCTGGCGGATGTCGACAGACTCTATTTTTTTATGCAGTTTTAACTTTGCAGATAGCCGCATTCTCGCCGAAATTGCGTGATTAATGACGCGGTCAGTGGTGTCTGGCGACTATCACGCCGCTGAATCAAATAATAGGTCGCTTTCGGTAAAATTTCGCTAACCGGCAACATCACCAGCCCCTGTCCGTGTAAGGGATCGCAGCCCATTTCTTCAGGTAGTATGCTGAGAAAATCGCTTTTTGCCACCAGACTGATACAGGCTGAGAACGTCTCGCAGACTACGCCGACCTGTGGCGTTTGCGCCTGATCGTCAAGCAATTCACTCAAGTGTTTGTAGTAGCTGCCGTGTGGCGTCGGCATTGTCCAGCTGTAGTCCAGTAACTGTTTGATCGAACGGGCACCAATGGCGGGATGTCCCGGGCGGCAAAAGATCGCGAATTGCTTTTCCAGTAATTTCTCAAAAGTAAATTCGTGGTCGTAGGGTCCCTGATAATAGGTATTGATGGTGAAATCCAGTTCCCCCTGGCGCAATTCATTAATCATCGATACCAGTTGCCCTTCCATAATGCGTACTTTTACCTGCGGATGCTGCTGATGAAAACGAGATATGACAGCTGGCATCAGACTGCGGGAAATACTGGCCCCCATGCCGATATTAATTTGCCCTGCCAGTTGCCCTTGTCGTTGGCGAATATCCTCTTGCGCTGCGCGCAGCTCTTCAAGAATAAGACTGGCGTGCTGATAAAAACTTTCACCGGCATCAGTTAACGTCACGCCTTTACTACGGCGAAAAAAGAGTTGTGCCGCCAACCCTTCTTCCAGCTCCTGAATAGATTTACTCAGTGCCGGTTGCGACATATTCAACATTCGGCTCGCTCCGCGAATGCTGCCCTGACGAGCCACTTCAACAAAAGCCCGAATTTGATGAATTTTTACCTGAAAAGCCATGACGCCACCGATAACCGTTATTTATCAGACCAAAGAAACTGGCATCTACTTTAATGCAGATGATTGTGTCAGGGTAATTTATGAACGGTTAAAACTGTGAAAAATCAGTTAGTGATAAGTAAAAACTATCGCTACGTGAACCGGGTCACACTTTTTACTGATGACGGGAAAGGTTATGGAGTCTTTGAATCAATTTATTAATTCGCTTGCCCCAAAATTATCGCACTGGCGACGTGATTTTCACCACTATGCAGAGTCTGGCTGGGTGGAATTCCGCACTGCCACCCTTGTTGCGGAAGAATTGCACCAGCTCGGTTATTCACTGGCGCTGGGCCGCGAAGTAGTTAATGAAAGTAGCCGGATGGGATTACCTGATGAATTCACTCTACAACGCGAATTCGAGCGCGCTCGTCAACAGGGTGCGCTAGAACAATGGATTGCGGCTTTTGAAGGCGGTTTCACTGGCATCGTCGCTACCCTGGATACCGGTCGCCCCGGTCCGGTGATGGCTTTCCGTGTCGATATGGACGCGCTGGATCTCAGTGAAGAACGGGATGTCAGCCATCGCCCCTACCGCGACGGTTTTGCGTCATGTAACGCCGGAATGATGCATGCCTGTGGTCATGATGGACATACCGCCATTGGACTTGGGCTGGCGCATACCCTTAAACAGTTCGAGTCCGGACTACATGGCGTCATCAAACTGATTTTTCAACCTGCAGAAGAAGGTACGCGTGGCGCGCGGGCGATGGTCGATGCAGGTGTAGTGGATGATGTTGATTATTTTACTGCCGTGCACATTGGCACTGGCGTACCTGCGGGCACCGTGGTGTGCGGCAGTGATAATTTTATGGCAACCACCAAATTTGACGCGCACTTCACCGGGACCGCCGCTCACGCAGGCGCAAAACCAGAAGACGGTCACAATGCCTTGTTGGCGGCAGCACAAGCAACTCTTGCACTGCATGCAATCGCCCCGCACAGCGAAGGCGCTTCCAGAGTAAACGTGGGCGTTATGCAGGCAGGAAGCGGTCGTAATGTTGTTCCCGCCTCAGCGTTGCTGAAAGTGGAAACACGCGGGGCCAGCGACGTCATTAATCAATATGTTTTTGAACGTGCACAACAAGCGATTCAGGGCGCAGCAACCATGTATGGTGTCGGCGTTGAAACTCGTCTGATGGGTGCAGCTACCGCCAGTTCTCCTTCGCCGCAATGGGTCGCATGGTTGCAAAGTCAGGCAGCTCAGGTCCCGGGGGTCAATCAAGCCATTGAACGTGTTGAAGCGCCTGCGGGTTCCGAAGATGCCACATTAATGATGGCCCGCGTGCAGCAACATCAAGGGCAAGCCTCCTATATGGTGTTTGGCACACAGCTGGCGGCAGGTCATCACAACGAAAAATTCGATTTTGACGAGCAGGTTCTCGCTATTGCCGTCGAAACGCTGGCGCGCACCGCGCTCAATTTTCCCTGGACGCGAGGTATCTGATGCAGGAAATCTATCGTTTTATCGACGATGCGATTGAAGCCGATCGCCAACGTTATACCGATATTGCCGATCAAATCTGGGATCATCCAGAAACACGTTTTGAAGAGTTCTGGTCAGCGGAGCATCTGGCTTCGGCGCTGGAGTCTGCAGGCTTCACCGTTACCCGCAACGTAGGCAATATCCCAAATGCCTTTATTGCTTCGTTTGGTCAAGGCAAACCGGTTATCGCCCTGCTGGGGGAATATGACGCCCTGGCAGGTTTAAGTCAGCAAGCAGGTTGCGCGCAACCTACATCCGCGACGCCCGGTGAAAATGGTCACGGTTGCGGACACAATTTGCTGGGAACCGCCGCCTTTGCCGCAGCAATAGCCGTCAAGAAATGGCTGGAACAATATGGGCAATGCGGCACGGTGCGCTTTTATGGTTGTCCTGGCGAAGAAGGCGGCTCGGGTAAAACGTTCATGGTCCGCGAGGGGGTATTTGATGATGTGGATGCGGCACTCACCTGGCACCCGGAAGCCTTTGCCGGTATGTTCAATACCCGCACGCTGGCAAACATTCAGGCATCATGGTGCTTTAAAGGGATCGCAGCACATGCCGCGAATTCCCCTCATTTGGGACGCAGCGCCCTTGATGCCGTAACGTTGATGACCACTGGCACCAACTTCCTCAACGAACATATTATTGAAAAAGCGCGCGTACACTATGCCATCACAGATAGCGGCGGGATCTCGCCCAACGTGGTCCAGGCGCAGGCAGAAGTGCTTTATCTTATCCGCGCCCCCGAAATGACCGATGTGCAGCAAATTTATGATCGGGTCGCCAAAATCGCCGAAGGTGCGGCATTGATGACCGAAACCACGGTTGAATGCCGCTTCGACAAAGCCTGTTCCAGTTATCTCCCGAATCGCACCTTAGAAAATGCCATGTACCGAGCCCTATCCCATTTTGGTACCCCGGAATGGAACTGCGAAGAACTGGCTTTTGCGAAACAAATTCAGGCTACGCTCACCCTCAACGATCGTCAAAACAGTCTGAATAATATCGCTGCAACCGGTGGCGAAAACGGCAAGGCTTTTGCACTACGTCATCGTGAAACGGTACTGGCGAATGAAGTCGCTCCATATGCCGCCACCGATAACGTGCTTGCGGCATCAACTGATGTCGGCGACGTCAGTTGGAAACTGCCTGTTGCCCAGTGTTTCAGTCCCTGTTTTGCCGTCGGTACCCCGCTACATACATGGCAACTGGTTAGCCAGGGGCGAACATCTATTGCTCATAAAGGAATGCTGCTGGCGGCGAAAACTATAGCAGCAACCACACTTAATCTCTTCATTGATTCAGGGCTATTGCAAGAATGCCAACAAGAGCATCAGCAAGTTACGGACACGCAACCGTATCACTGCCCTATCCCGAAAAACGTGACACCGTCACCTTTAAAATAACAACAACAACGCAAACACAACAAACGAGGAATGCCCATGAGTATGTCATCCATACCGTCGTCCTCCCAATCCGGGAAGCTCTATGGCTGGGTCGAAAGAATTGGTAACAAGGTGCCCCATCCTTTTTTGCTCTTTATCTATTTGATTATCGTACTCATGGTGACGACAGCAATTTTGTCGGCCTTTGGCGTCAGTGCGAAAAACCCGACCGATGGTACGCCGGTGGTCGTGAAAAACCTGCTCAGTGTGGAAGTATTACACTGGTTTTTACCCAATGTTATTAAAAACTTTAGCGGTTTTGCTCCACTTGGAGCGATCCTGGCGCTGGTTTTAGGTGCCGGTCTGGCGGAGCGCGTCGGCTTACTGCCAGCGTTGATGGTTAAAATGGCATCGCATGTGAATGCCCGCTACGCCAGTTATATGGTGCTGTTTATTGCTTTTTTTAGCCACATTTCTTCCGATGCGGCGTTAGTGATCATGCCACCGATGGGTGCGCTGATTTTTCTGGCGGTGGGCAGGCATCCAGTTGCAGGTTTACTGGCCGCCATTGCAGGCGTAGGTTGCGGCTTTACGGCTAATTTACTGATTGTCACAACCGACGTGTTGCTGTCGGGGATCAGCACGGAGGCTGCGGCTGCGTTCAATCCGCAAATGCACGTCAGTGTAATTGATAACTGGTATTTTATGGCCAGCTCCGTAGTCGTACTGACGATTGTTGGCGGCCTGATAACCGACAAAATCATTGAGCCACGTTTAGGTCAATGGCAGGGAAACAGCGATGAGAAACTGCAGACATTAACCGAAAGTCAGCGTTTTGGTTTACGCATAGCAGGTGTCGTATCGCTACTTTTTATTGCTGCGATTGCGCTGATGGTGATCCCGGAAAACGGGATATTGCGCGATCCGATTAATCACACCGTGATGCCATCCCCCTTTATTAAAGGTATCGTGCCACTGATCATTCTTTTTTTCTTTGTGGTCTCGCTGGCTTATGGCATCGCTACCCGCACAATTCGACGTCAGGCGGATTTACCGCATTTAATGATTGAACCGATGAAAGAGATGGCGGGATTTATCGTGATGGTTTTTCCCCTCGCCCAGTTTGTCGCCATGTTTAACTGGAGCAACATGGGGAAATTCATCGCCGTGGGGCTGACCGATATACTGGAAAGTTCAGGGCTTAGCGGCATCCCGGCGTTTGTCGGTCTGGCGTTGCTTTCCTCTTTCTTATGCATGTTTATCGCCAGCGGTTCCGCAATCTGGTCGATTCTGGCCCCCATTTTCGTACCGATGTTTATGCTACTTGGCTTTCACCCGGCATTTGCGCAAATCCTCTTTCGTATTGCCGACTCATCCGTATTGCCTTTAGCGCCGGTATCTCCTTTTGTTCCACTGTTTCTTGGATTCCTGCAACGTTACAAACCAGACGCGAAACTGGGTACTTACTATTCGTTAGTTTTGCCCTATCCACTTATCTTTTTGGTGGTATGGCTGCTGATGTTGCTGGCGTGGTATCTTGTCGGTCTGCCGATAGGTCCGGGGATTTACCCACGTTTGTCTTAAGAGAGAACGGATGCTGAGATTACTTGAAGAAAAAATTGTCACGCCACTGGGTCCACTGTGGGTGATTTGCGATGAGCAATTTCGCCTGCGGGCGGTTGAATGGGAAGAGTACAGCGAACGCATGGTGCAGCTGCTGGACATCCATTACCGCAAAGAAGGCTATGAACGCATTTCTGCCACCAACCCAGGTGGTTTAAGCGACAAGCTTCGTGAATATTTTGCCGGTAATCTTAGCATTATTGATACGCTTCCCACTGCCACGGGGGGGACGCCATTTCAGCGCGAAGTCTGGAAAACATTACGCACAATCCCCTGCGGGCAGGTAATGCATTACGGCCAACTGGCTGAACAATTGGGCCGCCCTGGTGCGGCGCGTGCCGTTGGTGCGGCAAACGGATCGAATCCCATCAGCATTGTTGTGCCTTGTCATCGGGTCATTGGCAGAAACGGTACCATGACCGGATATGCAGGCGGAGTTCAGCGAAAAGAGTGGTTATTACGCCACGAAGGTTATCTTTTGCTGTAAACATTAAACAATTTGTGCCAGCTTGTTCACACTTTTATGTAAAGTTACCCTTAACAACTTAAGGGTTTTCAAATAGATAGACATATATTTACATCTAATATCGGAATTCTCTGCTGTTAAGGTTTGCTTAGACTTACTTGCTCCCTAAAAAGATGTTAAAATTGACAAATATCAATTACGGCTTGAGCAGACCTATGATCCCGGAAAAGCGAATTATACGGCGCATTCAGTCTGGCGGTTGTGCTATCCATTGCCAGGATTGCAGCATCAGCCAGCTTTGCATCCCGTTCACACTCAACGAACATGAGCTTGATCAGCTTGATAATATCATTGAGCGGAAGAAGCCTATTCAGAAAGGCCAGACGCTGTTTAAGGCTGGAGATGAACTTAAATCGCTTTATGCCATCCGCTCCGGTACGATTAAAAGTTATACCATCACTGAGCAAGGCGACGAGCAAATCACTGGTTTCCATTTAGCAGGCGACCTGGTGGGATTTGACGCTATCGGCAGCGGTCATCACCCGAGCTTCGCGCAGGCGCTGGAAACCTCGATGGTATGTGAAATCCCGTTCGAAACGCTGGACGATTTGTCTGGTAAAATGCCGAATCTGCGTCAGCAGATGATGCGTCTGATGAGCGGTGAAATCAAAGGCGATCAGGACATGATCCTGCTGTTGTCGAAGAAAAATGCCGAGGAACGTCTGGCTGCATTCATCTACAACCTGTCCCGTCGTTTTGCCCAACGCGGCTTCTCCCCTCGTGAATTCCGCCTGACGATGACTCGTGGCGATATCGGTAACTATCTGGGCCTGACGGTAGAAACCATCAGCCGTCTGCTGGGTCGCTTCCAGAAAAGCGGTATGCTGGCAGTCAAAGGTAAATACATCACCATCGAAAATAACGATGCGCTGGCCCAGCTTGCTGGTCATACGCGTAACGTTGCCTGATTTTTCCGCATAACTCACTATCCTTCTGTCATATCATTAAATTTTTCTGATTTATTGATCTGACAGAAGGTTCATCACTGTTTCATTCACCAGATATGGGTTAATCTTTTAATTACAAACTGCGTTGACAGTTGTTGTAAGGAGACCCTGTATGGCTATGTATCAGAACATGCTCGTTGTTATCGATCCTAACCAGGACGACCAACCAGCATTGCGGCGAGCTGTTTATTTACATCAACGGATTGGTGGCAAAATTAAAGCCTTTTTGCCGATCTATGACTTCTCATACGAAATGACCACCCTGCTCTCTCCGGACGAACGTACCGCTATGCGTCAGGGCGTCATCAGCCAGCGTACAGCCTGGATCCACGAGCAGGCAAAATATTATCTCAATGCTGGCGTTCCCATTGAAATTAAAGTGGTATGGCATAACCGTCCTTTCGAAGCCATCATTCAGGAAGTGATCAGCGGCGGGCACGATTTGGTGCTAAAAATGGCGCACCAACATGACCGTCTGGAAGCGGTGATTTTTACGCCAACGGACTGGCATCTGTTACGCAAATGCCCAAGCCCGGTGTGGATGGTGAAAGACCAGCCGTGGCCGGAAGGGGGTAAGGCGCTGGTGGCGGTGAATCTCGCCAGTGAAGAGCCGTACCATAATGCGCTCAATGAAAAACTGGTCAAAGAGACGATCGAACTGGCGGAACAAGTCAACCATACCGAAGTTCATCTGGTTGGCGCTTATCCGGTAACGCCAATTAATATCGCGATTGAACTGCCGGAATTTGATCCGAGCGTTTATAACGATGCCATTCGTGGGCAACATTTGCTGGCAATGAAAGCCCTGCGGCAGAAATTCGGCATTAATGAAAACATGACGCACGTAGAAAAAGGTCTGCCAGAAGAGGTGATTCCTGATTTGGCGGAGCATTTACAGGCGGGGATTGTGGTTCTGGGCACGGTCGGACGCACCGGTATTTCAGCAGCATTCCTCGGCAACACGGCGGAACAGGTGATTGATCATCTTCGCTGCGACCTGCTGGTCATTAAACCTGACCAATATCAGACACCCGTTGAACTGGATGACGAAGAAGACGATTAACGACTCTTCAATAACTGACAAGGCCCGAGTTAACGGGCCTATTTTTTGTGCACAGAAAACCCCCAGCTAGGCTGGGGGTTCCGGAAAGCTTTCAGCTTTGAGCCAGTTATTAAAACCCCTTTTGATTTGTTAAAACACCTTGCGGTCTGGCAACTGCAAGTGTCAAACAAGAAATCAAAAGGGGGTCCCAATGGGGAACGAAAAGAGCTTAGCGCACACCCGATGGAACTGTAAATATCACATAGTATTTGCGCCAAAATACCGAAGACAGGTGTTCTACAGAGAGAAGCGTAGAGCAATAGGCTGTATTTTGAGAAAGCTGTGTGAGTGGAAAAGTGTACGGATTCTGGAAGCTGAATGCTGTGCAGATCATATCCATATGCTTGTGGAGATCCCGCCCAAAATGAGCGTATCAGGCTTTATGGGATATCTGAAAGGGAAAAGCAGTCTGATGCTTTACGAGCAGTTTGGTGATTTGAAATTCAAATACAGGAACAGGGAGTTCTGGTGCAGAGGGTATTACGTCGATACGGTGGGTAAGAACACGGCGAAGATACAGGATTACATAAAGCACCAGCTTGAAGAGGATAAAATGGGAGAGCAGTTATCGATTCCCTATCCGGGCAGCCCGTTTACGGGCCGTAAGTAACGAAGTTGGATGCAAATGTCAGATCGTGTGCGCCTGTTAGGGCGCGGCTGGTAAGAGAGCCTTATAGGCGCATTTGAAAAACCTCCGGCTATGCCGGAGGATATTTATTTACTTACTGCTCTTCGCCGCCAAGGAAATAAATTCCCAACGGGATTGCCAGTAACACAGTAAAGACCAGGCTATAAACAAAAATCATCGATGACTGAATCACATACATTGATCTCGTCCACTCAGACAGCGGAATATTGTACTGTTCTATCACGCCGCCGATGGTCGCGCGAGTCACAACCGACGCCGCAATAATGAAAACCGCCAACAAACCAAAGAGAAATTTCTTCCCTTTCGCTGACTTCAGTTTCGCCATAATCATGATGTAATCCTTGTGCAGACAAATTTCTTGTTACCTAAACATAACAATACCATGACATTTTACCGTTGTCTGCTCTGAAAACCTCACCTCTTAGCTGGATTTACAATCAACGCATTGATTAGTTAGCTAATGTTGCTACTTCCTTCCCTGACTATTGATGATCTGAATGAATTGTCGCGGTAAAATAGCCCCGCCAGGGGTTTCCGGCATGACGACAATTATCTGGAGGAGCCTGATAAAACAATGATCGCTGAACTGTTTACAAATAATGCGCTTAATCTGGTCATTATTTTCGGTAGCTGCGCAGCATTGATTCTGATGAGCTTTTGGTTTCGCCGCGGAAATCGTAAAAGAAAAGGATTTTTATTCCATGCGGTGCAATTTTTAATCTACACCATAATTATCAGTGCTGTTGGTAGCATCATTAATTATGTTATAGAAAACTATAAACTCAAATTTATCACCCCAGGCGTTATCGATTTTATCTGTACGTCCCTGATTGCGGTTATTCTGACGATTAAACTATTTCTGCTGATAAATCAGTTTGAAAAACAGCAGATTAAAAAAGGTCGCGATATCACCAGTGCGCGGATTATGTCGCGTATCATCAAAATCACCATTATTGTTGTGCTTGTTCTGCTTTATGGCGAACATTTCGGCATGAGCCTTTCTGGCTTGTTGACCTTTGGTGGTATTGGTGGTCTGGCTGTCGGTATGGCCGGTAAAGATATTCTGAGTAACTTCTTTTCCGGGATTATGCTCTATTTCGACCGTCCTTTTAGTATTGGCGACTGGATCCGTTCACCGGACAGAAATATCGAAGGTACAGTAGCGGAAATTGGCTGGCGAATTACCAAAATTACGACTTTTGATAATCGTCCGTTGTACGTACCGAACTCGCTGTTTTCGTCAATCAGCGTAGAAAACCCAGGACGAATGACCAACCGGCGCATTACCACGACCATTGGTTTACGTTATGAGGATGCGGCAAAAGTGGGCGTTATTGTCGAAGCCGTACGTGAGATGCTGAAAAATCACCCGGCCATCGACCAGCGACAAACCTTACTGGTTTATTTCAACCAGTTTGCTGACTCTTCATTGAATATTATGGTTTATTGCTTTACCAAAACCACGGTATGGGCTGAATGGCTTGCTGCACAGCAAGACGTTTATTTGAAGATTATCGATATTGTACAGTCACACGGCGCGGACTTTGCCTTCCCCAGCCAGACGCTGTATATGGATAACATTACACCGCCGGACCAGGGTCGCTAAATCAGACATCACTGGCGTTATCCACAAGGGTAACGCCAGTTCCCATCACATCAATGCTTCACAATATACATAGTCCGACTGTACGCCACATCTTCCGGGTTATTAATGGGATAACCTTTCAGCCACGGCTTGATTAATCGTCCATTGGTATATTGATAAATTGGTGCAATCGGTGCTTGCTCCATGAGGATTTTTTCTGCCGTATTGTAATCGGCATTACGCGCTTTAACGGTATTTTCCGTTGATGCCTGGGCCAGTACTTTGTCGTATGCCGGATTGTTAAAGCGTGAAATATTCCCGGAATGCGTTGACGTTAATAATGTCAGGAAAGTGGAGGGTTCATTATAATCCCCTACCCACGAGGCTCGGATAACATCAAAATTGCCGGTGTTACGGCTATCGATATAGGTTTTCCATTCCTGATTTTGCAATTTAACATCTACGCCAAGGTTCTTTTTCCACATCGATGCTACAGCAATCGCAATTTTTTGATGGTTTTCTGAAGTGTTATACAAAAGCGTCAGCTTCAGCGGTTTTTGCGGACCATAACCAGCTGCGCTCAACAAAGTTTTTGCCTGCGCATTCAGTTCTTCCTGACTCATTTGTTCAAACGGCGAAGGCTCCGGCGTAAAACCGGCAGTAACATCTGGTGTAAAATGCCACGCTGGCTTTTCCCCCGTCCCCAACACTTTTTCGGTCATCAGGCGGCGATCTATCGTCATACTTAATGCCAGGCGAACGCGCTGATCTGCCGTCGGCCCTTTTTGCGTGTTAAACGCATAATAATAGGTCCCGAGCTGCGGCGGCGTATAAACCTGCCCCGGAATATCCTTCAACAGCTTCTGATACATATTTTTCGGGAAGGATTCGGTGATATCAATATCCCCCGCGAGGTAACGCTTAGTGGCTGCGGATTCCTGATTAATTGGCAGGAAGGTCACTTTTTGCAGTACCGTTTTGGCGTTATCCCAATAATGGGTATTCGGCACCACGACCAGTTTTTCATTGACTACGCGCTCTTTAAGAACATAAGCGCCATTGCCGATCAGATTTCCGGGTTTCGTCCACTCTTTACTGCTTTCTACGTTGGCTTTTTGCACCGGGAAGAAGGCAAAGTTAGCGGTTAAATTCACAAACCACGGCAACGGTTTATCAAGCTGGATTTTCAAAGTATGGGCATCAACTGCGGTGACGCCAAGCTGGTCAGGCGTGGCTTTACCATCAATAATCGCCTGTGCGTTGTTGATTCCCGCCAGCGCGGCAAACCATGCAAATGGCGACAATGTTTTTGGGTCCACCAGACGTTGCCAGCTGTAGACAAAATCTTGCGCCGTTACCGGTGTGCCATCCGCCCATTTTGCGTTATCGCGCAGGGTAAAAGTCCAGATACGGTTGTCATTACTTTTCCACTGAGTCGCAACGCCGGGGACAATCTCCCCTTTCTCGTTCTGATTCACCAGTCCTTCAAACAGATCGCGAATGACCTGAATCTCCGGCAGGCCCACGGCTTTAGCGGGATCCAGCGACGCTGGCTCATCTTTAATGTGGCGCACCAGCTCCTGCTTCTCTGCCAGTACTGTGCCGCTCGGAACTTCAGCAGCATACGAAAGAGAAATGCTGCTGACCAACAGCGCACAACACGTGACTGAAACAGAGTGCTTCATAAGTTTCCCTCTAACCGACATTAAAATTGATGCGTAATTATTTGTTTCGCCTTAAAGAAATGCAAACAACTTCCATCAAAAAAGTGACAAAGGAAGCATCAAATGTTTTAAGTATCAATATATCAAATCAGATTTAGTGTAAATAATAGTCTCCAAAATGCGGTAAAGCACATAGAACTCCGAACACTACGTTCGGGCTTCGCACGTTCAAACCCGTTTTCGGTATCATAATCAGCATCTGTCGCCATTGTACGAAGAATAAAAAATAACCAAAACGTTGAAAGGAACTGAGAATACGTTAAGAGAAGAATTAAATTAATGTATCAGCAAGTAGTGCTAAACAGCACCTTTATACTTCAGCCTATCTATAAATAATGAGAATGCCGAGCCAGCATGTCGACGGTGTGGATAGTACAGGTGATAACCGGGTAAATCTGGTGTGAATTTATCCAAAACACGTATCAGTTTTTTTTCTTTAATAGCCCGCTCAACCTGATCATAAGGTAGATACGCCAATCCATGCCCATCAATTGCAGCATCAATGATCAGGTCTATCGTATTCAGTAAAAGCTGACCTTCCATGCGAACACGAACTTCACGTCCACCGCGTATTAATCTCCAGCGATTTGCTGTACCCGATGTGGGAAGATACAAATTAATTGCCTGATGATCTATTAATTGTGACACTGACGTTGGAGCACTTCGACGAGAAAAATAATCCGGTGAGCCAACAATAGCCATTGGTATATCTGGCCCGATTCGAATGGCGATCATATCTTTATCCATCTCCCCACCCAGACGGACGCCTGCATCAAAACGTTCAGAAACGACATCGGTCAAACCATAATCAATGGTAAGCTGGATATCAATTTCAGGATGCGATTTCAGGAATGTGCGCATAGCTGGTAACAATATCGTTTTTGCTGCATGTTCTACAGTAGTAATACGTATTGTCCCGGATGGGCGGTTCTGCAGATCGCTCAGGGATGTCAGGGCAGAATCTATGTCATGCAACATAGGGCCAAGAACAGACAAAAGATGCTCGCCCGCTTCAGTGGGTACAACGCTGCGCGTGGTTCGCGTCAGAAGCCGCAATCCCAATCGTTCTTCTATACGGCGCACTATCTGGCTTAAAGCTGACTGCGCCATGCTCAGGCGGGCTGCTGCGCGAGTGAAGCTACGCTCCTCTGCAACGACGACAAACGCCATCAGATCAGCGATTTCTTCACGCTTCATTCAGTATCTCCATACAATCTATTAATCATTTAAATGATAGGTCTAATCATGATTTTGGGTCTAATCAACTTAATGATCAATATCTATAGTGATATCACCAACCGTTAAAACGAACCGACAACTCCATGAGGAACGGAATGATGAATAATAAAGTCAGCTTCACTAACAGCAATAATCCAACCATCTCTTTGTCTGCAGTGATCTATTTCCCTCCAAAATTTGATGAAACCCGTCAGTATCCGGCAATTGTGGTATCTCACCCAGGTGGGGGCGTTAAAGAGCAAACGGCTGGAACCTATGCCGAAAAACTGGCGGAAAAGGGATTTGTCACTATTGCTTATGACGCATCTTATCAAGGTGAAAGCGGCGGCGAGCCGCGTCAGTTAGAAAACCCATACATTCGTACTGAAGACGTCAGTGCCGTGATTGATTATCTGACAACGCTTTCTTATGTCGACAATAGCCGAATTGGTGCGATGGGAATTTGTGCCGGTGCAGGATATACAGCCAATGCTGCAATTCAGGATCGCCGCATCAAGGCCATCGGTACTGTTAGTGCGGTCAATATTGGTTCGATGTTCCGTAATGGTTGGGAAAACAATGTGAAATCTATTGATGCCCTACCATACGTTGACGCGGGTTCAAACGCCCGAACCAGCGATATTAGCAGCGGAGAATACGCCACCATGCCACTGGCACCAATGAAGGAGTCCGATGCGCCGAACGAAGAACTGCGTCAGGCCTGGGAGTATTACCACACCCCTCGCGCGCAGTATCCAACAGCACCGGGTTACGCTACTTTGCGCAGCCTTAACCAGATTATTACCTATGATGCTTACCATATGGCGGAAGTGTACCTGACTCAGCCGATACAGATTGTGGCGGGCAGCCAGGCAGGGAGCAAATGGATGAGTGACGACCTGTACGATCGAGCATCAAGCCAGGATAAACGCTATCACATTGTTGAAGGCGCAAACCATATGGTTCTTTATGACGGCAAAGTCTATGTGGCTGAAGCAATTTCAGTATTAGCGCCGTTCTTTGAGGAAACTCTGTAATGAAACATATTCAAATCCGTAATAGTGATATGGCCTGGCATATTGCTGCCAATAATCTGGGAAAAGTTTCATGAAAAATGTACTGATTCTTGGTGCTGGCGGTCAGATAGCCCGCCATGTGATTAATCAACTGGCAGATAAACAAACCATTAAACAAACTTTATTTGCCCGTCAGCCAGCAAAAATCCACAAACCCTATCCAACTAATAGCAAGATTATTATGGGGGATGTACTGAATCATGCAGCACTGAAGCAGGCCATGCAGGGACAGGATGTTGTGTATGCCAACCTTACGGGGGAAGATTTAGATATTCAGGCAAATTCAGTGATCGCTGCGATGAAAGCCTGTGATGTTAAACGTCTGATCTTTGTTCTTTCCCTCGGTATTTATGATGAAGTTCCAGGAAAATTTGGCGAATGGAATAATGCAGTTATTGGTGAGCCCCTAAAACCATTCCGCAGGGCTGCGGATGCAATTGAGGCTTCTGGACTGGAATATACAATTCTTCGCCCTGCCTGGCTGACTGATGAAGATATTATTGATTATGAGCTTACCTCACGCAATGAACCATTCAAAGGTACGATCGTATCACGTAAGAGTGTCGCAGCATTAATTACAGATATCATCGATAAACCTGAGAAACACATTGGTGAGAATATAGGCATCAATCAACCCGGGACTGATGGCGATAAGCCATTCTTCATGTAAATCAATTATATAGCTACCATCGTACTGTACTATGTGCAGTACGATTTATTAAACTTATTAAGGTGAACTGATCAATCAGATGCGATTAACATGTGTAGAACCAGTAAGAATAAAATACGCCATGTATATAACATTACGACAATTCTAATATCTGCACATCAATGAAAATGCAAACAACTTCCGGCAAAAAAGTGATACAAGATCGATGACATAGCGTTGAAGAAAAGGATTTGATAATCCGCAAAATTTGCACAACACTGCCTGTAATACTTCCTGAACCAGAGACGATCATGACCGTAACCCGCCCACGCGCCGAACGCGGCGCATTTCCGCCCGGAACAGAACATTACGGACGTTCATTATTGGGCGCGCCGTTAATCTGGTTTCCTGCCCCTGCAGCCAGCCGCGAAAGTGGTTTGATTCTGGCTGGCTACTCACGGTGATGAAAACTCTTCGGTCGTCACGCTCTCCTGTGCTCTGCGGACGTTGACACCTTCTTTACGCCGTCATCATGTGGTGCTGTGTGTGAATCCTGACGGCTGCCAGTTGGGGTTACGGGCCAATGCTAATGGTGTGGATTTAAACAGAAACTTTCCGGCGGCGAATTGGAAGGAAGGTGAAACCGTTTATCGCTGGAACAGCGCCGCTGAAGAACGTGATGTCGTATTGCTGACAGGTGACAAACCTGGCTCCGAACCTGAAACCCAGGCGCTGTGCCAGCTTATACACCGCATTCAACCCGCCTGGGTGGTCTCATTCCACGATCCGCTGGCCTGTATTGAAGATCCCAGACACAGTGAATTAGGCGAATGGCTGGCCCAGGCGTTTGAATTGCCTCTGGTAACCAGCGTCGGTTATGAAACACCTGGCTCTTTCGGTAGTTGGTGTGCGGATCTCAACCTGCATTGCATCACCGCAGAGTTTCCACCCATCTCCTCCGACGAAGCCAGCGAAAAATATCTCTTTGCGATGGCAAACTTGCTGCGCTGGCATCCTAAAGATGCAATTCGCCCGTCGTGAACTGAAGCGCCGGTTCCACATCTACCGCCAGCCAGGTCGGTCCGTCAAGATCGACGAAACTGACCTGCGGCACCAGCGGTAAAGCGGCGCTAATGGCCCGAGAGGTACACAACATGCAGCCCAGCATCAGACGAAAACCTTGTGCACGCGCTTCAGTCGCCAGCGCCAGCGCTTCCGTCAGACCACCGGTTTTATCAAGCTTAATGTTAACCATCTCATAGCGCCCTTTCAGCGCCTTCAGATTGCTACGAGTATGACAACTTTCATCTGCGCAAATCGGTAACGGATGAATAAAATTCTCCAACGCCGCATCGTCCTGCGCAGGAAGCGGTTGTTCAAGCATCGCAACGCCTAAATCCGCCAATAGCTGGCAACGCGCCGCCAACCCTTCTGCACGCCAGGATTCATTTGCATCAACGATCAGCGTCGCATCGGGCACAGCGGTGCGAATTGCCACCATCCGCTCACTGATAAGATGGTTATCCAGCTTTACTTTCAGTAATTTCGCGCCTGCCTGCCAGAGTGTTGATGCACTATTGGCCATCTGATCAGGCGTACCGATGACTACCGTCTGTGCAGTGATAACTGTCCCGGGAAGCGTTATGCCGATCAAATCAGCCAGCGATTCCTGCTGTTTTCGCGCCGCTAGATCCCACAATGCACAATCCAGCGCATTACGTGCTGCGCCGGCAGGGAGAATTTTTTGCAACTCCTCCCGTGTCAGCCCTTTCTCTAATTGCGGTACGACGCTCATAATTTGCGCCATTACCGAGGCATCACTTTCTCCATAACGCGGATACGGCGTGCATTCGCCGGTGCCTTTAATACCTTCTTCTTCCAGTTCAACCACCACCACGCGCGCTTCACTGCGACTTCCCCGAGCAATCACAAACGGGGTATGTAAGGGCCAGGCTTCCTCGAATACCTTAACGGTTCTCATCTTTACTCCTTGTTGTCGCGGTGGTCTGCGGATTAAGCGCAAATAGCGTTTGCTGTGTTATTGACAGTTAGCATAAACTAGGTGTGACGTTAACTATATGTAAACAGGAAAGATAATCATGTCACAAACCGTTCATTTCCAGGGCAACCCGGTTACAGTCGCCAATTCCATCCCGCAGGCGGGTAGCAAAGCGCAGACTTTTACTCTCGTGGCAAAAGATCTGTCTGACGTCACCCTCGGTCAGTTTGCGGGTAAACGCAAAGTGCTGAACATTTTCCCGAGTATTGATACCGGTGTTTGCGCCGCATCAGTACGTAAGTTTAACCAACTGGCAACCGAGATCGACAACACCGTTGTGCTGTGTATCTCTGCCGATCTGCCGTTCGCCCAGTCTCGTTTCTGCGGCGCAGAAGGTCTGAACAACGTTATCACCCTCTCCACTTTCCGTAACGCTGAATTCCTGCAAGCCTACGGTGTGGCAATTGCTGATGGCCCACTGAAAGGTCTGGCAGCGCGTGCCGTTGTGGTTATTGATGAAAATGACAATGTGATTTTCAGCCAGCTGGTGGATGAAATCACCACCGAGCCGGATTACGAAGCAGCTCTGGCTGTACTGAAAGCATAAGTTAATATGCCTGATGGTGTTGCACCATCAGGCATATTCGCGCTTACTCTTCGTTCTTCTTCTGACTCAGACCATATTCCCGCAACTTATTGGCAATCGCGGTATGCGAAACGCCCAGGCGTTTTGCCAGTTTGCGCGTGCTGGGATAATTGCGATAAAGCTGGGTTAATACCGAGCGTTCAAAACGGCTGGTGATTTCGTCCAGCGAACCTTCCATCGCATCTTCGCCCACGGCTACCGTTGTGGCGTCATAATCCGGTAACAAAATATCCTGTGGACGCAGCTCATAACCGTCCAGTTGTGTCAGTGCGCGATAAATAGCGTTCTTTAACTGCCGCACATTTCCCGGCCACGCATAACGCGTAAGTACAGTATTCAGGTCAGCGGCCAGTTTCGGACGCGGCACGCCCTGCTCGTCGGCAAAGCGGGCGACGAACAGCTCGGTTAACGGCATGATGTCCTGCGGACAGTCACGTAGCGGCGGCAGATTGAGCGTCAACACGTTCAGACGATAATAGAGATCTTCACGGAACACGCCTTTTTGCACCAGTTCGACAAGATTCTTCTGCGTCGCGCAAATCACCCGCACATCGACATGCACCTCATGGTCTTCGCCAACCCGACGGAAAGTGCCATCATTAAGGAAACGCAGTAATTTCGCCTGCATCCGTGGTGACATCTCACCTATTTCATCCAGCAGTACCGAACCACCGTTCGCCTGCTCAAAGAACCCTTTCTTCCCTTCCGGAGCATGACCAAACAGTTCACTCTCGACCGCATCTTCCGGTATAGACGCACAGTTCAGCGCCAGATAGGGTTTGCCCGCGCGTGGGCTTGCCTGATGACAGGCATACGCAAAGAGATCTTTTCCGGTGCCGGTATCACCGGTTATCAGCAATGGCGCGCTTAGCATCGCCAGTTTCTGCGCCTGTTCGACAACATGCTTCATTTTCGGGCTGACGGCGACAATTTGACTGAAGGCGCTGACGTCCTGGGCGGCGACATTTTGCAACTGACGACCCATACGAATCGTTGATCGCAACATCACCACCGCACCGGTCAGGACGTGTTGATCATTTTCATCCTGAAGATAAACAGGCGTAATCTCCATCAGGAAATTCTGTCCATTAATAACGACATGCTCGTTATGGGAATCCTGCGGTTCGCTTTCCAGCCAGCGTAAAAAATTAAAGCCGTTAATCAATTGTGCGGCGGTATGGTTGCGCAGGCGATCCAATTTTTGCCCAAAAAGCTGACAGCTCGCCGGGTTCGCCATATCCACTTTGCTTTTCATATCGACAGAGAGCACAGGTTCAGGCAACGCCTCCAGTAACGCGCTCAACGCCAGATGCTCACGTTCGGAAGGCATCCACGGGACAGTACGCACATCGGTAACACCTGCAATACGGCGTATTTCGGCCATCAGACTGCTGAAACTCTCAAACTCCAGTTCAGCAAAATTGAGGTAGATTCGCCCAATGGGGTCAATCTCAATACCGCGTAAATCAATGCCTCTTAGCACGAGTAGATCGAGTAATTCGCGGGTCAGACCGAGTCGGTCTTCACAAAAGACTTCCAGACGCATGGGAACCTTCACCTGAAAAAAGAACAATTAATATGATGATATGACACTATTTGGATAGCAGGAAGGTTTCTGTCAACAATCATTGACACAAAGACGGAAAAACGGGCACTTCGGCGTAAAGATATCCGGTCAGCACCCGATATTGCATTATTTTTCGCTGGGCGTTTTGCCTTTTTGCAGCGTCTCTTTCACCTGACCGATAAGCTGACGACGGAAATCCCCGAGGCGAGGTTTGTCATCGTCAATCCACGGCAGAGGGCGGCAAAGCTCCATAGCTTTAATCCCCAGTCGTGCCGTCAGAAGTCCTGCACCAATCCCCTGAGCTGCGCGGGTAGACAAACGAGCAGCGAGATCTTGCGACATCCAGTCCATCCCCACTTCGCGCACCAGTTCGCTGGCTCCGGCGAAAGCGATATTCAGCAATACCAGCTTAAACAGGCGCAAACGGCTGTAATATCCCAGTTCAATGCCATACAGCGTGGCGATGCGATTAATCAAACGCAGATTGCGCCAGGCGATAAATGCCATATCCACCAGCGCCAGCGGGCTGACCGCAATCATCAATGTTGATTCCGCTGCCGAACGGCTGATTTCGCGCCGCGCCTGGGCATCTAAAACCGGCTGGACCAGATGAGCATACAGGCTGACCACTTCACGATCGTTCTGCGTTTCATGGATTGAGGCATACCAGCGTTGCAGCGCCGGATGTGACTGATCGATGCCCGCCTGCTGTGCCAGTTTTTCGCAAAATGCGCGGCCTTTGCCGGTGCCGTGGCTGTGCAATAAATCACGCGCTTCGTCGCGTTCATGGGCGCGCTGTCGCAAGCGCCATAAGCGCCGCCACTCTGTTACCACAGAACCTACGCCAGCGCCGATAATCAATGCCCCTGCAGCACATCCACCCAGCGCTACCCAGTCCTGGGTTTGCCAGGCGTTCATTGTCCACTGTACACCCTGCCCGACAACGCTTGCGCCAAACAGAGCCAGCCCGCCCATCACCATTTTGCGCCACAGGCTGCGTTTAGGACGTAACGCTGCGTCCATCACCGCTTCAACTTGCCCCTCTTCTTCCTGCGCTTCGTCGAGCGTGGCCGGGGCAAAATTTTGCGCCTGATTTTCGTCAAAGGTCTGCTGCGCCCTGAATTTTGGATTCTGATCGACCTCCAGTGGACCGTCGAAATCAATACGTGGTTTTAACGGTTCGGTCATCGCAATTTATCTCCTATTAAAAATTCCAGCGCAGCATCAAGACGAATATGCGGCAGCGGTTTGTCGACATCCATCACCTGCGGACGAAACGCCTCAAACTGGAAGCCTTGCTTATCCCAGAACGCCTGACCAGGCAAACGTGCGGGAACTTCGCCAGGATAAACAGTGAGCGGTGCGCCATCGATGAGTCGATTACCGCGCAGCGCCGGGATTTTCTCACCGTTAATATCAATAATTCCGCTGGTGGTCGCCTGAACAGACGCCAGCCCCAGGCAGTCCATACTGATCCCTTCGAACGCCGCATTTTGCCAGGCATCCTGAATCAGTTGTTGCAGCAATGAAACCATATTAGCGTGCTGATCGATGGTCACATGGTCCGCTTTAGTGGCAGCAAACAATAGCTTATCGATAACCGGCGAAAACAAACGCCGGAACAGGGTTCGCTGCCCGTAGTGGAAACTTTGCATCAGCTGCGTCAGCGCCAGACGCATATCATTAAATGCCTGTGGCCCACTGTTGAGAGGCTGCAGGCAATCCACCAGCACAATCTGGCGGTCAAAGCGCAGAAAATGATTCTTATAGAACCCCTTCACCACCTTCTCGCAATAATAATTAAAGCGCTCGCGCAGCATTCCGGCATTGGTATGCTTATCGGCCTGCGCCAGTTTGGACTCGCCCCAGGCATCGACATCCGGCCACGGGAAGAATTGCAGCGCGGGTGCTCCTGCCATATCTCCCGGCAAGACAAAGCGCCCAGGCTGAATAAAGTGCAACCCCTGCTGTTTGCAGTGGTGGAGATACTCGGTCCAGGCGGCGGCAATGTCTGCCAGCCGGTTTTCGTCGGCAGGCGCTAGCGGGTCCAGCCCTTCGCACATCATTCGCCATTTCGCCGACCATTCGCCGCGCTGACCATTAAGTAAGCCCGTCATCTGGCGCGACCAGCTTAAATAGTCCTGCGCCAACATCGGCAGATCGAGCAGCCATTCGCCGGGATAATCCACAATCTCCAGATACAGCGTGGAGGTGTCCTTGAAATGGCGTAGCAGCGAATCGTTCGATTTAAAACGTAGCGCCAGGCGGATTTCACTGACGCCGCGCGTTGGCGTCGGCCAGGCAGGAGGATCGCCATATAACTGCGCCAGTCCTTCATCATAGGTGAAGCGCGGAATGCCAAAGTCACGCTGGGGAATGCGTTTTACGCCCAGCAGACGCTCTTCACGCACCGCACTTAATAGCGGCAAACGTGCTCCGGCGTGAATATTGAGCAACTGATTAACCATCGCAGTGATAAACGCCGTTTTGCCGCTGCGGCTAAGTCCGGTTACGGCGAGGCGCAGATGTCTGTCGACACCCCGATTCACCAGCGCATTAAGTTCATTTTTAAGTCGCTTCATTGCTGTCCTGTGCCAGAAAGCTGTAGAAAGGATTAGATACTGGAGATAATAATGTGGGTTAATTTTGATTTATCAAATGAGTAAGCGGCGTTGTTTACACCGCTCAATAAGTAATTTGTTAACCTTTGACCTTCGGCATTGCGATGTCTTTCAGGCCGCCGGCGTTCTCAACGTGGGTATATCCCATCTCGCTAAGGATCTCTTTTGCCTGCCCTGACTGGCGTCCGGCATTGCAATACACTTTCACGGTGTCGTTTTTATCCGGAACGGCGGTGGCAATGCGCTCTTTCACTTCCTTCAGGGGAATATTGATGGCTCCCTGAACGTGCTCTTGCTGATACTGCTCTGGAACACGAACATCGATCCAGTGTTCAGCGGCGAAAACGGGCAGTGAAAACACCAGTGTCAGAGCAAGTAAGCCTTTTTTAAACATGTAAGCGTCCTTCTATGGATGAAAATTGCCATCCATAATATGCCTTAGCTTTAACAATTTTTGCGAAACTCCCCTCACCTTTTATAACGCTGCGCCAGTTTATTGGCTGCCCGGCTTAACAGCGGTTCCAGCGCCACGGCCAGCAACATTTTCAGTGGTCGGCGAGCAACTGATTTTATCGCCCAGCCAGCTACACCCGCCGGGCCATAGCGCAGTGCGGTAAGAAGTACCAGCTTGCCTGCTAATTTGAAACCAGGCTTCACCTTTTGCCCGGCCTGTTGCCAGCGAGTATTCATAACTTCCCTCACAGTTGACGGAAACGGCTACGTAACGTGAAAGTATCGGAAGTGACATAACGTTCCATCTCGCGTAAACGCGTTTCACTTGCCGCCAGTTCACGGTCGACTTCATCCAGCAATTCACTGCTGGAAGGTAGCTGCTCACCAAAGGCCATGTTGTCCGGCATTGGATCAAGCGCAAATGACAAAATGATGTAAGCAACCAGGGTAAACAGCGCCAGACCGAAGAAAATCGACAGCACCACCAGGATACGCACCAGTTTTACTGGTACATCAAAATAGTTGGCAATCCCGGCGCAGACGCCACGGACCATGCCCTGCTGTGGAATACGCCATAATTTTTTATTGAGATTAATGCCCGCCATTAGCGATCCCTCCAGTTCGGATGTTCTGCATCAAGAATAGATTCCAGCGCCTGAATACGTTCGCGCATCCGTTTTGCTTCATCAGCCAGTTGCGCTAATCGCTGCTGCTCACTTTGCGACAATTCACTGCGACCAGAACGATTGCTGTAATGCAGCCATAACCAGATCGGTAAAACAAACAGCACAAAAATGGTTAACGGAATAGCCAGAAATAGCGCGCTCATAAGTACTCCTTAGACGATGAGCGGCGGCGCGTTCGGACGCCGCCTGGATGTTATTATTGATTGTCTTGCTTCATTTTGGCTTTTAATTGTGCCAGTTGCTCGCTGATTGCATCATCGGCTTTCAGTTCGGCAAACTGATCGTCCAGCGATTTTTGTTTACCGAAGCTGTGGCTTTCTGCTTCCGCTTCCATCTGGTCAATTCGACGTTCGAAAGATTCGAAACGAGCCATTGCTTCATCCAGTTTGCCACTGTCCAGCTGACGACGCACATCGCGCGACGAGTTTGCCGCCTGATGGCGTAACATCAATGCCTGCTGGCGAGCGCGTGTTTCGCTCAATTTGTTTTCCAGCTCGCCAATCTCTTTCTTCATGCGTGCCAGCGTATCGTCCACCAGCGTCACTTCATGTTCCAGGCTCTTAATCAGATCGGTCAGTTTCTGTTTTTCAATTAACGCCGCACGCGCCAGATCCTCTCTCTCTTTCAGCAGCGCCAGTTCGGCTTTTTCCTGCCATTCAACTTCACGCGCCGACGCTTGTTCTATACGGCGAGTCAGCTGTTTCTTTTCTGCCAGCGCACGCGCCGAAGTAGAACGTACTTCAACCAATGTATCTTCCATCTCCTGGATCATCAGACGCACCAGTTTCTGTGGATCTTCTGCTTTCTCTAACAGAGCGTTGATGTTGGCATTCACGATGTCGGCAAAGCGAGAAAAAATACCCATAATGTTGTCCTCTTGATTTCTGCGTTCAGGATTGTCCTGCTGAACTATTAATACAATTTGCGTGCCAATTTTTTATCTTTTTGATTTATAAAGATCTGATTGAAGAATCAACAGCAACATGCCAGGATGAGTTAGCGAATTACACTAACAAGTAGCGAATTTCATCATGGCAGAATACAAAGATAATTTACTCGGTGAGGCGAACAGCTTTCTCGAAGTGCTGGAACAGGTTTCGCATCTCGCACCGCTGGACAAACCGGTGCTCATCATCGGCGAGCGCGGCACAGGTAAAGAGCTGATTGCCAGCCGTCTGCATTATCTCTCCTCCCGTTGGCAGGGGCCGTTTATTTCCCTTAACTGCGCGGCGTTAAATGAAAATCTGCTGGATTCCGAACTGTTTGGTCACGAAGCGGGCGCGTTTACCGGTGCGCAAAAACGTCATCCAGGGAGATTTGAACGTGCCGACGGCGGTACGCTATTTCTTGATGAACTCGCTACGGCACCGATGATGGTGCAGGAGAAATTATTGCGTGTGATTGAGTACGGTGAACTGGAGCGCGTTGGCGGCAGCCAGCCATTGCAGGTGAATGTGCGGTTGGTATGCGCGACGAATGCCGATCTCCCGGCGATGGTCAATGAAGGTAATTTTCGCGCTGACCTGCTCGACCGGCTGGCTTTCGATGTAGTGCAACTGCCGCCCCTGCGCGAGCGCGAAAGCGACATTATGCTGATGGCAGAACACTTTGCCATTCAGATGTGTCGGGAAATCAAGCTGCCTCTGTTCCCGGGGTTTACGGAGCGCGCCAGAGAAACATTGCTGAATTATCGCTGGCCGGGAAATATTCGTGAATTGAAAAACGTGGTGGAACGTTCAGTATATCGCCACGGCACCAGCGATTATCCGCTTGATGACATTATTATTGATCCCTTTAAACGGCGTCCGCCTGAAGACGCTATCGCCGTTTCAGAAACCACCTCGCTTCCAACACTGCCGCTGGATTTACGTGAGTTTCAGATGCAGCAGGAAAAAGAGTTGCTGCAACTCAGTTTGCAACAAGGGAAATATAACCAGAAGCGCGCGGCTGAATTACTGGGGTTAACCTATCATCAGTTCCGCGCGTTGTTGAAAAAGCACCAGATTTAGCGAAGTTGGGCAATACAACTTGCCGGATGCGGCGTGAATGCTTTGTCCGGCATACATAATCAATACGTCGTTTGCAGGCCTGATAAGCGCAGCGCATCAGACATTATTGCGTTGGGCTATTAATCGTTCAGCGCATCCTGCAAAATTTTCATTGCCGCATCGAATTGCGCATCCGGGATGGTCAGCGGATACAGGAAACGAATCACGTTGCCGTATGCGCCACAGGTCAGCAGAAGCAGCCCCTGCGCCAGCGCGCGTTGCTGGATTTTCTGTGCAATCGCCGCTGACGGCTCGCCCGTTTGCGGATCGTTAAACTCTGCCGCAATCATAGACCCCAGACCGCGTACCGCCGCGATGGCCGGAACGCTTTCTTTGGCATCAATCAACGTGTTTGTCAGGCGCTGGCCCAGTTGATTCGCGCGTTCACAGAGTGATTCTTTGTCGATAATGTTGAGCACAGCGTGCGCGGCAGCCACCGCCAGCGGGTTCCCGGCGTAAGTACCACCCAACCCGCCCGGCGCGGGCGCGTCCATAATATTCGCGTTACCGACCACGCCCGAAAGCGGCATGCCGCCTGCGAGGCTTTTCGCCATCGTCATTAAGTCCGGCTTATCGGCGTAGTGATCCATGGCAAACAGTTTACCGGTACGCGCAAAGCCGCTTTGCACTTCATCGGCAATCATCACAATGCCGTGCTCGTCGCACAGGCGGCGAATGGCGGCAACCAGCTCTTTTGGTGCAACGTTGAAACCGCCTTCGCCCTGCACCGGTTCGAAAATAATCGCCGCCACCTGCTTCGCTTCAATGTCCGATTTAAACAAGCGTTCGATGGCGTCGAGAGAGTCCTGCGTTGAAACGCCATGTAAATCTGACGGATAAGGTACGTGATATACCGAACCGGGGAACGGGCCGAAGCCGATTTTGTACGGCGCGACCTTTCCGGTCAGCGCCATGGTCATATATGTACGACCGTGGAAGCCGCCGCTAAACGCAATCACGCCAGGGCGTCCGGTATGGGCGCGGGCGATTTTCACCGCGTTCTCCACCGCTTCCGCACCGGTGGTGAAGAACGCAGTTTTAGCCTGCCCGCTCACCGGGGCAAGGGCGTTGATTTTCTCCGCCAGGGTGACGTAGCTTTCGTACGGCACAATCTGATACGCCGTGTGGGTAAACTGTTGCAATTGCTGCTCCACCGCCGCGACCAGATCAGGGTGGCGATGCCCGGTATTCAGCACCGCAATGCCTGCGGCGAAATCGATATATTCGTTGCCCTCTACATCCTTCAGCGTAGCGTTTTCTGCCGACTGGGCGAAGAAGTTACACATCACGCCAACCCCGCGTGGGGTAGCAGAAAGACGACGCTGATGGAATTCATTGTTGCTCATGTTTCACACCTTTTGACTCTTCACTGTTAATCGGAAATTAAACGCCCAGACGATCGCGCAGGCTGTAATAAGCCGCGCCCATCGCGGTAAACGGAACGCGCAGCGTGCGCCCGCCGGGGAACGGGTAATGCGGCAGATTGGCGAAGGCGTCGAAACGCTCGGCGTCACCGCGCAGCAGTTCAGCAATCAAACGCCCGGCGAGGTGGGTACAGGTGACGCCGTGGCCGCTGTAGCCCTGCATGTAATAGATGTTGGTATCAAGGCGACCGAACTGCGGCATGCGCGACAAGGTCAGCAGGAAGTTGCCCGTCCAGCGGTAATCAATTTTCACGCCCTTCAGCTGCGGGAAGGTTTTCAGCAGTTTCGGCACCACAAGGCGCTCAACGTCATCCGGGTCGCGCGCGCCGTAGACCACGCCGCCGCCGTACAGCAGGCGGTTATCGGCGGTAAGACGGTAGTAATCAAGCAGATAGTTACAGTCTTCCACACAGTAGTTTTTCGGGATCAGCGAACGGGCTAAATCTTCCGACAGCCGTTCGGTGGTGATCACCTGCGTGCCGCACGGCATGCTGCGTTTCGCTAGTTCCGGCTCTACTTTATCGCCCAGATACGCATTCCCGGCGACAATCACATACTTCGCCGTCACCTGACCATTGGCAGTCCGCACCACGGCTGGCGTGGTGTGCTGGATCTGCGTCACGGCGGAAAGCTCATACACGCGCCCGCCGTTCAGGCGGATGGCATCGGCTTCACCAATGGCGAGGTTTAGCGGGTGAATATGCCCACCGCTGTGATCCAGCAGCGCACCAGTGTAGCGATCGCTGGCGACCTCGCGGCGAATAGCGTTGGCGTCCAGCAGCTCCAGCTGTTTATTGCCGTAGCGTTCCCAGTTCTCTTTCTGCTCTTCCAGAGTCGAGAGCTGTTTATCATTCATCGCCACAAACAGGCCGCCGGGGCGGTAATCGCAGTCAATCTGATAACGTTTGATACGTTCGCGGATGATCTCTCCGCCTTCAAACATCATGCTGCCGAGCATACGGGCGGTGTCCATGCCGTAGCTTTTTTCGATCACGTCGATGTCGCGGCTGTAGGAGTTCACAAGCTGCCCGCCGTTGCGTCCGCTTGCGCCGAAGCCGATGCGTGAGGCTTCAAGAACCACCACGTCAAAGCCCGCTTCCGCCAGATGCAGCGCGGAGGAAAGCCCGGTATAGCCGCCGCCGACCACGCAAACATCGCAGGAAATCGACTCATTCAGCGTGTCGAATGGTGCGTATTTATTCGCACTGGCGGCGTAATAACTGCTGGTATGTTCGGTCATTTCAGGCCTCCAGGCTTATCCAGATAGTTTTCAGTTCGGTGAATTTTTCAAGGGCGTGCAGGGATTTGTCGCGACCGTTGCCGCTCTGCTTATAGCCGCCAAACGGCACGGTCATATCGCCGTCGTTGTAGTTATTGACAAAGACGGAACCGGCTTTCAGGCGACGGCTCATGCGGTGCGCGCGGGAAAGGTCGCGCGTCCATACTGCCGCGCCAAGTCCGTACTGGCTGTCGTTAGCAAGCTGTAGCGCCTGTTCTTCTGATGTGAAACGCGTGACCACCAGCACTGGACCGAAAATCTCTTCGCGGCTTAAGGACGCATTCGGGTCTACATCCACAAAGATGGTCGGGCCGATGGCGGCAGCCAGCTCGGCGTTACGGCCATCCAGCAGCAGTTGCCCTTTGCTTTCGCCTTCCCGAATAAAGCTATGGACCGAGTCGGCGTGGGCGCAGTCGATTAAGGTGCCCATGGTGGTTGCGGGATCAAGTGGATGGCCCGGCTGCCAGTTTTGCGCCTGCTGTTTTAACAGGTCTAAGAATTCATCGGCGATGCTCTCTTCCAGCAACAGGCGCGTTCCGGAGATACACACCTGCCCCTGGTTGTAGAAAATGCCCGCAGCGGTCGCGCTCGCCGCTTTTTGCAAATCCGGACAGTCAGCGAAAACGATGTTGGCGCTTTTGCCGCCCGCTTCCAGCCAGACGCGTTTCATGTTGCTGTCGCCTGCATCTTTCAGCAGCTGTTTCCCGGTACGGGTCGAACCGGTAAAGGCGATGGCATCGATATCGTTATGACGCGACAGCGCCTGCCCCGCTTCATGACCAAAACCCGTCACCACGTTCAACACGCCATCCGGCAGACCTGCTTCTTTCGCCAGCCCGGCGAGACGAATCGCACTGAGCGGTGATTTTTCAGACGGTTTTAGGATCACGCTGTTTCCCGCCGCCAGCGCCGGGCCGAGTTTCCAGCAAGTCAGCAGCAGCGGGAAGTTCCACGGCACGATGGCGGCAATCACGCCGACCGGTTCACGCACGATCATCGCCAGCTCATGGCTACTGGTGGTCGCCACTTCGCCATACACTTTGTCGATAGCCTCGGTGTACCAGCGAATGGCGCGCGCCGCGCCGGGAATATCATCACGCAGGCTGTGACGAATCGGTTTGCCGGTGTCGAGCGTTTCCAGCAGCGCCAGTTCTTCAGCGTTAGCTTCCATTAAATCGGCGAGTTTATTCAGCACCGCTTTACGCTTAGCCGGAGAAGAGAGTGACCAGTCGCCACGTTCAAACACGCCGCGTGCTGCGCTCACCGCACGGTCAATATCGACGCTCTTGCCGCGGGCAATATTCGCCAGCGGTGCCTGGGTGACCGGATCAACGGTTTCAAAAGTTTCATTTTCCGCCGCAGCAGTATATTCACCGTTAATAAATAAGCGGGTTTCAATGGCGAGACTTAACGCTTTATCCTGCCAGTAAGCCAGATGATGAAAATTCATTATGACTCCTGTTTCACGTCTATCAGATATATGCAGTTTGTGAACGTCAGGGCGCAGAGATCCCCGGGCCGTATGCCCGTTTATTTCTGGCGACATTCTTTATAGATTGCCGGGCGCATTGCGCTTACCCGGCTTACAGAACAAAAAGATTAAAACGTGGTGGGCGTATGGGCGCTGATAATTCGGCAAATACCTGCCGACGTATTACTGAAACTGTGCGGGATGCCGGTATTAATGGCATAACTTTGCCCCGCGACGAGGTGGTAATCCTGACCATTAATCGTCAGAACAATTTCACCTTCCAGTACAGTGCCTATTTCCTCACCCTGATGCTTAATTCTTTCCCCAGTGGTTGTGCCCGGCTGGTACGTTTCAAAGATCATCGCCAGCGTGCGATTCGGGTTACCGTTATGAACCAGCTTCATTGACACACCCTGACTGCCCATCTCAATTAAGTCGTCCTGATTAATGACGACCTGCGGCTCATCAGGTTTTTCCGGCTCGGAAAAGAATTCCGAGAGTGACAGACCATACACCTTCAGCAGCTTTTGCAGCGTACTGATGGCAGGGCTGACTTTATCTTGTTCTATCGTACTGATAGCACTGTGAGTCAGCCCGGAGAGTTCGGCGGCACGACGTTGTGAAAGCCCCTGCTGCTGGCGGATTTCCGACAAGCGTTTTCCTGGCGCCAGTCCCTCATCACTCATATTTGCATTTCCTTAAACTGTAGTGGTCAGAGTCGCTGTTTTTCAGCGATATGGTGCTGACAAGCGGTGATAAAGCCCTCGAACAATATACGCGAAAGCGCGTACTCGCTACTGTTCCATTCCGGGTGCCACTGTACGCCCAGCGCAAAAGGATGATTGATGACGCTAACCGCCTCAACTAAGCCATCCGGCGAGCGAGCTTCAACACGCAACCGTGGGCTAACGACCTTCGCCCCTTGTCCATGCAGAGAGTTTACCCAAAAGTTGCTACATTCAGGTAACAACGCAGACAGTAATCCCCCCTCTTCAACCAGAACTTCATGCGACGGCGCATATTGCTGCTCCACCGGCAGTTCGGGATCCTCCCGATGTTCCAGCAATTCAGGCTGTTCGCACAGCTTGCGATGCAACGAACCACCGGTTGCCACCACCAGTTCCTGTAAACCCCGGCAGATGGCGAAAATGGGGATGCGCCTTTCGAGTGCGGCATTAATTAACGCCATGCTCAGAAGATCACGCCCGGGATCGGCGTCAGGCTCATCGCCGTTTTCACCATATAGGTGCGGCTGCACATTGCTGGGACTACCAGGAAGATAAATGCCATCGAGTTTTGGCAAAAGTTGTTCAAGTAATGACGGTTCCGCCAGCGCATGTGGCAGCGCAATTGGCAAGCCGCCTGCGTGGATGATGGCATTCAGGTACTTTTCTTGCAGAGTCTGGGTCGCATGACCCTTAAGCCTGTTCCTGCACATTACGACACCGATAACCGGATTGTTCATTATATTTTCCATGCTCAATCTCACAAAGTGGACTAAATTATCGCCATTACTGCGCTTTAAATGACCTTTATGTTCAATATTTTTTCAATCTAGCAGTGGGTTTTCATTTTTGCAAACTCAATTTAACATTTGACAAACATTTAGTTTGCATACAGATTCGAATGGTGGTCATTATATTTTACGCTTTGATAACGAGCGGAAAACAAACCAAAGGCGAAGAATCATGGAAACCAATATCGTTGAAGTAGAGAACTTTGTTCAGCAGTCAGAAGAGAGGCGGGGTAGCGCCTTTACGCAGGAAGTGAAACGCTACCTGGAGCGCTACCCGAATACGCAATATGTTGATGTTTTACTTACCGATTTGAATGGTTGCTTCCGTGGAAAACGTATTCCTGTTTCAAGCCTGAAGAAGCTCGAGAAAGGGTGTTATTTCCCGGCCTCGGTGTTTGCAATGGATATTCTGGGTAATGTAGTAGAAGAAGCGGGCCTGGGTCAGGAAATGGGCGAGCCGGATCGTACCTGTGTTCCTGTTCTCGGTTCCTTAACCCCTTCTGCCGCCGATCCAGAGTTTATCGGTCAGATGCTCCTGACCATGGTCGATGAAGATGGCGCTCCCTTTGACGTTGAGCCGCGGAACGTTCTTAACCGCCTGTGGCAGCAGCTGCGCCAGCGCGGATTATTCCCGGTCGTAGCGGTAGAGCTGGAGTTCTATTTACTGGATCGCCAGCGCGACGCTGAAGGATATCTGCAACCGCCCTGCGCGCCCGGCACCGATGACCGCAATACACAAAGCCAGGTTTACTCCGTTGATAACCTCAACCACTTCGCCGACGTGCTTAATGATATTGATGAGCTGGCGCAGTTACAGCTGATTCCGGCAGATGGCGCGGTCGCCGAGGCCTCGCCAGGTCAGTTTGAAATCAATCTTTACCATACTGATAACGTGCTGGAAGCTTGCGATGATGCGCTGGCACTAAAACGCCTGGTGCGTCTGATGGCAGAAAAGCATAAGATGCACGCCACTTTTATGGCGAAGCCGTATGAAGAGCACGCGGGCAGCGGGATGCATATCCATATCAGTATGCAAAATAACCGTGGCGAGAACGTGCTTTCTGACGCGGAAGGCGAAGATTCGCCGCTGCTGAAAAAGATGCTTGCCGGGATGATTGACCTGATGCCGTCATCAATGGCGTTGCTGGCACCAAACGTGAACTCGTATCGCCGCTTCCAGCCAGGTATGTATGTACCGACGCAGGCGTCGTGGGGCCATAACAACCGCACCGTCGCCCTGCGTATTCCGTGCGGCGATCGCCATAATCACCGCGTGGAATATCGCGTGGCGGGTGCCGATGCCAACCCGTATCTGGTGATGGCGGCGATTTTTGCCGGTATTTTGCATGGCCTTGATAACGAACTGCCATTACAGGAAGAAGTCGAAGGTAACGGGCTGGAACAGGAAGGCTTACCCTTCCCGATTCGTCAGAGCGATGCCCTGGGTGAGTTTATCGAGAATGATCACCTGCGCCGCTATTTAGGCGAACGCTTCTGCCATGTCTATCACGCCTGTAAAAATGATGAGCTGTTGCAGTTTGAGCGCCTCATCACAGAAACAGAAATTGAGTGGATGTTGAAAAACGCGTAATACCCCTTGCGGGGTTGTTTCATCGGCCTGAGCGGAGCCAGGCCTGACATTTGCTGGTAATCCAGACATTTTCCGGATGTCGCGTTATGGAGCGCAGGCGGCAACGGGCTTCCGTTAACGATTAAGACTGTGACGAGGAAATGAGATGATGCCGATGATTAAATCCCCGCATGGCGAGGGAGGCTGCGTATGCGCCCCTCCTGCGACTGACTGGACTCTGCCCCCTTTGCTTCCCTTGCTAAACAGGTTTGATTTCAGGTCGACACGACCGCAAACCTTATTACGCAGGGGAGGCAGCAATTATGGCTATTAATTCACCACTGACTATTGCTGCGCAATCTGGCAAAACCCGTCTGCGAAAATCACTGAAATTGTGGCAGGTGGTGATGATGGGTCTGGCCTATCTCACGCCGATGACCGTATTTGATACTTTTGGTATTGTCTCCGGCATTAGCGACGGTCACGTTCCGGCGTCCTATTTGCTGGCGCTGGCGGGCGTGCTGTTTACCGCTATCAGCTACGGCAAACTGGTTCGCCAGTTTCCGGAAGCCGGTTCGGCCTATACCTACGCGCAAAAGTCGATTAACCCGCACGTCGGATTTATGGTCGGATGGTCATCACTGCTGGATTATCTCTTTTTGCCAATGATCAACGTTTTATTGGCGAAAATCTATCTCTCCGCCCTCTTCCCGGAAGTGCCGCCGTGGGTGTGGGTGGTAACCTTCGTCGCCATTTTAACCGCCGCGAATCTGAAGAGCGTCAACCTGGTTGCTAACTTCAATACCCTGTTTGTACTGGTGCAAATCTCCATCATGGTGGTGTTTATCTTCCTGGTGGTTCAGGGACTGCATAAAGGAGAAGGCGTTGGCACCGTCTGGTCACTTCAGCCGTTTATCAGCGAGAACGCGCACCTGATCCCGATTATTACCGGGGCGACGATTGTCTGTTTCTCCTTCCTCGGTTTCGATGCGGTGACCACGCTTTCGGAAGAGACGCCGGACGCCGCACGCGTGATCCCGAAAGCCATCTTCCTGACGGCGGTATACGGCGGCGTTATCTTTATCGCTGCGTCGTTCTTTATGCAGCTGTTCTTTCCCGATATCAGCCGCTTTAAAGACCCGGACGCCGCACTGCCTGAAATTGCGCTATACGTCGGCGGCAAGCTCTTCCAGTCGATTTTCCTCTGTACCACGTTTGTGAACACGTTAGCGTCTGGCCTGGCGTCGCACGCCAGCGTGTCGCGTCTGCTGTATGTGATGGGGCGTGACAATGTGTTTCCGGAGCGCGTGTTTGGCTATGTGCACCCGAAATGGCGGACTCCGGCACTGAACGTCATTATGGTCGGGATTGTCGCGTTGTCAGCGCTGTTCTTTGATTTAGTCACCGCGACAGCATTGATTAACTTCGGTGCTCTGGTGGCATTTACCTTCGTAAATCTGTCGGTGTTTAATCATTTCTGGCGGCGTAAAGGAATGAATAAAAGCTGGAAGGATCACTTCCACTATTTGCTGATGCCGCTGGTTGGCGCGCTGACGGTGGGTGTGCTGTGGGTTAACCTCGAGTCAACGTCACTGACACTCGGTCTGGTATGGGCTTCGTTAGGCGGCGCATATTTGTGGTATCTGATCCGCCGCTATCGCAAAGTGCCGTTGTATGATGGTGACAGAACGCCGGTGAGCGAAACGTAATAGTCGGATGCGCGGCGCATTATCCTGCCTGAGGGTAATGCACCGCGCCATTAACTATAAAAAGATGTATGACCCGGATCACGAGTGCTATCATCCGCCCTTATGCTTAGCGCATTAACCCCAGGGGCAAATAATGAACCACGATATCCCGCTAAAATATTTTGATATTGCCGATGAGTACGCGACCGAATGCGCAGAGCCTGTCGCAGACGCTGAACGCACACCGCTGGCCCACTACTTCCAGTTACTGCTCACCCGTTTGATGAACAATGAAGAGATCAGCGAAGAAGCCCAACATGAAATGGCTGCTGAAGCGGGGATTAATCCCGTACGCATTGATGAGATCGCAGAGTTTTTGAATCAATGGGGTAATGAGTAATTATTTCATTGCAGACGCTCGGTCAGTATCGTTGCCGGATAAAGCGTTCACGCCGCATCCGGCTAAAAATGACACGCACTGCAGCGTGCTTTAATGGGGTTCTCACGATCGTACCGCTCTGCTCCTCGCTAAGTTGTTCTGTGAGTTATAGTTATAGAGAAATCACGGGTACGAATGTTGAACAGATGGCGACGTCACCTGTTCAACGACCAACCACACGGCCCTCATTACGACCCCTGAACACAAACGGTAATGGCAAATGTCATTAAATATTAGTAAGATAGCCTCTTTACATAAAATCCATTAATATTATGCGCCAGGTATTATCGTCTCTTTTGGTGATTGCTGGACTTGTGAGTGGTCAGGCAATCGCCGCGCCTGAATCCCCCCCGCATGCTGATATCCGCGACAGCGGTTTTGTCTATTGCGTCAGCGGGCAAGTCAACACCTTTAACCCATCCAAAGCGAGCAGTGGGTTAATTGTCGATACCCTTGCCGCCCAGTTTTATGATCGACTGCTGGATGTCGATCCCTATACCTATCGCCTGATGCCGGAACTTGCCGAAAGCTGGGAAGTTCTCGATAACGGCGCGACCTATCGCTTCCACCTGCGTCGCGATGTTCCGTTTCAAAAAACCGACTGGTTTACTCCCACTCGTAAAATGAATGCCGACGATGTGGTGTTTACCTTCCAGCGAATTTTTGACCGCAACAACCCGTGGCATAACGTCAACGGCAGCAACTTCCCCTACTTCGACAGCCTGCAATTTGCCGATAACGTGAAAAGCGTCCGCAAACTGGATAATCATACCGTTGAGTTCCGACTCGCCCAGCCGGATGCTTCTTTTTTGTGGCACCTGGCGACCCATTATGCATCGGTCATGTCGGCAGAATATGCCCGGAAGTTAGAGAAAGAAGATCGTCAGGAACAACTCGACCGTCAGCCGGTCGGCACTGGACCGTATCAGTTGTCGGAATACCGCGCCGGGCAATTTATTCGCCTACAACGTCATGATGACTTCTGGCGCGGCAAACCGTTAATGCCGCAGGTGGTGGTGGATTTAGGCTCCGGCGGTACCGGACGTCTGTCGAAACTCCTGACCGGGGAGTGCGACGTTCTGGCCTGGCCTGCTGCCAGTCAGCTATCCATTTTGCGTGACGACCCACGCTTGCGTTTAACGCTGCGTCCAGGGATGAATGTCGCCTATCTGGCATTTAACACCGCTAAACCGCCGCTAAATAATCCCGCTGTCCGCCATGCGCTGGCACTGGCGATCAATAACCAGCGTCTGATGCAATCCATCTATTATGGTACGGCTGAAACGGCAGCCTCTATTTTACCGCGCGCCTCGTGGGCCTATGACAACGAGGCTAAAATTACTGAATACAATCCGGCGAAATCGCGCGAACAGTTAAAGGCGTTGGGGCTGGAAAACTTAACGCTCAAACTGTGGGTGCCAACACGTTCGCAGGCGTGGAACCCCAGTCCACTGAAAACCGCCGAACTGATTCAGGCGGATATGGCGCAGGTTGGCGTAAAAGTGGTGATTGTGCCGGTAGAAGGTCGTTTTCAGGAGGCGCGGTTGATGGATATGAGCCATGATCTGACGTTATCCGGTTGGGCGACGGACAGTAACGACCCGGACAGTTTCTTCCGTCCGTTACTGAGCTGCGCAGCAATTCATTCGCAGACCAACCTCGCCCACTGGTGCGATCCGAAATTCGACAGCGTGTTGCGTAAGGCGCTCTCCTCGCAGCAGCTGGCGGCGCGTATTGAAGCCTATGACGAAGCGCAAAGTATTCTGGCGCAGGAATTACCAATATTGCCGCTGGCCTCGTCATTGCGCTTGCAGGCCTATCGGTACGATATCAAAGGTCTGGTACTTAGCCCGTTCGGTAACGCCTCCTTTGCTGGGGTGTATCGCGAGAAACAGGATGAGGTGAAAAAACCATGATTATCTTCACCTTACGCCGCATTTTGTTATTGATTGTCACCTTGTTCCTGCTGACCTTCGTTGGCTTCAGCTTGAGCTATTTCACCCCACATGCGCCGTTACAAGGCGCGTCACTGTGGAATGCCTGGGTGTTCTGGTTTAATGGCCTGATCCACTGGGATTTTGGTGTTTCCAGCATTAACGGTCAACCGATTGCCGAACAGTTAAAAGAGGTCTTCCCGGCAACGATGGAACTGTGCATCCTCGCCTTCGGTTTTGCGCTGATTGTTGGCATCCCCGTGGGGATGATTGCCGGGATTACGCGCCATAAGTGGCAGGATAACTTGATCAACGCCATCGCCTTACTGGGCTTTTCAATCCCGGTGTTCTGGCTGGCGCTTCTGTTGACGCTGTTTTGTTCACTCACGCTAGGTTGGTTGCCCGTTTCAGGGCGTTTCGATCTGCTCTACGAAGTGAAACCGATTACCGGTTTTGCGTTGATTGATGCCTGGCTTTCGGACTCATCATGGCGGGATGAAATGATCATGAGCGCAATCCGCCATATGATATTGCCCGTGATCACCCTGTCGGTTGCGCCAACAACTGAAGTGATCCGACTGATGCGTATCAGCACTATCGAAGTGTATGACCAGAACTATGTTAAAGCAGCGGCGACCCGCGGTTTGTCGCGCTTTACTATTTTGCGTCGCCACGTTCTGCATAACGCGTTACCTCCGGTTATTCCTCGCCTGGGCTTACAGTTTTCTACCATGCTGACGCTGGCGATGATCACCGAAATGGTTTTTAGCTGGCCGGGTTTAGGCCGCTGGTTAATTAACGCCATCCGCCAGCAGGATTACGCAGCCATTTCCGCCGGAGTGATGGTGTGTGGTTCACTGGTCATTATTGTTAACGTGATTTCTGATATTTTGGGTGCCATGGCTAACCCTCTGAAAAATAAGGAATGGTATGCCTTACGATAGCGTATACAGCGAAAAGCGCCCGCCGGGCACGCTGCGTACCGCCTGGCGCAAATTTTATAGTGACGCCTCTGCGATGGTCGGCCTGTACGGCTGCGCGGGGCTGGCTGTACTGTGTATTTTTGGCGGCTGGTTTGCGCCTTACGGCATCGATCAGCAATTTCTCGGTTATCAATTATTGCCGCCGTCATGGTCGCGCTATGGCGAAGTTTCTTTCTTCCTTGGGACTGACGACCTCGGACGCGATGTTTTAAGCCGTTTACTGAGCGGAGCTGCGCCAACCGTAGGCGGCGCATTTGTGGTGACGCTTGCCGCGACGATCTGTGGCCTGGTACTGGGCACCTTCGCCGGGGCGACGCACGGCCTACGCTCAGCGGTGCTTAACCATATTCTGGATACCTTACTGGCGATCCCTTCCCTGCTGCTGGCAATTATCGTTGTAGCGTTTGCCGGACCGAGTTTGTCTCACGCCATGTTTGCCGTCTGGCTGGCGCTACTGCCGCGTATGGTACGTTCGATTTACAGCATGGTGCATGACGAACTGGAAAAAGAGTACGTTATCGCCGCCCGTCTGGATGGCGCATCAACGCTGAATATTCTCTGGTTTGCTGTGATGCCAAACATCACCGCCGGGCTGGTCACCGAGATCACCCGCGCACTGTCGATGGCAATTCTCGATATCGCCGCGCTGGGCTTTCTCGATCTCGGCGCACAACTCCCCTCGCCTGAATGGGGAGCGATGCTCGGTGATGCGCTGGAACTGATTTATGTCGCCCCGTGGACTGTCATGCTGCCAGGTGCGGCAATTATGATTAGCGTGCTGTTGGTTAACCTCCTTGGCGACGGTGTCCGTCGTGCAATTATTGCGGGGGTGGAATAATGCCATTACTCGATATTCGTAACCTGACCATTGAATTTAAAACCGGTGATGAGTGGGTTAAAGCCGTCGACCGCGTAAGTATGACCTTAACCGAAGGTGAAATCCGCGGTCTTGTTGGCGAATCCGGTTCCGGCAAAAGTTTGATTGCGAAAGCAATTTGTGGGGTGAATAAAGATAACTGGCGTGTTACAGCTGATCGTATGCGTTTTGATGATATCGATTTGCTGCGTCTCTCCGCACGCGAACGGCGCAAGCTGGTTGGTCACAACGTGTCGATGATTTTCCAGGAACCGCAGTCGTGTCTTGACCCTTCAGAACGTGTGGGTCGCCAGTTGATGCAAAACATCCCAGCCTGGACCTATAAAGGCCGTTGGTGGCAGCGTTTTGGCTGGCGCAAACGCCGTGCCATTGAACTGCTGCACCGCGTGGGGATTAAAGATCACAAAGATGCAATGCGCAGTTTTCCCTATGAGTTGACCGAAGGTGAATGTCAGAAAGTGATGATAGCCATTGCACTGGCGAATCAACCGCGTCTGCTGATTGCTGACGAACCGACAAACTCAATGGAGCCAACAACCCAGGCGCAAATCTTTCGCCTGCTGACGCGTCTCAACCAAAACAGCAATACCACTATTTTGCTTATCAGCCATGACTTACAAATGCTTAGCCAATGGGCGGATAAAATTAACGTGCTTTACTGCGGTCAAACGGTGGAAACCGCGCCAAGTAAGGAGTTGGTGACGATGCCACATCATCCTTATACCCAGGCGCTGATCCGCGCGATACCAGACTTCGGCAGCGCGATGCCGCATAAAAGTCGCCTCAATACGCTGCCCGGCGCTATCCCACTGCTGGAACAGTTACCGATTGGGTGTCGTCTGGGGCCGCGTTGCCCGTATGCACAACGAGAATGCATTGTGACGCCACGTTTGACGGGGGCGAAAAATCATCTCTATGCCTGTCATTTCCCGCTGAACATGGAGAAAGAGTGAGATGATCGAAACGCTGCTTGAAGTGCGTAATTTAAGTAAAACGTTCCGCTATCGAACCGGCTGGTTTCGTCGTCAGACCGTAGAAGCGGTAAAACCCTTGAGCTTTACGCTACGTGAAGGCCAGACACTGGCGATTATTGGCGAGAATGGTTCGGGTAAATCCACGCTGGCAAAAATGCTGGCGGGAATGATAGAACCTACCAGCGGCGAGTTATTGATTGACGATCATC
Source organism: Escherichia sp. WS1450 (assembly GCF_046487395.1). NCBI lineage: Bacteria > Pseudomonadati > Pseudomonadota > Gammaproteobacteria > Enterobacterales > Enterobacteriaceae > Escherichia > Escherichia sp. WS1450. The sequence continues at coordinate 426,380 of NZ_JBJQJO010000001.1, forward strand.
CGCTGCATTTTGGCGATTATTCCTTCCGCAGTCAGCGTATTCGCATGATTTTTCAGGATCCTTCGACCTCGTTGAATCCCCGTCAACGTATCTCGCAAATTCTGGATTTTCCACTGCGTCTGAACACCGACCTGGAACCGGAACAGCGTCGCAAACAGATTATTGAAACGATGCGTATGGTTGGGCTGCTACCGGATCACGTCAGTTACTATCCGCATATGTTGGCACCCGGGCAAAAACAGCGTCTGGGTCTGGCACGCGCGCTGATATTGCGCCCAAAAGTCATTATTGCCGATGAAGCCCTCGCCTCACTGGATATGTCGATGCGTTCGCAGTTGATTAATCTGATGCTTGAGTTACAGGAAAAACAGGGCATTTCGTATATTTATGTTACCCAGCATATCGGAATGATGAAGCACATTAGCGACCAGGTGCTGGTGATGCATCAGGGCGAGGTTGTCGAGCGAGGCAGCACCGCCGATGTGCTGGCATCGCCGCTGCATGAACTCACCAAACGGCTTATTGCCGGTCATTTTGGCGAGGCATTGACGGCGGATGCGTGGCGTAAAGATCGTTAATTTTCTGAATCCTCCTTCCAGATTATTCACCTCATTCTGACAAGAGATTAAATCTTGTCAGAATGAGGTGATGGATAAAATAAAATCAAATGCGCGTGATTTAAGACGCAATCTCACTTCGCAGGAACGAAAGCTCTGGCGATATCTTCGCAGCCGACGTTTTGGTGATTTCAAATTTCGCCGTCAACATCCGGTGGGGAGCTACATTCTCGATTTTGCTTGCTGCTCGGCGCGTGTAGTAGTTGAGCTGGATGGTGGGCAGCATGATTTGGCAGTTGCCTATGATTCCAGGCGCACTAGCTGGCTTGAGTCGCAGGGCTGGACCGTGCTGCGTTTCTGGAATAACGAGATTGATTGTAATGAGGAGGCGGTGCTGGAGATTATTCTGCAGGAACTGAACCGCCTGTCACCCTCACCCCAACCCTCTCCCTGAAAGGGCGAGGGGGCCGACCGAGCCGAATAGCTGTTGTGGTGAAAACATGGAGGCGGATGATGAAGAATATTCGGCAAGGTCTGAACCACCATTCACTCTCACCCCAGCCATCGCCCTGAAAGGGTTAGGGGGCTGTATAAGCCTGTTTGTTGCTGGGGTGACAATATTTGCACAATACGGTCCCCTCGCCCCTCTGGGGAGAGGGTTAGGGTGAGGGGAAAAGCGCCCACCCTGCCCGCACCCTGCTCCGGTCGGACCTGGCAACTATAGCCACTCACAGCCAGGTTGATTATAATAACCGTTTATCTGTTCGTACTGTTTACTAAAACGACGAATCGCCTGATTTTCAGGCACAACAAGCATCAACAATAAGGATTAAAGCTATGGGTTTTCTTTCCGGTAAGCGCATTCTGGTAACCGGTGTTGCCAGCAAACTGTCCATCGCCTACGGTATCGCTCAGGCGATGCACCGCGAAGGAGCTGAACTGGCATTCACCTACCAGAACGACAAACTGAAAGGCCGCGTAGAAGAATTTGCCGCTCAATTGGGTTCTGACATCGTTCTGCAGTGCGATGTTGCAGAAGATGCCAGCATCGACACCATGTTCGCTGAACTGGCGAAAGTTTGGCCGAAGTTTGACGGTTTCGTACACTCTATTGGTTTTGCACCTGGCGATCAGCTGGATGGTGACTATGTTAATGCCGTTACCCGTGAAGGCTTCAAAATTGCTCACGACATCAGCTCCTACAGCTTCGTTGCAATGGCAAAAGCTTGCCGCTCCATGCTGAATCCGGGTTCTGCCCTGCTGACCCTTTCCTACCTTGGCGCTGAGCGCGCTATCCCGAACTACAACGTTATGGGTCTGGCAAAAGCGTCTCTGGAAGCAAACGTGCGCTATATGGCGAACGCGATGGGTCCGGAAGGTGTGCGTGTTAACGCTATCTCTGCGGGTCCGATCCGTACTCTGGCGGCTTCCGGTATCAAAGACTTCCGCAAAATGCTGGCTCATTGCGAAGCCGTTACCCCGATTCGCCGTACCGTTACCATTGAAGATGTGGGTAACTCTGCGGCATTCCTGTGCTCCGATCTCTCTGCCGGTATCTCCGGTGAAGTGGTCCACGTTGACGGCGGTTTCAGCATCGCTGCAATGAACGAACTCGAACTGAAATAATCGTTCTGTTGGTCAAGACGGGCGGCGTCCTGCCGCCCGTTATCTCTGTTATACCTTTCTGATATTTGTTATCGCCGATCCGTCTTTCTCCCCTTCCCGCCTTGCGTCAGGATAACGATTTCCTTTACGACCAAGGAGCGCCCATGGAACAACGCCACATCACCGGCAAAAGCCACTGGTATCATGAAACGCAATCCAGTACTGCGGAATATGACGTTCTGCCTCTGGTCCCGGAAGCCGCAAAGGTCAGCGATCCCTTTCTGCTCGACGTGATCCTTGATGAAGAAACGCTGTCACCCTTCCTTTCATGGCTGGTCCCTGCGCGCGTTCTTGCAGTGGAGTTGTTCCCTGACCAGCTTACCGTGACCCGTTCACAGACCTTCACCGCTTATGAACGCTTGTCGACGGCCCTGACGGTTGCTCAGGTTTGCGGCGTCCAGCGGTTATGTAACTACTATTCGGCGCGACTTACGCCGCTCCCCGGGCCTGATTCCTCCAGGGAAAGTAATCATCGGTTAGCACAAATCACGCAATATGCCCGCCAACTGGCTAGCTCGCCTTCTATTATCGACAACCGATCGCGCCAGCATCTGAATGACGTCGGTCTTACTGTCTGGGACTGTGTGATCATTAATCAAATCATTGGTTTTATTGGCTTTCAGGCGCGGACCATTGCGACATTTCAGGCTTATCTCGGGCATCCGGTACGCTGGTTACCCGGTCTGGAGATACAAAACTATGCCGACGCGTCACTGTTTGCTGATGAGTCAATACGCTGGCGAAGCAGCTATGAGGTGGAAAAACTACCTGAAGAGCACACAAAAAGTTCAACTGCAGAACTTTGCCAACTGGCCGAAACACTCTCTCTCCACCCTATTTCACTTTCCCTTCTCGAAAAGTTGCTAAACAGCACACGGGTCAATACACAGCCGGATAATCAGCTTGCGGCGTTGTTATGCGCGCGGATAAATGGCAGTCCTGCTTGTTTTGCCATCTGTATGGATTCATCAAATGAATATAAAAAAATCAGCGCCCTTCTGCGCAAGGGCGAAAATGAAATTAACCAATGGGCTGACCGTCATTCTGTTGAGCGCGCTACCGTTCAGGCGATACAATGGCTGACCCGAGCACCCGATCGCTTTAGCGCCGCCCAGTTCAGCCCTTTACTCGAACACGAAAAATCATCAACGCAGATTATTAATCTGCTGGTATGGAGCGGGCTGTGTGGCTGGATAAATCGCTTAAAAATCGCGTTGGGTGAGACATATTAACCTTGCCGCGTCAGACAGATTCGCGTAAAACTGTCAGCCGCTCTAATGGCCACCAAAATAGACAATTATGTTTCAGGACAACCCGCTGCTAGCGCAGCTTAAACAGCAACTGCATTCCCAGACGCCACGCGCTGAAGGGGTGGTAAAAGCCACAGAAAAAGGCTTTGGCTTCCTGGAAGTCGACGCGCAAAAAAGTTATTTCATTCCGCCGCCGCAGATGAAAAAAGTCATGCATGGCGACCGAATTATCGCGGTTATCCACAGTGAAAAAGAACGTGAATCCGCAGAGCCAGAAGAACTGGTTGAACCGTTCCTGACTCGTTTCGTGGGTAAAGTTCAGGGCAAAAATGACCGTCTGGCCATCGTTCCTGATCATCCACTCTTAAAAGACGCCATTCCTTGCCGCGCAGCCCGTGGCCTGAACCACGAGTTTAAAGAAGGCGACTGGGCAGTTGCCGAAATGCGCCGCCATCCGCTGAAAGGCGATCGTTCTTTCTATGCTGAACTGACACAATACATCACTTTTGGTGACGACCACTTTGTACCGTGGTGGGTTACCCTTGCGCGCCATAATCTGGAAAAAGAAGCACCAGACGGCGTCGCTACCGAAATGCTCGATGAAGGTCTGGTTCGTGAAGATCTGACCGCGCTGGATTTTGTCACCATCGACAGTGCCAGCACAGAAGATATGGATGACGCCCTTTTCGCTAAGGCGTTGCCGGATGGCAAACTTCAGCTGATTGTGGCGATTGCCGATCCAACCGCGTGGATTGCTGAAGGCAGCAAGCTGGACAAAGCCGCGAAAATTCGCGCATTCACCAACTATCTGCCTGGCTTCAACATCCCTATGCTGCCTCGCGAGCTTTCTGACGATCTCTGCTCACTGCGCGCCAATGAAGTCCGCCCGGTACTGGCATGCCGCATGACGCTCTCCGCTGATGGCACCATTGAAGATAATATCGAATTCTTTGCCGCCACCATCGAATCCAAAGCGAAGCTGGTGTATGACCAGGTCTCTGACTGGCTGGAAAATACCGGTGACTGGCAGCCTGAAAGTGAAGCAATTGCCGAACAAGTCCGTTTGTTAGCGCAAATTTGCCAACGCCGCGGCGAGTGGCGTCATAACCACGCACTGGTATTTAAAGATCGCCCGGATTACCGCTTTATTCTCGGTGAAAAAGGTGAAGTGCTGGATATCGTCGCCGAGCCTCGTCGCATTGCCAATCGTATCGTCGAAGAAGCGATGATTGCCGCTAACATTTGTGCGGCCCGCGTACTGCGCGATAAGCTCGGTTTTGGCATCTATAACGTGCATATGGGCTTTGATCCGGCGAATGCCGACGCGCTGGCAGCGTTGCTGAAAACCCACGGTCTGCATGTCGATGCCGAAGAAGTGCTCACGCTGGACGGTTTCTGCAAACTGCGTCGTGAACTGGATGCGCAACCAACTGGTTTCCTCGACAGCCGCATTCGTCGCTTCCAGTCATTTGCTGAAATTAGCACTGAACCCGGTCCTCACTTTGGCCTCGGTCTGGAGGCATACGCCACCTGGACTTCGCCGATCCGTAAATATGGCGACATGATCAACCACCGTCTGCTGAAAGCGGTTATCAAAGGCGAAACTGCGACGCGTCCGCAGGATGAAATCACTGCCCAAATGGCCGAGCGTCGCCGTCTCAACCGAATGGCAGAACGTGATGTTGGCGACTGGTTATACGCACGCTTCCTGAAAGACAAAGCCGGGACTGACACCCGTTTCGCGGCGGAAATTGTCGATATCAGCCGTGGCGGCATGCGTGTGCGTTTGGTTGATAACGGCGCTATTGCCTTTATTCCGGCACCTTTCTTACACGCTGTGCGCGATGAACTGGTTTGCAGCCAGGAAAACGGCACTGTACAAATTAAAGGTGAAACGGCTTACAAAGTGACTGACGTTATTGACGTCACCATTGCCGAAGTCCGCATGGAAACCCGCAGCATTATTGCGCGCCCGGTCGCGTAATCTCCTTTCACGGCCCATTCCTCATGAATGGGCCATTTATTTCCCCGCTCCACCTTCGTCATATCCCGGCAGATTTTTAACTGACTTTCGTTTGAAAACTGGCGTTTTTCCAAAACTGGATTACAAATAAATATATAAAAAAAACAATGCGTTTAGCCGCCGTTAATTTCATGTAAGTCATGTTGTTCCTTTTATTTAACCGCGGACTCCGCTGTTAACCGGAGGATATGCATCATGAAAACCGTTAGGGAGTCCACAACGTTGTACAACTTTCTCGGATCGCACAATCCATACTGGCGGTTAACGGAAAGCAGCGATGTTTTGCGCTTTTCTACCACCGAAACCACAGAACCTGAACGTACGTTGCAGTTATCTGCCGAACAGGCTGCTCGCATCAGGGAAATGACAGTCATCACTTCCAGTCTGATGATGAGTCTGACCGTCGATGAAAGCGATCTTTCTGTGCATCTGGTAGGACGAAAAATCAATAAACGGGAATGGGCTGGCAACGCGTCGGCATGGCATGACACACCGGCGGTTGCTCGTGATTTATCACACGGGCTTTCCTTTGCTGAGCAGGTAGTTTCTGAAGCACATTCCGCAATAGTGATTCTCGACAGTCGGGGGAATATCCAGCGCTTCAATCGGTTATGTGAAGATTACACAGGGTTGAAAGAACACGACGTCATTGGGCAAAGCGTGTTTAAACTGTTTATGAGCCGTCGTGAAGCTGCGGCATCCAGGCGCAATAACCGTGTATTTTTTCGAAGCGGCAATGCATATGAAGTCGAACTGTGGATACCAACACGTAAAGGCCAGCGGCTGTTTCTGTTTCGCAATAAATTTGTCCACAGCGGTAGTGGCAAAAACGAGATTTTTTTAATCTGTTCCGGCACCGACATTACCGAAGAGCGCCGCGCTCAGGAGCGACTGCGCATTCTGGCAAATACCGACAGTATCACCGGACTGCCGAATCGTAACGCAATGCAGGAGTTAATCGATCACGCTATTAATCAGGCAGATAACAATAAAGTTGGGGTTGTGTATCTTGATTTGGATAATTTTAAAAAGGTCAACGACGCCTATGGGCATTTGTTTGGTGACCAGCTATTACGCGACGTGTCATTGGCCATTTTAAGCTGTCTCGAACATGACCAGGTGTTGGCGCGTCCAGGTGGCGATGAGTTTCTGGTACTGGCATCCAATACCTCACAAAGCGCGCTGGAAGCAATGGCATCACGAATTTTGACCCGCTTACGACTCCCCTTCCGCATTGGTTTAATTGAAGTTTATACCAGCTGTTCAGTGGGTATTTCACTCTCTCCCGAACATGGTTCGGACAGCGCGGCTATTATTCGTCACGCCGACACAGCAATGTACACAGCGAAGGAAGGCGGACGAGGACAATTTTGCGTTTTTACCCCAGAAATGAATCAGCGGGTATTTGAATATCTCTGGCTGGATACCAACTTGCGTAAAGCACTGGAAAACGATCAGTTGGTTATTCACTATCAACCGAAAATCACCTGGCGTGGCGAAGTGCGCAGTCTGGAAGCACTAGTACGTTGGCAGTCACCTGAACGTGGGTTGATTCCACCGTTGGACTTCATTTCCTACGCCGAAGAGTCAGGGCTAATTGTGCCTTTAGGCCGTTGGGTGATTCTCGATGTCGTACGCCAGGTGGCAAAGTGGCGGGATAAAGGTATTAACCTGCGAGTGGCGGTAAACATTTCTGCACGTCAGCTCGCCGATCAAACCATTTTCACCGCCCTGAAACAGGTTCTCCAGGAACTCAATTTTGAATACTGCCCTATTGATGTTGAACTGACGGAGAGCTGCCTGATTGAGAATGATGAACTGGCACTTTCTGTTATTCAACAATTTAGCCAACTAGGTGCGCAAGTGCATCTGGACGATTTTGGTACCGGCTACTCTTCACTTTCGCAACTGGCGCGCTTTCCGATCGATGCGATTAAACTTGACCAGGTTTTTGTTCGGGATATTCACAAACAGCCTGTATCGCAGTCGCTGGTCCGGGCGATCGTCGCTGTGGCCCAGGCATTGAATCTTCAGGTGATCGCTGAAGGAGTGGAGAGTAAAAAGGAAGATGCTTTTTTAACCAAGAACGGGATCAATGAGCGGCAAGGATTTTTGTTTGCCAAACCGATGCCCGCCGTCGCCTTTGAACGCTGGTATAAACGCTATCTGAAGCGCGCATAAGTAGATGAATATATATACTTAGCGCTATATTCCGTCATTATATATCGTATTCCCGGATGATAATTAGCCGTTGCTGTTAAACACTTCTCTTTTAGCGGCAATTTTTGCATTATTCATTTTCCCCTTTTGCTATAAGGATGTCCTTGATGTCTGAATTTGATGCCCAGCGCGTTGCCGAACGTATTGATATTGTGTTAGATATCCTTGTGGCAGGCGATTACCACTCTGCGATCCATAATCTCGAGATACTTAAAGCAGAACTCTTGCGCCAGGTTGCTGAATCTACGCCAGACATCCCGAAGGCACCGTGGGAGATTTAACAATCGTGCCTTCAGGTTTTCCTATTTGAGGATGCCCGGCGCGTCAGTATTTTTTTATTTAGTATTATAACGTTATAAGAATTACAGCGATGAATTCCCGACAACAAACTATTCTACAGATGGTCATTGACCAGGGTCAGGTTAGCGTAACCGATCTGGCAAAAGCCACTGGAGTTTCTGAAGTTACCATTCGCCAGGATCTCAACACCCTCGAAAAACTGAGTTACCTCCGCCGTGCACATGGCTTTGCAGTATCGCTTGATAGTGATGACGTCGAAACTCGTATGATGAGCAACTATACGCTGAAGCGTGAACTCGCCGAGTTTGCCGCGTCACTGGTTCAACCGGGCGAAACCATCTTTATCGAAAATGGCAGCAGCAATGCCCTGCTCGCCCGGACTCTGGGCGAGCAGAAGAAAAATGTCACGATCATCACGGTCAGCAGCTACATCGCGCATTTGCTGAAAGACGCGCCTTGTGAAGTTATTTTGCTCGGTGGCGTGTACCAGAAAAAAAGCGAAAGTATGGTTGGCCCTTTGACACGCCAGTGCATCCAACAGGTGCATTTTAGCAAAGCATTTATTGGTATTGATGGCTGGCAACCTGAAACTGGGTTTACCGGTCGCGATATGATGCGTACCGATGTGGTCAATGCCGTGCTGGAAAAAGAGTGCGAAGCGATAGTCCTGACTGACAGCTCGAAATTTGGTGCTGTACATTCATACTCCATCGGCCCCGTTGAGCGATTCAATCGCGTGATTACCGATTCGAAAATACGCGCCAGCGATCTGATGCATCTTGAGCACAGTAAACTCACCGTTCACGTCGTTGACATTTAACCATTTCCCTTCTCTATGGATGATTTGCACTTTGGCAAATCATCCGCTCTAAGATGATTCCTGGTTGATAATTAAGACTATTTACCTGTTATTAACACTCTCAAGATATAAAATTATTATCAGCGATATAACAGGAAGTCATTATCACCTGCGTGATATAACCCTGCGCGCGAGCGGATTTCACGGAATAATTTCACCCGGCTTATTCTTAGCTATTATAGTTATAGAGAGCTTACTTCCGTGAATCATAAATTCAGGAGAGAGTATTATGTTTGTAACGAGCAAAAAAATGACCGCAGCTGTTCTGGCAATTACCCTGGCAATGTCTCTGAGTGCCTGTTCTAACTGGTCTAAACGAGACCGTAACACCGCAATTGGCGCGGGTGCAGGTGCATTAGGCGGTGCAGTACTGACCGATGGCAGTACGCTGGGTACATTAGGTGGCGCAGCTGTCGGTGGTGTTATTGGTCACCAGGTCGGTAAATAATCGTAAATAAATGTCGATTATCGACTCGCAATTATAATACGCTTGATTCTGTTCAGTACGAAATAACTGAATAATACACACAGTAAAATATTCGAAAGCCACGGATATATCCGTGGCTTTTTATGTTAACCGCCTGCGAGTTTTACCTTCATCCCTTTCGCTTCAAGCAGTGATTTTAATAAATCACGCTTATCGCCCTGGATTTCAATAACTCCATCTTTAACTGCTCCGCCGCAGCCGCATTTTTTCTTCAGTTCCGCTGCCAGTTTTGTCAGTTCGGCATCATCGAGATCGACACCGGTAATCAAGCAAACGCCCTTACCTTTACGTCCACTGGTCTGACGCTGAATACGCACCACACCGTCGCCTTTAGGGCGTACAGGGGCCGCTTTTGGCTCATCAATACGTCCGGTTTCCGTTGAGTAGACCAGACGGCTGTTGGAATCACTCATCATGCACTCCGCTGTAAAGAGGCGTTGATCGCTTTCAGCGTCTGCGCTGGATCTACCGATTGCGTTACCGGGCGACCAATCACCATATAATCAACACCAGCCGCCAACGCCTGTTCTGGCGTCATAATGCGGCGCTGGTCACCAGCTTCACTCCCCTGCGGACGAATGCCCGGTGTAACCAGTTTGAACTCCTGACCAAATACCTGTTTAAAGCGCACAGCTTCCTGAGCAGAACACACCACACCATCAAGGCCACATTTTTGCGTCAGTGCTGCCAGACGTTCTGCATAATCTGCAGGTGACAGTGTCACGCCAAGATCGGCCAGGTCGCTGGCTTCCATGCTGGTCAATACTGTCACAGCAATCAAAAGCGGTGCATCTTTGCCAAACGGAACCAGTGCCTCACGCGCTGCGGTCATCATACGCGCCCCACCGGAGGCGTGAACATTCACCATCCACACGCCTAAGTCAGCTGCAGCAGCGACAGCGTGCGCTGCAGTGTTGGGAATATCGTGAAATTTCAGGTCGAGGAAGATATCAAAACCACGCTGTTGAAGTTCGCGTACAAATTGAGGTCCAAACAGCGTAAACATCTCTTTGCCGACTTTCAGACGACAATCGCGTGGGTCGAGCTTGTCGACAAAGGCCAGCGCGGCATCACGATTATGATAATCAAGGGCAACAACCACAGGAGAATTCGTAACAGCGCGGGAAGAAGATGAAGCAGTTAACGTCATGACCAGACCTTCTTGATGATGGGCACCGGAAGTGGCGCGAAACAGGTAAACGGCGAGCATTCTACCCGTGGAAATAAAAAATTAACAGTTGCGATTTCTCCCCTGGCAGGCTTTTCTGCGCCCGAGTTACCGGAGCACAATGGAACATCAATAATTAGTATGTTGTAACTAAAGTCGGATTTTTTTAAAAATTACAGGCCATCAAGACCGCGAATCGGTTTAATGGTTGACCAGGCCCGACAAGACGGACAATGCCAGTAGAGGGTATATGCGGTAAAACCACATTTCTGGCAGCGATAACGAGGCTTACTACGCACCTTCTCGCCAACCATGTCCCGCAGCACCATCAGACTCTCTTTGGCACGCCCTTCTTCCGCTTCATTTAAGTGGTAATCCATTAGCTTATGGAACACACGCATGGTCGGATGACGCTGAAGCTGACGCGTAATATAGACCTGTGCGGCCTCACTACCGTCGCGCGCTTCGATGATGTCCGCAAGCATTAGTTCAGCATCGGCACCGGTGTTCTCTTCCACCGCGCGCTGCAGGAATTCTGCCCATTCGGCAGTTTTACCCAACTGCTGGTAGCAGGTTTGCAGCATTTCCAGCGTTTCGCTGACCAGTTCTCTGTCCTGGGATATCACGCGTTGCAAACTTTCGACGGCTTTGGCGTATTCTCCTTTCGCCATAAATACGCGTCCCATCATGATGGATACGCGGGCGCTGTTTTTATCTGCCGCCGCACCTTTTTTTAACAAGGCCATGGCACGATCGAGATCGTCGCTGGCCATATGCTGTAGGGCTAACTCGCAGTAGAAATGAGCAATTTCGACGCGCTGCTTATCTTTACCCAGCTTCACCAGGCGTTCGGCAACATCAATTGCTTTCTGCCACTCGCTGGTAGCCTGGTAGATTTGTAGCAACTGTTGCAGCGCGCCAATGCGGAAGTCAGTTTCATCGGTCAGTTGATTGAACATGTCTTCCGCGCGGTCGTATAACCCGGCGGCCATGTAATCACGCCCCAGTTGTTGAATCGCCAACAGACGCTGTTCATAGGTCAGCGAGGCGCTTTCCATTAGGGTCTGATGGATGCGAATAGCGCGATCAACTTCGCCACGCGAACGGAACAGGTTTCCGAGCGTAAGGTGGGCTTCAACGGTACCCGTATCCTCTTTAAGCATATCGAGAAACAGGTCTACCGCTTTATCCTGTTGATTACTAAGCAGGAAGTTAACCCCCGCTACGTAATCACGCGACAAGCGGTTGGCTTCATCTTGCTTGTTTTGTTGCGCACTTCTGCGGCCCATATACCAGCCATAGGCAGCGGCTACAGGCAAAAGCAGAAACAACAACTCCAGCATAGAAAGTTATTCCTTCGCCGCTGACGAATGCGGCGCTACAGCCACGTCAGTCGCGGGTGAAAGCTGGTTTTCCAGTCGCTTTATTTTACGTTCAGCGCGCGCCAGGGAAACACGAACTCGCAGCCAGAACAGGCCGCAAATCAGCCAACCGATAGCAAACCCCGCAGCAAACAATACCGCCAGCAATGTGGAAATACGGTACTCCCCTTGCGCTAACAGATAATTAAACGTCACCTGTTGATCGTTCTGCGCACCCAACGTGACCGAAATCACGAAGATCGCTAACACCAGTAAGAAAATGAGTAAATATTTCACATTACTTCCCGTTATGTGGTTAGAGCGAATAAATTATGGTCAACTTACCGCAATAGCCCTTTAAAGTACCATTTTCGCGCCGTCTGCGAAATGGCATCCACGCGCATTGTTGATGATTTAAGGGCTAAATTCGGAAAATCAACCAGCGTTAACTTTCTTGTTCTCGTTGTGCAATTTCGCGATTTTCTTCCGCAGGTGGTGTTAATGGCCCACAAACTCGTTGCGCAAGCCACGTTGCCACCGCCACCAGCGCCCACGAAATTAACGTAGCTACCACCAGATCGCGTGGCCAATGCATCCCGAGCAGCAGGCGGCTTCCCATGACTCCGGTTGCCCAGACCAGCAAGATAGCAATAGTTAACGTTCGCCGACGCGGCCACAGCAAACCAACGGCCAGCAGCGCCCAACTGGCAGCAAACATCGTGTGACCGGAAGGAAAGGCAAACCCCGTCTCTTTCTGCCAGTGTGAACGCAAATATTGTGGGATATTATTCTCTTCAGCCAACTGTTCTTTCACTAAATTTCCGCGTTCTGCTCGCTTTAAAGTGTAGAACTCATCAACCGGAATATGATGTGTTTTTTCCAGCCAGATAACAAAAGGTCGTGGTTCCTGGACTTTGTCTTTGATCCAGGATTTAACGCCTTGTCCCACAAGGATTGCCGCCGCCAGAATGGCAAATAACATAATGGCAGCCTTAATGCGAAAACGCAGACACCAGAGAAACCAACCGAATAAAATCAAATGTGTAATGACGCCCCAGGGCTGGGTGACAGTTTCAGTAACCCAAAAAGCCGCTTTTAGTAGCCAACTTTGTTCTCCAGGTTGCCAACGCCAGCCAGAAATCCATACGGCTACTGGCATAACAAGCAATAGTGCAGCTCCCACTGCGGTACGTCTGGCAATCGAACGCATGGCCTCTCCTTTTTGATAAGTCCCACAATCATAACTGAAAATGCCAGTTCCAGGAAAAATTGACAGATTTGTGCCATTCCGTGAACGATCGACGCGTCGTGATTAGGTGAACCCCTTCTCGTTATGGCAAAATAAGCCAATACAGAACCAGCATTATCTGGAGAATTTCATGCAGCTTAAACGTGTGGCAGAAGCCAAACTGCCAACCCCATGGGGCGATTTCCTGATGGTGGGATTTGAAGAACTGGCAACCGGACACGATCATGTCGCGCTAGTCTATGGCGATATTTCCGGGCATACCCCGGTACTTGCGCGCGTCCATTCCGAATGTCTGACCGGTGACGCCCTGTTCAGCTTGCGCTGCGATTGTGGCTTCCAGCTCGAAGCGGCACTGACGCAAATTGCCGAAGAAGGCCGTGGTATTTTGCTGTATCACCGTCAGGAAGGTCGTAACATTGGTCTGCTGAATAAAATCCGCGCTTATGCACTGCAGGATCAAGGTTACGATACTGTAGAGGCTAACCACCAGTTAGGCTTCGCCGCTGATGAGCGCGACTTCACTCTTTGCGCTGATATGTTCAAACTCCTTGGCGTCAATGAAGTCCGCTTGTTAACCAACAACCCGAAAAAAGTCGAAATTCTGACCGAAGCAGGGATTAATATTGTTGAACGCGTACCGTTGATTGTAGGTCGTAACCCCAATAACGAACATTATCTCGATACCAAAGCCGAGAAAATGGGTCATTTGCTGAACAAATAACCCTCTTGCATTGTGTAATTCATTTGCTTGCCGGAAGCAAAATAACCGGCAAGCAAATACTCGTTACTTCAACATATTACGAATGACATAATGCAAAATGCCGTCGTTCTGGTAGTAGGTCAACTCCGTCGCGGTGTCGATACGACAACGGCAGGGTACGACTTCCTGGCTACCATCCGCGCGCGTAAACGTCACCGGAACCGTCGCGCCGGGTTGTAGATTTTGCAGATCGACAATATCAATCTTCTCTTCCCCGGTTAGCTCTAACGTTTTACGCGTCACGCCTTGCGGAAATTCCAGCGGCAGGATGCCCATGCCAATTAAATTCGAGCGGTGAATTCGTTCAAACGATTCGGCAATCACAACACGAATACCAAGCAGACGCGGACCTTTTGCCGCCCAGTCACGGCTGGAGCCTGATCCATACTCTTTCCCGGCAATCACCGCCAGCGGCGTTTGCTCCTGCTTATAGCGCATCGCGGCATCATAAATAGAGATGACCTCGCTGTCAGGTAAATGCCGCGTCATCCCCCCTTCAACGCCAGGCACCATTTCATTACGGATGCGAATATTGGCGAAGGTGCCGCGCATCATCACTTCATGGTTACCACGCCGCGAACCGTAGGAGTTAAAGTCTTTGCGCTCAACACCCCGACCTTGTAGATATCGACCCGCCGGGCTGTCGGGCTTAATACTGCCCGCCGGAGAGATATGGTCAGTGGTGACTGAATCCCCCAGCATTGCGAGGATCCGCGCACCGTGAATATCTTCCACAGGTGCTGGTGTTGCCTGCATTTCATCAAAGAAAGGCGATAAGCGAATATAGGTTGAATCTTCCTGCCAACCGTAGGTATCGGATCGTGCGACGTTAATTTCCTTCCACTCTGCTGTGCCTTCAAAAACTTCTGCGTACTCTTTGCGGAACATTTCTGTGGAGACTTGTTCTACCGCACGGGCAATTTCTTGTGCCGAGGGCCAGATATCTTTCAGATATACCGGGTCGCCTTTACGATCGTGACCAATAGGCTCAGAAGCGAGGTTAATATTCATATTTCCCGCCAGCGCATAGGCAACCACCAGCGGCGGCGAGGCCAGCCAGTTAGTTTTAACCAGCGGATGGATACGGCCTTCAAAGTTACGGTTGCCGGACAGCACCGCACCGACGGTTAAATCGCCTTTTTTGATTGCCGTTTCGATAGGATCGGGCAATGGACCAGAGTTACCAATACAGGTGGTACAACCGTATCCCACAAGGTTAAATCCCAGTTCATCGAGATACGGTGTCAGTTTCGCTTTTGCCAGATAATCAGAAACGACTTTCGAGCCTGGTGCCAGCGACGCTTTGACCCACGGTTGCCGCTTGAGGCCCAGAGTTACAGCTTTTTTCGCCAGCAAACCTGCGGCCATCAGCACACTTGGGTTAGAGGTGTTGGTGCACGACGTTATCGCAGCAATGACCACCGCGCCATCAGGTAACTGATACTGATGTCCGTTCATAACATAATCGACCGGCTGGCGATCTTTATGCGTGGCATTCACTTCCAGTTCGTTACTGGCGGCAAATGCTTTTGGTACATCGGGCAGTGCAACGCGATCCTGTGGGCGTTTTGGCCCTGCCAGGCTCGCTTCAACGTCATTCATATCCAGTTCTAACGTACTGGTAAAAATCGGTTCATCGCCCGGGTTACGCCACATGCCCTGCGCTTTGGCATATATTTCGACCAACTCAACCTGATCTTCACTGCGCCCGCTTAAACGCATGTAATCGAGGGTGACAGCATCGATTGGGAAGAAGCCACAGGTGGCACCATATTCTGGCGACATATTGGCAATGGTGGCGCGATCCGCCAGCGGTAGTGAATCCAGCCCATCACCATAAAATTCGACGAATTTCCCCACCACGCCATGTTTGCGCAGCATTTGGGTAACGGTGAGAACCAGGTCTGTGGCGGTAATACCTTCACGTAATTTTCCGGTGAGTTTAAAGCCCACTACGTCCGGGATAAGCATGGAAACCGGCTGGCCTAACATTGCGGCTTCGGCTTCGATCCCACCAACGCCCCACCCCAGCACGCCAAGGCCGTTGATCATGGTGGTGTGCGAGTCAGTACCAACGAGTGTATCCGGATAAGCAATCCATTCACCGTCCTGCAATTCGCTCCACACTGCTTTGCCGAGATATTCGAGGTTAACCTGATGGCAAATGCCTGTGCCTGGCGGCACGACGCTAAAACGACTGAACGCCTGCTTTCCCCATTTCAGGAACACATAACGTTCGTGGTTGCGCTCCATTTCCAGGCGCACGTTTTCTTCAAATGCCTCATCATCACCAAAACGATCGACGGTCACCGAGTGGTCAATGACCAGGTCGACCGGTGAGAGCGGGTTAACCTTTGCAGTATCGCCGCCGAGGCGTTTAACCGCTTCGCGCATTGCCGCCAGATCAACAACGGCAGGTACGCCGGTAAAGTCCTGCATCAACACCCTTGCCGGGCGGTAGGCAATTTCACGGTCAGCATGAGCATTTTTCAGCCATCCCACCAGCGCGTGGATATCCTCTTCGGTAACCGAGTTACCATCCTGCCAGCGCAGCAGGTTTTCGAGCAAAACTTTGAGTGACTTAGGCAGACGGGTGATATCGCCCAGTGATTTGGCAGCAAGCGGCAGGCTGTAGTAGTGGTAAGTTTTATCTTTGGCCTGCAACGTGTCCTTACTGGCTTCTCGTAGGGTTGACGACATAGCTCCTCCTTAATGACAGGGTTGCGAAGCCCTGATTCTCTTCAGGGTGAATATTAAAGATAACACAAACATCGCGTAACGATTTGATAACAACCCAAATTGATAAAAGAGGAGAAACCTTGTGGCAAAGCAAATGAAAACCCCGCCGCAGCGGGGTCAGGGATCAGTGAGTAATGATCCAGAGGAGTTCGGCCCAGAAGAGCATCGACAGAGAAAATGCGCCCATCCAGGACCAATATTTCATATTTGTGTTGATCATAGGCTACACCCTTAACGGTTATTACTTTGTGTTGAGATAACTCAACCTGTTATTGCTGCGGTGTATTAAAAGCCCTTTAATTGATTAAAAATGGGTAATAAGAATGATGATAATTATTGTTTCGGCTGATCATCTTCACCAAACAGTTCTATAAAGGCTTGCTGCTGCGTTGTTAGTTGCCAGTCGTCTGGAATAACGACGGAACATTCCCGTTTCGTTTCTGGTTCATTGTCACTATGCTGACATAATGGTGACGACTCCAGTTGCTCCTGACCGACCATAGTTATCCCCACACTTTCCAAATCAGCAGTGCGACAACCACCCAGAAAAGTGCAGAACCAAGAAATACCGCCAGCCAGGCTTTGCGTTTTAATTCAGGGTCCCGGCGGGGTTCCTGATTTCCAGAAGGCATTGCTAACCTCATATAATCGCCATCACTTATCAGCAAGACGTTGAACGATTGGTGTAATTAATCATACGATGAGACAAATCCTAAAGAAACTTTAGTCAAAAATCCAGCGAATTTACGAATCGTCTCCAGTGAATAATTCAATCTTTTGACCTGAAATAGATATTTGAAAACTGGAGTTTGCGAGGCGGGTAATTAGACACTACTTTACAAGTAATTTACCCTATAAATATGAGGGATAAAAATATTGTGCAGCGGATACAAATAAGCAACAAAAGAGAATATATTCCGGCACCTTCTCTACATAAAAGGTGCCGGAAATAACGCAAGAAATTATTTTTCCGGCAGTTTTATATCTTTAAACATGACCTCAATTTCTTCATTGGAGCGCAATGCGACAGCCGCATCAACGACATCACGCGTTAAATGCGGTGCAAAACGCTGAATGAAATCATACATATAACTGCGCAAAAAAGTACTACGGCGAAAACCAATTTTGGTTGTACTGTGGCTGAAGATATCGTGAGCATCAACACGCACAAGATCGGGATCGGCGACCGGATCCACCGCCATGCTGGCAATGACCCCTACTCCCAGCCCTAACCGGACGTAAGTTTTAATGACGTCAGCATCCGTTGCCGTGAAGACGATACGCGGCGTTAACCCTGCGCGGTTAAAGGCAGTATCCAGTTCTGAACGTCCGGTAAAGCCGAAGGTATATGTCACCAACGGATATTGCGCCAGTTCTTCAATGGTAATGGCTTTTTTGCCTGCCAGCGGGTGATCCGGAGTGACTACAATAGCCCGATTCCAGTGGTAGCACGGTAACATCACTAAATCTTCATACAGATGCAGCGCTTCTGTGGCAATCGCGAAATCGGCATTGCCTTTAGAGACGGCATCAGCAATTTGTGTCGGCGAGCCCTGGTGCATATGCAAAGAAACGCGAGGATAACGCTCAATAAAGCCTTTGATGACGTTTGGTAACGCATAGCGTGCCTGGGTATGCGTGGTGGCGATATACAGCGAGCCTTTATCCGGCCAGGTGTGCTCTCCGGCGACCGATTTTATGGCATCGACTTTCGACAGGACTTCACGAGCGATACGAATTATTTCTTGTCCTGCTGGCGTTACCTGCGTCAGGTGCTTGCCGCTTCGGGAAAAAATTTGAATGCCTAGCTCGTCTTCCAGCATTCTGACTTGTTTACTGATCCCGGGTTGTGATGTGTAAAGTCCTTCCGCCGTTGATGAGACATTCAGGTTATGATTGACCACCTCAACAATATAGCGAAGTTGTTGTAATTTCATGTTAAACCATCCACTTAGACGCCATCAGAACATCGTTTTTTCGTCACACCTGGCGGGTGACTAATACGATTTAATAATAAAAAAGGTGCTAACTATAACCACTATATCATTTATAGCCTTAGTGTATAGGTGTGAAGAAAAAATAATATGCAATAAAAAAGGGCCGCTTTCGCGACCCTTTGTTTATAAAAACCTGACAGAATTAAAGGTTATTTTTTCCCTTCAACCCATTTGCCATCAACATAAAATGCTGACCAGCCAGTCGCCTTTCCGTCTTTTTCCGAAGAGACATATTGCTGTTTGGTTTTACGGCTAAAGCGAACCATGGTCTTATTACCTTCCGGATCCTGCTGTGGCGCATCGGCCAGATAACGCAGTTTTTCCGGCAGACGGTCGCGGAAGCGATAAAGCTCTTCCACCAGTGGCGCACGTGTTTCACGCGATTTCGGGAAGGTATTGGCCGCCAGGAACACACCGGCAGCACCGTCACGCAGCACGAAATAAGCATCTGATTTTTCGCACGGCAGCTCCGGTAATGGCACCGGATCTTCTTTCGGTGGTGCCACTTCGCCGTTACGTAAAATCTTACGCGTGTTTTTACACTCTTCGTTAGTGCAGGCCATGTATTTACCGAAACGCCCCATTTTCAGGTGCATTTCAGATCCACATTTTTCACACTCAACGATCGGGCCGTCATAACCTTTAATGCGGAATTCGCCCTCTTCGATCTCGTAACCGTCGCAGGTTGGGTTATTACCACAGACATGCAACTTACGTTTCGGATCGATGAGATAGCTGTCCATCGCCGTGCCGCATTTCGGGCAACGACGTTTTGCGCGCAGCGCGTTGGTTTCAGCGTCTTCACCTTCCAGCACGTTCAGCACTTCGTTTTCCGGCACCAGGTTGATGGTGGTTTTGCAACGCTCTTTCGGTGGCAGAGCGTAGCCGGAACAGCCAAGGAATACCCCGGTGCTCGCTGTGCGAATACCCATTTTGCGACCACAGGTCGGGCAGTCGATGCTGGTCAGAACCATCTGGTTCGGGCGCATCCCCCCCTCTTCCGGATCTTTTTCAGCTTTATCTAACTGCTGGGTGAAATCCGAGAAGAAGTGATCCAGTACAGCTTTCCACTCTGCTTCGTGATTTGCCACCTGGTCGAGGCTGTTTTCCATCTGTGCGGTGAAGTCGTAGTTCATTAACTCACGGAAATTCTCTTCCAGGCGATCGGTGACGATTTCGCCCATTTTTTCCGCATAGAAACGACGATTTTCTACTCGCACATAGCCACGATCCTGAATAGTCGAAATGATCGACGCATAGGTAGACGGACGACCGATACCGCGTTTTTCCAGTTCTTTAACCAACGATGCTTCACTGAAACGCGCTGGCGGCTTGGTAAAGTGCTGGGCTGGTGTCAGTTCAACGAGCGTCAGAGCATCGCCTTTATCGACTGCCGGTAAGATACGATCTTCATCGCCTTTACGCAGTGCAGGCATCACTTTTGTCCAGCCATCAAAGCGCAAAATACGACCGCGTGCTTTCAGGCGGAAATCGCCCGCACCAACGGTCAGCGTCGTGGAGTCATATTTCGCTGGGGTCATCTGGCAGGCAACGAACTGACGCCAGATTAACTGGTACAGTTTTTGCGCATCTGCTTCCATATCCTTCAGCGATTCCGCCATCACATTGACGTCAGAAGGACGAATCGCTTCGTGCGCTTCCTGTGAGTTTTCTTTGCTGGCGTACTGATTCGGACTTTCCGGCAGATATTTCTTACCAAAATTATCGCTGATATAACCGCGAACCATATTTACCGCGTCCTGACTCAGGTTGGTGGAGTCGGTACGCATGTATGTGATATAGCCAGCTTCATACAAACGCTGCGCCATCATCATGGTTTTTTTCACGCCAAAACCAAGACGGGTGCTGGCAGCTTGTTGCAGCGTAGAGGTAATAAAAGGAGCGCCAGGTTTACTGGTTGTCGGTTTGTCTTCACGTTCCAGCACGCTGTAGCGCGCTTTTTCCAGCAGACTTACCGCAGCCTGAGTTTGTTCTTTGTTGACCGGGCGGAACGGTTTGTCGTTCTGATGAGTCACCTGCAACGCCAACGCATCACCAGATGGCGTGGTCGTGCTGGCATCGACTTCCCAGAACTCTTCCGGTACGAACGCTTTAATTTCACGCTCACGCTCGACCACCAGGCGGACCGCCACCGACTGCACACGACCTGCAGACAGACCACGAGCGATCTTTTTCCACAGCAGCGGCGAAACCATATATCCCACCACGCGGTCCATAAAGCGACGCGCCTGCTGGGCATTAACACGATCAATATTCAGCTCACCTGGTTTGTTAAATGCCTGGCGGATCGCGTTTTTAGTAATTTCGTTAAACACCACTCGGCTATAGCGCGCATCATCACCACCAATCACTTCCCGCAGGTGCCATGCAATGGCTTCCCCTTCGCGGTCAAGGTCGGTTGCGAGATAGATGTGGTCGGCTTTTTCAGCCAGTTGTTTCAGTTCAGAGACGACCTTCTCTTTACCAGGCAACACTTCATAGTGCGCCTCCCAATTGTGCCACGGGTCAACCCCCATACGGTTGACGAGAGCGCCACGTTCATCCTTTTTAGGCTTTTTAGCCGTCTTGGTGGAGGTAGAGTCGGCACTCTTTTTGGCAGCTGAGCCACTGGTCGGCAAATCGCGGATGTGACCGACGCTGGATTTCACCACGTAGTCACTACCCAGATACTTGTTGATCGTTTTGGCTTTTGCCGGGGACTCAACGATGACAAGAGCTTTACCCATATTCACCTTACCTAATTTGATTCTTCCAGGAATGCGTCGCACGTTGATAAACCTTCCACTGGCAACGAGTTACCGATATGGACTCGCTCTCTGCGGATATCAACCCCTTGTCGTGACTCTGTTCACGAAAATTCAGGTGACTGAGTTAACAGGTCTTGGCCTACAGGCGCTATAGCACGACGGAATTTTGGTCGAATGTCAAGCAAATCTATTGCCAGATTGACGAAAGCGTCACACTGTACCTGATAAAATCCGATACGCAACTTTATTAGCATGCAAAATCCAAAGTTGCCAGTAAGGCGCTCTTGCCACCAGCGTGGTATATTTGTCTGCAAGCCATGCCTGGCGTAGACTAATGTCCTTGTTTAAGGAGTAAATAATGAACAAAGAGACACAACCCATCGACCGCGAGACGCTGTTGAAAGAGGCCAACAAAATCATTCGTGAGCATGAGGATACGCTCGCAGGGATTGAAGCCACCGGCGTCACGCAGCGTAATGGCGTGCTGGTATTTACCGGCGACTACTTTTTAGATGAACAAGGATTGCCAACAGCCAAAAGCACCGCGGTGTTTAATATGTTCAAACACCTGGCCCATGTGCTTTCAGAAAAATATCACCTGGTTGATTAAAGCAAAACGCGAGGTCTTACCCTCGCGTTTGTCTTTTACATCAATGGCTTTTGACCCCGCTGCCACCAGCGTAGCAACAATCGATCGGCGCTCTCTGCCGCGCTGCCGGTGAATCGGTCAATGAGTCGTTTACGCTGCATATAGCGTACATTGACCACTTCACGGCCTTCCATCAGGCTAAGAATAACTTCATCACTGGTGTTGATTTCATCAACCAAGCCTTTCTCTACCGCCTGTTGTCCGTACCAGTGTTCACCCGTTGCCACCTGATCAATATTCAGAGACGGACGCATACGCTTCACAAAATCTTTAAATAACTGATGCGTTTCGTTCAGCTCTTCGCGGAATTTCTCCCGCCCTTCTTCGGTGTTTTCACCCAGCAAGGTCAGCGTGCGCTTATACTGCCCGGCGGTGTGCAGTTCGATATCAATATCTTTGCTTTTCAGGAAGCGGTTAAAGTTGGGCATTTGTGCCACCACGCCAATGGAACCCACAATAGCAAACGGTGCGGAAACAATTTTGTCCGCCACACAGGCCATCATGTAACCGCCGCTGGCAGCGACTTTGTCTACCGTAACAGTTAAAGGAATGTTTTTATCACGCAGACGCTGCAGCTGCGAAGCCGCCAGCCCGTAACCATGCACCATGCCACCAGGGCTTTCCAGACGTAGCACAACCTGATCCTGCGGTTTAAATGCTGCGAGTACCGACGTTATCTCTTCACGTAGCGAGTTCACTTCATGGGCGTCCATGCTGCCTTTAAAATCCAGCACCCAGACGCGAGGTTTACTGTCAGTTGCCACCTCGCCCAGTTTGGCTTTCGCTTTTGCTGCTTTCGCTTCTTGCTTGTGCTTTTTCTTCTGCGCTTTGTGCCACTGTTTTTGCTGATGTGAGTCCATCAGCGCCGCGGCCAGTTCTTCTTTCATCTCCTTATACTGTTCGCTGAGATTGTTGACCCGTAACTCGCCACGCTGGCGTTTATTACGTTGAGCAACATTGACAATAATGGCGGCAATCGCCGCAATCGCTAGCACAACGGTAACGATTTTCGCCAAAAACAAACCATATTCAGACAACAATTCCACGAGTCCCCACCTTGGTTAAACAACGCTTTGGCTCACAGTTTACAACAGGCATGTTAAGCCGTCTCGCAGAGATGTTATTGCAGCGAAAGTATGACAAAGTATCCATTTTGCGGTGTTATCGCCCCAGGCTGATTGAAATGCCCTTCTGTTTCAGGCATAAAGCCCCAAAGTCTTAAAGTACACTGGCAGCGCGACAGACAACGTCGTTGAGGAGTAGCCATGCATTACCAGCCAAAACAAGATTTA
Organism: Escherichia sp. WS1450; assembly: GCF_046487395.1. Taxonomy (NCBI): domain Bacteria; kingdom Pseudomonadati; phylum Pseudomonadota; class Gammaproteobacteria; order Enterobacterales; family Enterobacteriaceae; genus Escherichia; species Escherichia sp. WS1450. Next base: position 449,724 of record NZ_JBJQJO010000001.1, read on the forward strand.
CTCAATGATCGCATTATCCTGGTGACGGGAGCCAGCGATGGGATTGGTCGTGAAGCCGCGATGACGTATGCACGCTATGGTGCGACTGTGATTCTGTTGGGCCGTAATGAAGAAAAATTACATCAGGTAGCCAGCCACATAAACGAAGAAACTGGGCGTCAGCCACAGTGGTTTATTCTCGATTTGCTGACCTGCACGTCCGAAAATTGCCAACAACTGGCACAGCGCATTGCCGTTAATTATCCACGTCTGGATGGTGTTTTGCATAATGCCGGATTGCTCGGCGATGTTTGCCCAATGAGCGAACAAAATCCGCAGGTCTGGCAGGACGTCATGCAGGTCAACGTTAATGCCACCTTTATGCTCACCCAAGCACTGCTTCCTTTATTACTCAAATCGGACGCGGGTTCACTGGTCTTTACTTCATCAAGCGTTGGACGTCAGGGGCGTGCAAACTGGGGCGCATATGCAGCGTCGAAATTTGCCACCGAAGGGATGATGCAGGTACTGGCCGATGAATATCAGCAGCGCCTGCGCGTCAACTGCATTAACCCAGGCGGTACGCGCACCGCAATGCGTGCCAACGCCTTCCCGACCGAAGATCCACAGAAACTTAAAACACCCGCTGATATCATGCCGCTCTACCTCTGGCTGATGGGCGATGACAGCCGCCGTAAAACCGGCATGACCTTTGACGCCCAACCGGGCCGTAAACCAGGAATTTCCCAATGAGTGATGAACGCTACCAACAGCGTCAGCAGCGAGTGAAAGAAAAAGTAGATGCTCGTGTGGCCCAGGCCCAGGATGAACGCGGTATTATCATCGTCTTTACCGGCAATGGAAAAGGCAAAACCACCGCGGCATTTGGTACGGCAACACGCGCAGTTGGTCACGGAAAAAAAGTGGGCGTCGTGCAGTTTATTAAAGGCACCTGGCCTAACGGCGAACGAAAACTGCTGGAACCACACGGCGTTGAATTTCAGGTGATGGCAACGGGCTTTACCTGGGATACACAAAATCGCGAATCTGATACCGCGGCCTGCCGTGAAGTCTGGCAACATGCCAAACGAATGCTGGCAGATCCTTCACTGGATATGGTTTTGCTCGATGAACTGACTTATATGGTGGCGTATGATTATTTGCCACTGGAAGAAGTGGTGAAGGCGTTAAATGAACGTCCACATCAACAAACGGTGATTATCACGGGTCGTGGTTGTCATCGGGATATTCTTGAATTGGCGGATACGGTAAGTGAATTACGCCCCGTGAAACATGCGTTTGATGCCGGTGTAAAAGCGCAGATAGGGATTGATTACTAATCTGTAAAAATGCCGGATATGACGTCCGGCATACTTTGATTAACCGTTATTATTACGTCCACCAGAGCGACGACCGCCGCTCACCTGACTGTGACGCTTAACCGCACGACGAATCTGATTCGCCTTCATACGACGACGGTCTTTTTCTACAGCGACTTTAGAGCTGGTTTCTGGCGGTAGCTCCACCAGTTCGCGCAGATAGTTAGTCTGGGCGAGATCCAGCTCTGTCCAGCCGCCGCGTGGCAGACCTTTCGGCAGTGGAATATCACCGTAACGCACACGGATCAGGCGACTTACCTGCACACCAACCGCTTCCCAAAGACGACGAACCTCACGGTTACGGCCTTCGGTCAGAGTAACGTTGTACCACTGGTTGATCCCTTCGCCGCCGCTGAACTTGATGGTTTTAAAGGCTGCCGGACCATCTTCCAGCTGCACGCCACGACTCAAATCACGCAGTTTCGCGTCGTCAACCTGACCAAATACACGCACGGCATATTCACGTTCAACTTCACGGCTTGGATGCATTAAACGGTTTGCCAGTTCACCGTCGGTGGTGAAGAGCAACAGACCACAGGTGTTAACGTCCAGACGACCTACGGCAATCCAGCGTGCGCCACGCAGTTTTGGCAGACGGTCAAACACCGTTGGACGTCCTTCCGGATCGTTACGGGTACACAACTCACCTTCCGGTTTGTAATAGGCCAGAACGCGACAAATTTGTTCAGCGGACTCACGTACCGAAATCAGGTGACCATCGATACGGATTTTCAATCCAGGGGTAATTTCAACGCGATCGCCGAGTTTAGCAATTTTGCCATCAACACTCACACGACCGGCTTCAATAATAGATTCGATTTCACGGCGAGAGCCGTGGCCGGCACGCGCCAGCACTTTCTGTAGCTTTTCGCTCATAGAGCTTCCTTTTGGTGTCGCCTTCCCAGGCGTCTGATATGCTTTTGTGCAACAGTGAGTCAGAACTTACATCTGACTCACTGATAGTAAAGTCTGTTTGAACTCTTCAGGCCTTAAGTAAACGACTCGACGTTTATCGACCTGGCTTTGAGGCGCAACATACTACACTATCTTTATGGTTAAAGCTTGTTTCGATTAACGTCGATTTGGTTACCAACCACCACCGCCTCCGCCACCCGCACCGCCGCCAGCACCACCACCGGAATAGCTTCGCCCCAACAAACTGGTATAGGCCCCGCAACTCAGGTGCGTCTGCAATGAGAATAAAACGCCACTACGGGCAATTTCCGGGGCGCTAACAGCCGCTGTGAGTGATGGGGTGATACGTTCTGCCCATTCTCTGCCAAGGTTTGCCGAGACCGCCCAACCTAACAATGCGTAATCCAGTTTCCGTGTTTCCCCTTTCCGCCGCCGCCCACTGTGTGTTGCCGCCTCTTTACGCGCAAGATAGTTAACGATAGCTTCACCGTGGGCATAACGTTGCTGCCCAGTTTGGGTAAACTTTGGCAGAAAAATATACCCTATGCCAGTGAGATAACCGGTCAGGAAAACAGCGCTAAAATAACCCGCTGGCATATACCAGTAAAAGAATACATCTCCGACATTGATATAGAGAGAATAAAAGGCCACGCCTGAACAAATCAGCGGTAAAAACAAAGTGATGATTACACAATTAACGCAAGGCTTGTCATCATCGCGGGCAAACAAAAGCTCAAGGGAACAAAATAAAAAAGGAAGAAGCCAGCAGATCATAATAAACATATCGCCCACCAGACTCATTCCTGCCCAGCCTACGGGACTCAAGTTACCGTAGAGAATAACCGCTAATATCGCCATTCCCCCCCATTGCAAAAACGCATCAGGTCGGTAAAACGAAGACTTTTTACGCGGCAGATAAAATTTCTGCATCCGTAAAAATGCACTGCGTAAGACTCTGTTGCGTCTCCCCGTAAGAACGACCTTATCGCCTTTACGAAATAACGCTTCCAGTAATAACTTCTCTGCGGGCAGTAATACCGCATTATTTCTGGTCGCGCCTTCATTAACACGAATCAGGATTTGCTGGTTCTTGTCATACTGATCTTTCAGATGAATTTTGCCTTTCACAATCAGATTTACGATATCGGCACAAAAACCTTTATCGTCGTAAACCAGCTTCGCATCGAGACGTAACATGCCGGGCGTGTAATCTGGCGGAATGACATCGGTTTCAATCACATCTACCGGCGTAAATTGCGGCCTGCGCTTCCAGAGATATAACCATCCACAAACCAGGAATAGACACGGAAACCAAATTAACAACGATGACGTGGAGGGTAAAAGAAGATGGCTGAAAATATTCGTCGTTTGTGGAGCCGGGGCATTGCTAAGTAAAGCGTGAGGCCAGCGGTAGAGTACCGTGAAATCTTCACGATAAAACGGATCGCGGGATTCAATTCTTCCGTCCTCAAGGATGCGGCCATTTCGATATGTGTCGCCCTCTTCTCCAGTAAAGAGATCGATTTCGCTAAATGGATTACCCGCGATATCAGGGAACTTGAGTGAAAATCGGGTCTTATAGATTTCAAACGGCCAGTGGTTACCAGTCACGTTCCAGATTAACAGATCTGAATCTCCCTCACGCAGGAAAGCATTTTTAACCTGATAATGAATTTGATAATGATAGTCGCCTTGAGGCAAGAAACGTTGTTTATCGCCCACGACGATACTCATTAAACCGATATGCCAGTCAAGATGCCAGGGTTCAGGAACACCATCACGGGTGACGCCAACAATATGATAGTTCAGCAGTGCAGCGTCCCCATCAGGCTGCATCCAGAGTCGTGGTAAATCACGATAAAATCCGTGCTTAATCTGCTGATTTCGCGCCTGAAAATGAATATTTTCTTTGATGTCGAGCCCCCCATCCGGTTGCAGAGTGGCTTCAACATCAAAGAGCGAGATCCCTTCTTCATAAAAAGGGATCTCCGTGTTTTTCGGATAACTCAACGAAGAGAAAAAAAGCCCAACTATCAACAGCAAAATGCAGCGATATATCCCTGCCATAGTCTTCCATCCGTGGAACGCAATTTGTTATAAGAAAGGCTTCACATCACCTACGCCTTCACGCACCACGACCGGCGTATCATCAGTAAGATCAATAACCGTTGTTGGTTTCTGCCCGAGATAGCCGCCGTGAATAATCAAGTCCACCTGTTTTTCCAGACGGTCTTTAATTTCTTCCGGATCGGATTCGGTAAATTCGCTGCCTGGCAGCATTAGCGAAGTGGAAAGCATCGGTTCGCCCAGTGCTTCAAGCAACGCCTGCGCAATCGGGTTAGAAGGCACACGCATACCGATGGTTTTGCGTTTTTCCTGCAACAGACGGCGTGGCACCTCCTTCGTCCCTTTCAGGATGAAGGTGTAGTTGCCCGGCGTGTTGTTTTTCATCAAACGAAACGCAACGTTATCCACGAATGAATAGGTCGAGAGCTCAGAAAGATCGCGACACATCAGGGTAAAGTTGTGACCGTCCGGCAGCTGGCGAATTCGACAAATACGCTCCATGGCGTTTTTATCTTCAATTTTACAGCCGAGCGCATAGCCGGAATCGGTTGGATAAACAATCACCCCGCCTTTACGCACGATCTCCACCGCCTGGTTGATCAGACGTTGCTGCGGATTATCAGGATGAATATAAAAAAACTGGCTCATAATTCCCTCTCTGTGGTGTTCTGCGGCTGTTCCCATAGCTGCCAGACGCCTTCAACGCCTGCAGGCAGCCAGAGTTTACGACCCAGTTCAATCCACGGGCACGGCTGATGAAAATCAGATCCTTGTGATGCCCATAAATGATGCTGACGCGCAAGTGTCGCCAGCTGGGTGCGTTCATTGGGCGATTGCTGGCACTGCGCGACTTCCATCGCGTCGCCGTGGTGTTCAGCAAAATGCGCAACCAATCTTTTCAGCCATTTAGCACTAAGATTGTACCGCCCAGGATGAGCTAGCACCGCCTTACCGCCAGAATGATGAATGACATCAATAGCTTGTTCTATTGTACACCACTGTGGCGGAACGTATCCGGTTTTCCCGCGCGCCAGATATTTTTTAAAGACATCCGCCATTGAACTGGCTTTGCCGCACTCCACAAGGAAACGAGCAAAATGACCGCGCGTCACCGCACCGCCCTGCGCCAGTCGTTGCGCGCCTTCCAGCGCACCTGGTATCTGCGCTTTTTCAAGTCTTTCGGCAATCAGCTGCGCCCGCTGATTGCGCCGTTCTGTCTGCTGCGCGAGGAACTCACACATTAGCGGATGAGTAATATCAATATTCAGCCCGACAATATGAATTTCATGATTTTCCCAGACCGTGGAGATTTCCACGCCGGGAATAAGATTCAGCGCCAGTCCCGAACGTGAAATTTCCTCTCTTGCTGGTGAGATTGCAGCTGTGGTGTCATGGTCGGTGATCGCCAGGGTGCCGACGCGCATCTCGACTGCACGGTGCACCAATGCTTCTGGCGTCAGGCAGCCATCGGAAGCTGTGGTATGGCTGTGCAGGTCGTAAATCACTGCGTAATTCGTGTCGCTCAAGGCGCACTCCCGTTCTGGATAATGTTTTTTGCGCCGACATCATAACGGTTCTGGCGAATATTCTGAAATGAGCTGTTGACAATTAATCATCGAACTAGTTAACTAGTACACAAGTTCACGTAAAAAGGGTATCGACAATGAAAGCAATTTTCGTACTGAAAGGTTGGTGGCGCACTTCCTGAAACGGGCAGTGTATTCACCATGCGTAAAGCAATCAGATACCCAGCCCGCCTGATGAGCGGGCTTTTTTTTGAACAAAATTAGAGAATAACAATGCAAACACAAAAACCGACTCTTGAACTGCTAACCTGCGAAGGCGCTTATCGCGACAACCCGACTGCGCTTTTTCACCAGTTGTGTGGGAATCGTCCAGCAACGCTGCTGCTGGAATCCGCAGATATCGACAGCAAAGATGATTTAAAAAGCCTGCTGCTGGTAGACAGTGCGCTGCGCATTACAGCATTAGGTGACACTGTCACAATTCAGGCACTTTCCGGCAATGGCGAAGCCCTGTTGGCACTACTGGATAACGCCCTGCCTGCGGGTGTGGAAAATGAACAATCACCAAACTGCCGTGTGCTGCGCTTCCCCCCTGTCAGTCCACTGCTGGATGAAGACGCCCGCTTATGCTCCCTTTCGGTTTTTGACGCTTTCCGCTTATTGCAGAATCTGTTGAATGTACCGAAGGAAGAACGAGAAGCAATGTTCTTCGGCGGCCTGTTCTCTTATGACCTTGTGGCGGGGTTTGAAGATTTACCGCAACTGTCAGCGGAAAATAACTGCCCTGATTTCTGTTTTTATCTCGCTGAAACGCTGATGGTGATTGACCATCAGAAAAAAAGCACCCGCATTCAGGCCAGTCTTTTTGCTCCGAATGAAGAAGAAAAACAACGTCTCACTGCTCGCCTGAACGATCTTCGCCAGCAGCTGACCGAAACCGCGCCACCGCTGCCGGTGGTTTCCGTGCCGCATATGCATTGTGAATGTAACCAGAGCGATGAAGAGTTCGGTGGCGTAGTGCGTTTGTTGCAAAAAGCGATTCGCGCCGGAGAAATTTTCCAGGTGGTGCCATCTCGCCGTTTCTCTCTGCCCTGCCCGTCACCGCTGGCGGCCTATTACGTGCTGAAAAAGAGTAATCCCAGCCCGTATATGTTTTTTATGCAGGATAATGATTTCACCCTGTTTGGCGCGTCGCCGGAGAGCTCGCTCAAGTATGACGCCACCAGCCGCCAGATTGAGATCTACCCGATTGCCGGAACACGTCCACGCGGTCGTCGTGCCGATGGTTCGCTGGACAGAGACCTCGACAGCCGCATCGAACTGGAAATGCGTACCGATCATAAAGAGCTTTCTGAACATCTGATGCTGGTGGATCTCGCCCGTAATGATCTGGCACGCATTTGCACCCCCGGCAGCCGCTACGTCGCCGATCTCACCAAAGTTGACCGTTACTCTTACGTGATGCACCTGGTCTCCCGCGTGGTCGGTGAGCTGCGCCACGATCTCGACGCCCTGCACGCTTACCGCGCCTGTATGAATATGGGGACGTTAAGCGGTGCACCGAAAGTACGCGCTATGCAGTTAATTGCCGAGGCGGAAGGTCGTCGCCGCGGCAGCTACGGCGGCGCGGTAGGTTATTTCACCGCGCATGGCGATCTCGACACCTGCATTGTGATCCGCTCGGCACTGGTGGAAAACGGTATCGCCACCGTGCAAGCCGGTGCTGGCGTGGTACTTGATTCTGTTCCGCAGTCGGAAGCCGACGAAACCCGTAATAAAGCCCGCGCTGTACTGCGCGCTATTGCCACCGCGCATCATGCACAGGAGACGTTCTGATGGCTGACATTCTGCTGCTCGATAATATCGACTCTTTTACTTACAACCTGGCAGATCAGTTGCGCAGCAATGGTCATAACGTGGTGATTTACCGCAACCATATTCCGGCGCAGACCTTAATTGAACGCCTGGCGACAATGAGCAATCCGGTGCTGATGCTTTCTCCTGGCCCCGGTGTGCCAAGCGAAGCCGGTTGTATGCCAGAACTCCTCACCCGCCTGCGCGGCAAGCTGCCAATTATTGGCATTTGCCTCGGTCATCAGGCGATTGTCGAAGCTTATGGGGGGTATGTCGGTCAGGCGGGCGAAATTCTTCACGGTAAAGCCTCCAGCATTGAACACGACGGTCAGGCGATGTTTGCCGGATTAACAAACCCGCTGCCAGTGGCGCGTTATCACTCGCTGGTTGGCAGTAACATTCCGGCCGGTTTAACCATCAACGCCCATTTTAATGGCATGGTGATGGCAGTGCGTCACGATGCAGATCGCGTTTGTGGATTCCAGTTCCATCCGGAATCCATTCTTACTACCCAGGGCGCTCGCCTGCTGGAACAAACATTGGCCTGGGCGCAGCAGAAACTGGAACCGACTAACACGCTGCAACCGATTCTGGAAAAACTGTATCAGGCGCAGACGCTTAGCCAGCAAGAAAGCCACCAGCTGTTTTCAGCAGTGGTGCATGGCGAGCTGAAGCCAGAACAGCTCGCGGCGGCTCTGGTAAGCATGAAAATTCGCGGCGAGCACCCAAACGAAATCGCCGGAGCAGCAACCGCGCTACTGGAAAACGCCGCGCCGTTCCCGCGCCCGGATTATCTGTTTGCCGATATCGTCGGTACCGGTGGTGACGGCAGCAACAGTATCAATATTTCTACCGCCAGTGCTTTTGTCGCCGCGGCCTGTGGGCTGAAAGTGGCGAAACACGGCAACCGTAGCGTCTCCAGTAAATCCGGCTCGTCGGATCTGCTGGCGGCGTTCGGTATTAATCTTGATATGAACGCCGATAAATCGCGCCAGGCGCTGGATGAGTTAGGCGTCTGTTTCCTCTTTGCGCCGAAATATCACACCGGATTCCGCCACGCGATGCCGGTTCGCCAGCAACTGAAAACCCGCACCCTGTTCAATGTGCTGGGGCCATTGATTAACCCGGCGCATCCGCCGCTGGCGCTAATTGGTGTTTATAGTCCGGAACTGGTGCTGCCGATTGCCGAAACCTTGCGCGTGCTGGGGTATCAACGCGCTGCGGTAGTGCACAGCGGCGGGATGGATGAAGTTTCATTACACGCGCCGACAATCGTTGCCGAACTGCATGACGGTGAAATTAAGAGCTATCAGCTAACTGCAGAAGATTTTGGCCTGACACCCTACCACCAGGAGCAACTGGCAGGCGGAACACCGGAAGAAAACCGTGACATTTTAACACGCTTGTTACAAGGTAAAGGCGACGCCGCCCATGAAGCAGCCGTCGCGGCGAATGTCGCCATGTTAATGCGCCTGCATGGCCATGAAGATCTGCAAGCCAATGCGCAAACCGTTCTTGAGGTACTGCGCAGTGGTTCCGCTTACGACAGAGTCACCGCACTGGCGGCACGAGGGTAAATGATGCAAACCGTTTTAGCGAAAATCGTCGCAGACAAGGCGATTTGGGTAGAAACCCGCAAAGAGCAGCAACCGCTGGCCAGTTTTCAGAATGAGGTTCAGCCGAGCACGCGACATTTTTATGATGCACTTCAGGGTGCACGCACGTCGTTTATTCTGGAGTGCAAAAAAGCGTCGCCGTCAAAAGGCGTGATCCGTGATGATTTCGATCCGGCACGCATTGCCGCCATTTATAAACATTACGCTTCGGCAATTTCGGTGCTGACTGATGAGAAATATTTTCAGGGGAGCTTTGATTTCCTCCCCATCGTCAGCCAAATCGCCCCGCAGCCGATTTTATGTAAAGACTTCATTATCGATCCTTACCAGATCTATCTGGCGCGCTATTACCAGGCCGATGCCTGCTTATTAATGCTTTCAGTACTGGATGACGAACAATATCGCCAGCTTGCTGCCGTCGCCCACAGTCTGGAGATGGGTGTGCTGACCGAAGTCAGTAATGAAGAGGAACTGGAGCGTGCCATTGCATTGGGGGCAAAGGTCGTTGGCATCAACAACCGCGATCTGCGTGATTTGTCGATTGATCTCAACCGTACCCGCGAGCTTGCGCCGAAACTGGGGCACAACGTGACGGTAATCAGCGAATCCGGCATCAATACTTACGCTCAGGTGCGCGAGTTAAGCCACTTCGCTAACGGTTTTCTGATTGGTTCGGCGTTGATGGCCCATGACGATTTGAACGCCGCCGTGCGCCGGGTGTTGCTGGGTGAGAATAAAGTATGTGGCCTGACGCGTGGGCAAGATGCTAAAGCAGCTTATGACGCGGGCGCGATTTACGGTGGGTTGATTTTTGTTGCGACATCACCGCGTTGCGTCAACGTTGAACAGGCGCAGGAAGTGATGGCTGCGGCACCGTTGCAGTATGTTGGCGTGTTCCGCAATCACGATATTGCCGATGTGGTGGACAAAGCTAAGGTGTTATCACTTGCGGCAGTGCAACTGCATGGTAATGAAGATCAACAATATATCGACACATTGCGTGGCGCGCTGCCCGCAAACATTGCCATCTGGAAAGCATTAAGCGTCGGTGAAACCCTGCCCGCCCGCGAGCTTCAGCACGTTGATAAATATGTTTTAGACAACGGCCAGGGTGGAAGCGGGCAACGTTTCGACTGGTCACTGTTAAACGGTCAATCGCTTGGCAACGTTCTGCTGGCGGGGGGCTTAGGCGCAGATAACTGCGTGGAAGCGGCACAAACCGGCTGCGCCGGACTTGATTTTAATTCTGCTGTAGAGTCGCAACCGGGCATCAAAGACGCACGTCTTTTGGCCTCGGTTTTCCAGACGCTGCGCGCATATTAAGGAAAGGAACAATGACAACATTACTTAACCCCTATTTTGGTGAGTTTGGCGGCATGTACGTGCCACAAATCCTGATGCCTGCTCTGCGCCAGCTGGAAGAAGCTTTTGTCAGCGCGCAAAAAGATCCTGAATTTCAGGCCCAGTTCAACGACCTGCTGAAAAACTATGCCGGGCGTCCAACCGCACTCACCAAATGCCAGAACATCACGGCTGGCACTAACACCACGCTGTATCTCAAGCGCGAAGATTTGCTGCACGGCGGCGCGCATAAAACTAACCAGGTGCTCGGTCAGGCTTTACTGGCGAAGCGGATGGGTAAAACCGAAATCATCGCCGAAACCGGTGCCGGTCAGCATGGCGTGGCGTCGGCCCTTGCCAGCGCCCTGCTCGGCCTGAAATGCCGTATTTATATGGGTGCCAAAGACGTTGAACGCCAGTCGCCTAACGTTTTTCGTATGCATTTAATGGGCGCGGAAGTGATCCCGGTGCATAGCGGTTCCGCGACGCTGAAAGATGCCTGTAATGAGGCGCTGCGCGACTGGTCCGGCAGTTATGAAACCGCGCACTATATGCTGGGCACCGCAGCTGGCCCACATCCTTATCCGACCATTGTCCGTGAGTTCCAGCGGATGATTGGCGAAGAAACCAAAGCACAGATTCTGGAAAGAGAAGGTCGCCTGCCGGATGCGGTTATCGCTTGTGTTGGCGGCGGTTCAAATGCCATCGGCATGTTTGCTGATTTCATCAACGAAACCGACGTCGGCCTGATTGGTGTGGAGCCTGGCGGTCACGGTATCGAAACCGGCGAGCACGGCGCACCGTTAAAACATGGTCGCGTGGGCATCTATTTCGGTATGAAAGCGCCGATGATGCAAACCGAAGACGGGCAGATTGAAGAATCTTACTCCATTTCTGCCGGACTGGATTTCCCGTCTGTCGGCCCACAACACGCGTATCTCAACAGCACTGGGCGCGCTGATTATGTGTCAATTACCGATGATGAAGCACTGGAAGCCTTCAAAACACTCTGCCTGCACGAAGGGATTATCCCGGCGCTGGAGTCCTCCCACGCCCTGGCCCATGCGCTGAAAATGATGCGCGAAAACCCGGAAAAAGAGCAGCTACTGGTGGTTAACCTTTCCGGTCGCGGCGATAAAGACATCTTCACCGTTCACGATATTTTGAAAGCTCGAGGGGAAATCTGATGGAACGCTACGAATCTCTGTTTGCCCAGTTGAAGGAGCGCAAAGAAGGCGCATTCGTTCCTTTCGTCACGCTCGGTGATCTGGGCATTGAGCAGTCGCTGAAAATTATCGACACGCTAATTGAAGCCGGTGCTGACGCGCTGGAGTTAGGTATCCCCTTCTCCGACCCACTGGCGGATGGCCCGACGATTCAAAACGCCACACTGCGTGCCTTTGCGGCAGGTGTGACCCCGGCACAGTGCTTTGAGATGCTGGCACTGATTCGCCAGAAGCACCCGACCATTCCCATCGGCCTTTTGATGTATGCCAACCTGGTGTTTAACAAAGGCATTGATGAGTTTTATGCCCAGTGCGAGAAAGTCGGCGTCGATTCGGTGCTGGTTGCCGATGTGCCAGTGGAAGAGTCCGCTCCCTTCCGCCAGGCCGCGTTGCGTCATAATGTCGCACCTATCTTTATTTGCCCGCCGAATGCCGACGATGATTTGCTGCGCCAGATAGCCTCCTACGGTCGTGGATACACCTATTTATTGTCACGTGCGGGCGTGACCGGCGCAGAAAACCGCGCCGCGTTACCCCTCAATCATCTGGTCACGAAGCTGAAAGAATACAATGCTGCGCCTCCATTGCAGGGCTTTGGTATTTCCGCCCCGGATCAGGTAAAAGCAGCGATTGATGCAGGAGCTGCGGGCGCGATTTCTGGTTCGGCCATCGTTAAAATCATCGAGCAACATATTAATGAGCCAGAGAAAATGCTGGCGGCACTGAAAGCTTTTGTACAACCGATGAAAGCGGCGACGCGCAGTTAATCCCACAGCCGCCAGTTCCGCTGGCGGCATTTTAACTTTCTTTAACGAAGCTGGAAAAATCCTAAATTCATTTATTATTTATCTTTTTACCGTTTCGCTTACCCCTGTCGAACGTCAACTTACGTCTTTTTTCCGCCCAACAGTAATATAATCAAACAAATTAATCCCGCAACATAACACCAGTAAAATAAATAATTTTCTCTAAGTCACTTATTCCTCAGGCAATTGTTAATATATCCAGAATGTTCCTCATAATATATTTTCCCTCTTTCTTCTCGTTGCGCTTAATTTGACTAATTTTCATTAGCGACTAATTTTAATGAGTGTCGACACACAACACTCATATTAATGAAACAATGCAACGCAACGGGAGAAATAACATGGCCGAACATCGTGGTGGTTCAGGAAATTTCGCCGAAGACCGTGAAAAGGCATCCGACGCTGGCCGTAAAGGCGGTCAGCATAGCGGCGGTAATTTTAAAAATGATCCGCAACGCGCATCTGAAGCGGGTAAAAAAGGCGGTCAACAAAGCGGTGGTAATAAATCAGGCAAATCCTGATTCACCGTTAATTATTAATATCAGCTGATAAAGATAATTGCATCTGCGGGCCGTATGGCTCGCAGTGATTTCACTGGAGAAAAATATGAATATGAAGACCATTGAAGATGTATTTATTCACCTGCTTTCAGATACCTACAGCGCAGAAAAACAATTAACCCGGGCACTGGCAAAACTCGCAAGAGCAACATCAAACGAAAAATTAAGTCAGGCTTTTCATGCGCACCTCGAGGAAACTCATGGACAGATTGAACGTATTGATCAAGTTGTGGAGTCCGAATCGAACCTGAAAATTAAGCGCATGAAATGTGTGGCAATGGAAGGTCTAATTGATGAAGCTAATGAGGTCATCGAAAGCACCGAGAAAAACGAAGTGCGTGATGCCGCACTGATTGCCGCTGCACAGAAGGTCGAGCACTATGAGATCGCCAGTTACGGGACCTTAGCAACGCTGGCTGAACAATTAGGTTATCGTAAAGCAGCGAAGCTTCTGAAAGAAACCCTGGAAGAAGAAAAGGCCACCGACATCAAACTGACTGATCTGGCACTTAATAACGTAAATAAGAAAGCCGAAAATAAAGCCTGAAATATGAACTTTAACTTTTAGTCATTTTATAAAGAGGACATTTTCATGAATCGTATTGAACATTATCATGACTGGTTACGTGACGCCCACGCAATGGAAAAGCAAGCCGAATCTATGCTTGAATCCATGGCTAGTCGTATAGATAATTATCCTGAACTACGCGCTCGTATTGAACAACATCTTAGTGAAACCAAAAACCAGATTGTTCAACTGGAAACTATTCTTGATCGTAATGACATTTCACGTTCAGTCATTAAAGATTCCATGAGTAAAATGGCTGCGCTTGGGCAGTCAATCGGTGGTATATTCCCTTCTGATGAAATAGTCAAAGGCTCTATTAGCGGATATGTCTTCGAGCAATTTGAAATCGCCTGTTACACCTCACTATTAGCAGCAGCAAAAAATGCCGGTGATACAGCTTCAATTCCAACCATCGAAGCGATTTTAAATGAGGAAAAAGAAATGGCCGACTGGCTGATTCAGCATATTCCGCAAACAACTGAGAAATTTTTAATTCGCTCTGAAACTGATGGCGTAGAAGCGAAGAAATAATACCCTTTATACCATGTCCTTATTGACCCCGTATATTACGGGGTCGTTTTTGTGCGGAATTAAAAACGATATCCTGCTGAGAACATAAACACCCACGGATCGAGGCGTACGCTATCGTGTTGCTGTGCACCGCCCAGCTTATAATTGGCGGTGGTATCGATATCCATGTACCACACTGGCAGGTTTTAAAAAATCAAATAAGATATTGTATCTGAAAGAAAAAACAGGATTTTGAGATGCTTTTTTATACCGTTTTTCAGCGTTTTTAACTGCCTGATTTTATTGAAATCTTTTTTAGTTTTGCAGAAAGGATTTTTTGATCGATTGCTTTAATTTTATACATTCCTGATAACGGAAATTTTTTACCCGTTGACAGTTTTTATCCTCCGGGGCTATATTTCCAACGCGTCAGCAAAATCTGGCGTCGGGATTGGAACCCCGGATGTTTACGGAGCGATATGAGACGCGCCCGCGTCTTTTTTCATATCGTTTGCACAGTCACATTCGCGATTTATGGCGGGCTGTGTGGGGGAGCCGAAAGGCTCGCCGGTTTCCGTACCCGGTAGTTCCAACCCCGCACAGTTCGCCACCATGATGATTGGAACCTGAAGGTGGCGATAATTTTCAAATGTACGGAGTTATCGTTATGCCCACTCAAATTTCTGTCGACACTCTTCCTGCAATCACCCACAACCAGGTCCCCGTTATTACAACTGAACTTCTGGCGCAGTTATACGGAACAAAAATCAAAAACATTTCTGATAACTTTCTGAACAACACGACGCGATTCGTGGTAGGAAAGCATTACTTTAAAATTGAAAAAAACGAATTACGCGAGTTTAAGAACAGACCCGAAACAATCGGGTTAGTTGGTAAAAATGCCCGCTCCCTTATCCTCTGGACAGAACGTGGCGCAGCCCGCCATGCCAAAATGCTCGAAACCGATCAGGCATGGGAAGTGTTCGAAAAACTGGAAGACTGTTATTTCAGCCAAAAACAACCACCAGCAACACAAAACTCACCCACCCCAAATGATGGATGCGCATTACTGATCCACTTTGATAAACACGGTCAGGTAGAGTTCACAGAAAAAGTCCCCGCCGATGCGATGGTATGCACTCTGGAACGGTTTAAATTTTATCTGGAGCAACACGGCTGGCTCGTTGCCCGTAAAGAACAACTGGTGGAAAGGCTGATGCAGCTTTAGCAGATATAACAAGTGTTTTTTCTCGTATGCACGCGCACATATGAATTATTGTGGGGCGCATGGGGGAGCCGAAAGGCTCGCCGGTTCAACTCCCGCCAGCTCCACCATTTTTGACAGGACTGCAACCGGACATCGACAATAAAAACAGATAATTACGGACACTGACCAGACAACAAACAGACCTGAACAAGACAAAAATATACACGTGAAATGCACGTGCACTTTATAAAAACCCCAGATTTCACAGTCTGGGGTTTTTCTATTTGTAAATAATGGTAACAAAAACACATCACCTTTTGGCGTTCCGTTCCTCTTGACACTGTTTATCCATACAGTTAAAAATAATACTGTATACAAAAACAGTGTAGAGGGATTTTTATGCGTATTGAAATCTGTATCGCTAAAGAAAAATTCAGCAAAATGCCAAAAGGCTCTGTACCTGCTCTACAACAGGAAATGTCTCGCCGTACCAGAAAACGATATGACGATGTGGAGGTTATAGTAAAATCCGCCAGTAATGACGGACTGACCATTTTAAGAGCCGTAGATAAAGAAAACGCTCAGAAGTTCATACAGGAAAC